>NZ_JBVHDR010000002.1:617626-1039091 GCF_055563295.1 Streptomyces sp. NPDC002868 | reverse complement strand
GTACTGCAGGGGGGACCCTGTGGGAGAGTAGGACGCCGCCGAACAATCATTGTGGGAAAGCCCCGCACCATTTTGGTGCGGGGCTTTTCTGCGTTTAGGGTCCAAGCATGCGCTACGACCTTGTGATCTTCGACAACGATGGTGTGCTCGTCGACAGCGAGCCCATCTCCAACGCCATCCTGGCCGACTACCTCACCGAGCTCGGGCACCCCACCTCATACGAAGAGTCCATTCGTGACTACATGGGGGCCGCTGTGCACCGGGTACACGATCTGGTGAAGGAGCGGACCGGGCAGTCGTTGCCCGTGGACTTCGACGACACTCTGCATGCTCGCGTCTTTGCCGCCTTCGAGCGGGAGTTGGTCGCCGTGGACGGCGTGACGGAGGTGCTGGAGAAGCTGGTCGCGGACGGGGTGTCGTACTGCGTCGCGTCGTCAGGGAGTCATGCGCGGATCCGGGTCGGGCACCGGAAGACCGGTCTTGACCGGTGGTTCGAGGATGGGACGGTCTTCAGTGCGCAGGATGTGGGGCGAGGGAAGCCGGCGCCGGATCTGTTTCTGCATGCCGCAGAGCGGATGGGGGTCGCACCGGAGCGGTGTGTGGTTGTGGAGGACAGTCCCCTCGGGGTGGCGGCGGCCAGGGCGGCGGGGATGGATGTGTACGCGTTCACGGCGATGACGCCGACCGAGAAACTGGACGGGGCCAAGGGGTACTTCGGGGCCATGGCGGAGTTGCCCGCATTGCTTGCGTGATCTATCTACCCATGAGTATTTGAGCGGCCTACGCTGTGCGGCCATGACAGATGCGCGGTTGCGGCATGGTCGGGCCTCCTTGGCGTTGAGTTTCTTCGCGCAGGGAGTGGCCTTCGCGCTGCTCGTGACGCGTATCCCCGCCATCCAGGACCGGTACGGGATATCTGACGGGCTGCTGCCCGCGTTTCTGGCGGCCGTGCCCGTACTCGCCGGGGTGGCGAGTGTGGTCACCGAACGCCTGGTGAAGCGGATCGCGCCGAGTGTCGTGCTGCGGTGGGCCCAGCCGCTCGTGGTTCTGGCGCTGCTCGGGGTCGCGGCCGGGAGCGAAGTATGGCAAGTGGCGCTCGCGCTGGGCGTGTTCGGGCTGGCGGTGGGGGCGCTGGATGCGTCCATGAACATGCTCGGGGTGAGCCTGCAGCGGGCGTACGGGCGAAGCATCATGCTGGGCTTCCATGCGGCGTACAGCCTGGGTGGAATCGCCGGGGCCTCGTTCGCGTGGGTCGGGGCGCACTGGGATCTGTCGCTGCTCGTGTCGTATCTGCCGGTGGCCGGTGTGCTGTTGCCGGCGGCGCTGGTCGGGAGCCGGTGGTACGTGGACGGGGAGCGGGACGGGGAGCGGGGTGGCGAGCGGGCCGGGGAAGCGGCGCGTAAAGGGGCTTTGGAGGGGCAGGGGGTCGCCTTCAAGCTGTTGCTGCCGCTCTGTCTGGTCATGACCTTCGCGTACATCGGGGACTCGACCGTCTCGAATTGGAGCGCGAAGTATCTGCAGGACGTGCTGGGGAGTTCGGAGGAGCTCGCGACCGTTCCGTACAACGCCTATATGGTCACGACGCTGCTCGGGCGGGCCGTCGGGGATCTTGGGGTGCGTCGGTTCGGGGCGGTGGCGGTCGTGCGGTGCGGGACCGTGCTCGCGGCGGCCGGGTTCGGAGTGGTGGCCGTGGCGCCGGGGGCCTGGGTGGGGATTCTCGGGTTCACCATGCTGGGGCTCGGGCTGTGTGTGATCGTGCCGCAGACGTTCGCGGCGGCGGGGCGGCTGGCTGTGGAGAGCGGCGGTCCTGGGGCGAGTGATGCGGCTGTGGCGCGGCTGAATGTCTTCAACTACGTGGGGTTTCTGGTCGGCTCGCCGCTTGTGGGGGCGCTCGGGGATGTGTGGAGCTATCGCTGGGCGATGGTCGTGCCGATGGTGTTGGTGCTTGTGACGTTGCGGTATGCCCGTTCGTTCGAGATGCAACAAGCCGGATACGGTGTCGGACATGAGCGGCCGCGGGTTGTTGATGTGGGACGAGGCGGTAACGAAGTATGACTTCGGGAACGGCCATCCGATGGATCCGGTGCGGCTTGCGCTGACCATGGAGTTGGTGCGGGCGTACGGGCTTGATCGTGCCCTGGATGTGGTGGCCGCCAAGCCGGCCGGGGACTCGACGCTCCGGCTCGTACACCGCGAGGACTATGTGGCGGCGGTGCGGGCGGCGTCGGCGGATCCGCGGGCGGCGGACCAGGCGTACGGGCTGGGGACGATGGACGACCCGGCGTTCGTGGGGATGCATGAGGCGTCGGCGCTGATCGCGGGGCAGTCGGTGGGGGCTGCGGAGGCGGTGTGGCGCGGGGAGGCGACGCACGCGGTGAACTTCGCGGGCGGGCTGCACCATGCGATGCCGGGTTCGGCGGCAGGGTTTTGCATCTACAACGACGCGTCGCTGGCCATCGCCCGGCTGCTGGAGCTGGGGGCGGAGCGGGTCGCGTATGTGGACGTCGATGTGCATCACGGCGACGGGGTGCAGGCGACGTTCTGGGACGACCCGCGGGTGCTGACGGTGTCGCTGCATGAGCATCCGCGGACGCTCTTTCCGGGGACGGGGTGGCCCGAGGAGACGGGTGCGCCGGGGGCGGGCGAGGGCAGTGCGGTGAATCTGGCGCTGCCGGCCGGGACGGGGGACGCGGGGTGGCTGCGGGCGTTTCACGCGGTGGTGCCGGAGTTGCTGGCGAACTTCCGGCCGCAGGCGCTGGTGACGCAGCACGGGGCCGATACGCACTTCGAGGATCCGCTGGCGCATCTGGCGGTGTCGTTGGATGCGCAGCGGGTGGTGCAGGCCTCTTGTCACGCGTTGGCGCATGAGTACGTGGACGGGGGGCGCTGGGTCGCCCTGGGGGGCGGCGGGTACGAAGTGGTGGAAGTGGTGCCGCGGTCGTGGACGCACTTGGTGGGGATCGCGGGGCACGCGCCGGTGGAGCCGGAGTCGGTGATTCCGTCGTCGTGGCGGGATGCGGTGTATGCGCGGACGCGGCGGGTGGCGCCGGGGCGGATGACGGATGGGCTGGAGCCGGTGTGGCGGGGGTGGGAGGAGGGGTACGACCCGGCGGATCGGGTTGATCAGGCGGTGCTGGCTACGCGGCGGGCGGTGTTTCCGCTGCGGGGGTTGTTGGCGTAGGGGGCGCGGTACGGGTCCCGGAGGTCCGCGGGGCGGGTCCCCGGCGGCGGGGTCTGCGGTACGGGTCCCGGGTCCTGGTTGCCGGCGTCTGTGCGGTGCCGGCGTCTGTGCGGTGCGGACGTTCGCGGTGCGGACGTTGGCGGTGTGGGCGGGTGCCGGTGCGCGGGGCGATTCCCCGCCCCGCCCGTTCCCGAACCGGGGCTCCGCCCCGGACCCCGGGGGGTTGACCCCACCTGCCCGCCCTTGATCCCCACGTCCCTGGCGGTGCGCGGCTGCTGCGCGCCGCGGTTTCCCCGTCGCACTACGGGACCCGGCGGGTGGCGCTGTGCGGGGTGCCCAGTGCCGTTACGCCAACTGTGCGGCGTATCCAGCCTTTTGGCCCGTCGGATCAGAGCCGTGCGGGAGCATCAGCAGCGTGTTGAGTACCGGAGCGTTACGTGCGCATCTCCTCGCTGCACGGCTGGCCGGGCCCGTGGCCACGTCGCGGGAGGAGAGTCTGCGCAGCTATCGGCTCTTCGCAGCCAGGGATCCCCGCGTCACCCTCGGGCTCGATCCCGAATGGGACTGGGGCGAGCGGGACTTGATCGCGCTGATGGCCGACAAGTGCGGTGTTTCGGACGACCCCCACCACACCGCAGGGCCCGATGTCATCGATCCGGAGCGGACGTTGAGCGGGCTCGTCGCGTTTGCCGAACGGCTTGGGGAGGTGGCCGCGCGGCGCGGTGCCGTGCTGTTCGGGACCGGGCATCCGCATCGGCTGCTCGGCTTCTACGCCGGGCTGGCAGACGCTTTGTCGGCGGCAGGGTGTCTCGTACTCACACCCGCGCAGGGGCGATGTGTCGACATAACGACCCGGTTCGGCGTACGCACGTACAACCTTGAGTACGCACGAGGAGTCGCGCTGATGCGGGAACCCGGCGCACGGGGCGCCGGCAGTGGGACCGGCGCACACACCCACTCACCGCTCCCGGTTCGGGCTGCCCTGGAGGGCGTCGCGGAGTGCGGAGGGCCGCTGCCCGAGCTGGTCGTCGGGGACCATGGCTGGGTCTGCGGGGCAGGTCAGCTGGGGATTGAGGCCATCGGCCTGGCCGATACGGACGATCCCGCGCTGTTCGTCGGCGAGGCCGAGGGGCGGGTGTCCGTAGCCGTTCCGCTTGATGACGCTGTGCGGTCTGATTACTACCGACCGCTTACTCGCTATGTACTCAATCGAGCGTGTCTGTCACAGTAGGCGGCCGATGGCTGCTCCTCTTCCCCACTCGCATCACCCGCCCCTAGTCTGGGGAGTGAGCGCACAGCGACGAAGAGTCACCGGAGGGGAAGCCGGTGTGCGTCGGGTGCGGAAGGTACAGGTGGGTCATGGCTGCTGGCAGCGAGAGGCCTCTCAACGAGGTCAAGTTCCTTACCGTGGCGGAAGTCGCCTCGGTGATGCGAGTGTCGAAGATGACCGTGTACCGCTTGGTGCACAGCGGTCATCTGCCGGCGATCCGGGTGGGCAGGTCCTTCCGGGTTCCGGAGCAAGCGGTTCACGAGTACCTCCGCGAATCCTTCGTGGGGGTGGAATCCGCGTAGTCGGAGCCGGTCGGTTCCCCTCGGATTACGTCCCTCACTCGGCGGCAGGTAGGCTAGGCCGACGTAGGTCGTGTGGGCCCAGACGCCCCGCACCGAGTGAAGAGAAGTGAGCGAGGGTAGTCGTGGGCTCTGTTATCAAGAAGCGGCGCAAGCGGATGGCGAAGAAGAAGCACCGCAAGCTGCTCAAGCGCACCCGCGTTCAGCGTCGTAACAAGAAGTAAGCGACAGGCTGTACGTGTCGCCGCGGCCCTTCCACCAGCACGGTGGGAGGGCCGCGGTGTTGTGGTGACCTATTTTTGCGTCCATTTCTGCGACGCCGGCAAAAGTGCGCCGCGCGGTCATCACAGCGCAACACCGAACCGCTACGGTGACGCGTAAAGGTGGACCTAGGCGGACCTATGGGAAGGCGCTGGTCTTGGGGAAGGTCGTGCTCGTCACCGGAGTGGCCCGGCAGCTCGGAGGCCGTCTCGTACGACGCATCCAGCGGGATCCCGAGGTGGACCGGGTGATCGGCGTCGACGCGGTGGGGCCCCAGCATCATCTGGGCGGGGCCGACTTCGTCCGCGCGGACATCCGCCAGCCCGCGATAGCGCGGGTGCTGGCCGAGTACGCCGTCGACACCGTTGTGCACATGGACGTCACCGGTACGCCGCTCGGCGCCGGCGGCCGTACGACGGTCAAGGAGACCAACGTCATCGGCACCATGCAGCTGCTCGGCGCCTGCCAGAAGTCGCCGACCGTCAAGCGGCTGGTGATCAAGTCCAGTACGAGCGTGTACGGCTCCGCGCCCCGCGACCCCGCCGTCTTCACCGAGACAACCCCGCCCAAGTCCCTGCCGAGCGGCGGCTTCGCGAAGGACGCGGTGGAGGTCGAGGGGTACGTACGCGGCTTCGCCCGGCGGCGGCCCGACGTCGCGGTGTGCGTGCTGCGCTTCGCGAACATCCTCGGGCCGTGCGCGGACTCCCCGCTCGCCGAGTTCTTCTCGCTGCCCGTCATGCCGACCGTCTTCGGCTACGACCCGCGGCTGCAGTTCGTTCACGAGGACGATGTGATCGACGTGCTGCGGATCGCTCTGCACGAGCCGCGGCGCGGGACGCTCAACAGCGGCACGTTCAATGTCGCGGGCGACGGCGTGCTGCTGCTCTCGCAGTGCTCACGGCGGCTGGGGCGGCCGACGATGCCGGTGCTGCTGCCCGCTGTCACCTGGGTCGGCTCCGCGCTGCGTACGGTCGGCATCACGGACTTCTCGCCCGAGCAGATCCGGCTGCTCACGCACGGGCGGGTGGTGAGCACATCGCAGATGCGCGAAACACTGGGCTTCGACCCGAAGTACACGACCGCGGAGACCTTCGCGGACTTCGCCCGCAGCCGGGGTCCGGGGCTGCTGCCGCCGGAGACCCTCGCGAGGGCGGTGGACCAGGTGGCGGCGGCGCTGCCCTTCGTGGGCGGTGTGCATGCCCGTACGACAGCCGGGCAGATGGCTGCCACCACCCAGACCACCAAGACGACTCAGACGACTCAGAGCGACGCCGAATAAGGAGCGCAGCCAACGATGGCGGACGCCAAGGTCATTCCGTTCGACGACGACCGTTCGCGCGGCAGCGCGCAGCGATCGGCGCGGCGGCGCCCCGCGGGGGGCAGTCGCCGGAAGGCCGAGCCCGCGGCCGTACGCGAGGTTCCGGTCAGCCCCGTCCCTGCGCAGGGGGTGGTGCGGGCTGCCGAATCGATTGGCCAGGAGCCGCCGACGGTCCAGGAGCGGGTGGGCGGGAGCGCCGGCTGGGAGCGGCGGATCGCGGGCGGTCTGGCATTCCTGCGCCGACGGATCACCGGTGACTACGAGGTCGACGAGTTCGGTTACGACAAGGAGCTCACCGACCAGGTCCTGATGTCGATGGTCCGGCCGCTGTACGAGAAGTACTTCCGGGTCGAAGTGAAGGGCATCGAGAACATCCCGTCGGACGGCGGGGCGCTGGTGGTGGCGAACCACTCGGGGACGCTGCCGCTGGACGGGCTGATGATGCAGGTCGCCGTCCACGACAACCATCCGGCGAACCGGCATCTGCGGCTGCTTGCCGCCGACTTGGTCTTCATGCTTCCCGTGGTCAACGAACTGGCCCGCAAGGCCGGGCACACGCTGGCGTGCTCAGAGGACGCGGAGCGGCTGCTGCAGCGCGGCGAGGTGGTCGGGGTGATGCCGGAGGGCTTCAAGGGCATCGGCAAGCCGTTCAGCGACCGTTACAAGCTTCAGCGGTTCGGGCGCGGCGGCTTTGTGTCGACGGCGCTGCGGGCGGGGGCGCCGATTGTGCCGTGCTCGATCGTCGGGGCGGAGGAGATCTACCCGATGCTCGGCAACGCGAAGACGCTGGCGCGGCTGCTGGGCTTCCCGTACTTCCCGCTCACGCCGACGTTCCCGTGGCTTGGGCCGCTGGGTGCGGTGCCGCTGCCGACGAAGTGGACGATCCAGTTCGGCGAGCCGATCCCGACGGACGGGTATCCGCCGGAGGCGGCGGAGGATCCGATGCTGATGTTCAACCTGACGGATCAGGTGCGGGAGCAGATCCAGCACACGCTGTACAAGTTGCTGGTGCAGCGCCGCTCGGTGTTCTTCTGAGACCCCTGTTCTTCTGAGACCTGTTCTTCTGAGACATGGGTGAGGGCGACTGCTCCTTCTGGGAGCAGCCGCCCTCACCCATGTACTGGCTTACTTACTGGTCGTCCTCGCTGTCGAAGTCAAGCCCCGGCAGGATCCCCGGCAGCAGCGGCGGGATCGTGACATCCGGCTGCGGCGGCGTGGAGTTCTTGCCGGACGGGTACGGTGACGCGCCGTTCGCCGGGGTCTCGAACAGGCCGCCCGTGTTCCCGCCGAGCAGGCCCTCGTCCGCCGTGGTGCCCGAACCGGACGGGTGCGGCCGGCCGACCTCGCCGGGGCGGTTGTCGCCGGTGCCGCTTGCGGACGGTGTCGTAAGCCCAGGGCCCGAGGTCCGGCCGGAGTCCTGCGTGGCCGTGCCGGACTGCTGGGAGCCGCGGCCCTTCCCCGGGGCCCGGGGCAGCAGCGACTCCAGTGGGCCGACCTCCTGGTCTATGGCGTCGAAGACGGAGTTCACCTCGTCGCCGACGTCGGTCAGCTGGACCGGCAGCCGGTCGCGGAGCCCGTTCCACGCGTCGCGGTGGGACCGGGAGAACGAATTGAGCGTTGCCATCGGTCCGAGCGAGCCGTCCCGTTCGTACGCCGCGCTCAGCAGACGGTGTCCCTCGCTGGCGTCGTGCCGCATGCCGTTGAGCGCGCGGCGGACCTCGCCGAGCGACTCGTGGTCCATGTCGCCCGCCCGGCCGCGCTCCATGAGGCGGCGGGCCTCGCTGAGGCGGTTGGATGCCTGGTCGAGGTAGAGCCCGCCGCGGTCGGAGTCGTCGTCCGCCATGCCGAGCTTGAAATCTTCCATGCCACGCTTCAGCCCGTACAGCGAGTCACCTGGAAGAGCCTCGGAACTGGCGGCAGCCACTCCGCCGAAGGCCCCCGCGGCGACGCCGACGGTGAGACCGCCGGCTGCGATCCCCTTCGTCCAGCGGGAGCGCGGGCGCAATTTCCGGAGCCGGGAGGCCCGATGAGCGCCTCGGCCGGTGGTCCGTTGCCCGGGCACCGTAGAGCCCGCGGACGCACCTCCCGAGGCGAACATCTCTTCCATGGCAGCCACGAGCTGTGCTCGCTGCACCACCTTGACCTCGGGGTCCAGCTCCGGCTTCGGCAGCTCGCCGAGACCGTTCGCCAGGGCCAACAGCCGTCCGTGCTCGGTCGGTTCGACCGATTCCGTGGGCTGCTCGGCCGCCTGGTCTTCCAAGGCCTGGGCGAAGGCGTTCGCCCGCCGGTGCGCCGAAACTTGTCCGATCACTGGCGGCACCTCCTCTCGTCATGACGATCGACTCCCCTGGGGGTCCGGAAGGTTGCACGCCTTGAGCACATCCACACGATCGAGTGAGTGGCTGTGGGCATGGCGTGACCACAGGGAGCCTGCATCCCGCACAACGAGCGTCGCGGCACTTGGGTTACGCGCGAAAGATGATCGGACCAGTGCGTCATCAAGGCGTCACCGATTGTGAGTTGAGAGGAGTCAGCGGGCGTCGTCGGGGAGGAGCCGGGCGAGGGTACGCACAGCCCGGTACTGGAGGGTCTTGATCGCGCCCTCGTTCTTGCCCATCACCCTGGCCGTCTCGGCGACCGAGAGGCCCTGCAGGAAGCGCAGGGTCACGCACTCCTGCTGCTGAGGGTTGAGCTTGCGGACCGCTTCCAGCAGCGCGGCGTTTGACAGGGATTCCAGGACGGAGTCTTCGGGGCTGCGCTCGACCTCGTTGGCGTCGAGCATTTCGCCGGTGGTCACTTCCAGCCGGAAGCGGCTGGACTTGAAGTGGTCGGCCACCAGATTGCGGGCGATCGTGACCAGCCAGGCGCCGAAGTCGCGGCCCTGCCAGGTGAAGGTGGAGATACGGCGCAGGGCGCGCAGGAAGGTCTCGCTGGTGAGGTCCTCCGCCGTCGCCTTGCCGCCAACGCGGTAGTAGATATAGCGATAGACGGTGTCGCTGTACTGGTCGTAGAGACGGCCGAAAGCGTCGGCCTCGCCCGCCTGGGCGCGCTCGACCAGGTCCATCATGCGGGCGCTGTCGCTGTCGGCGCTGGGCCGGCGGGCGGTGGTCGAGGCGCCGGAGCCGCCCCGGCTGCCCCGTCTGCCGACATCCCGCCCGCCGCCCGACCTCCGCCCCTCAACGACGGCGCTGCGCCCCGGCACCTTCTCGATGCCGTCGGCCAGGGCGTAGCAGGGGGCGGCAGGGCCGCTTACGGCAAGGCGGGGCGTGGCGAATGCGGGGACGGCGTACGCGGTGGGGACGAAGCCGCGCATGTGGTCGAGGACCGTTGCGCGCAGCGTAGCCAGGCCCGAGGCGTCAACCCCGACGTGTGGGTACACGGGACTCCCAGAGGCAGAGCTTCCATCACGTGCAGTGCGGGATCATTCACCCGTCGTGATGACTGGTGAGATCCGTCATGCGTCTGAGGAGAATAACGCTTCGTACAGGCAGTGCTACACCCAGTTGCCCAAATCGTCGTTTCCGTCGCTTCTCTTACGCCTCTGCGGCGCATCAAGTAACACTTTGTGAGCGCTTGTTGATCGAATTGCGTCACGATCTGTCTTGTCGCGCGGTGAGTTGTGCCCGGCCGGCGGCATCAGGACTGGCCGGGGGCCCTGCTCGGGGTAAGGGGCCCGGATTGGCCCTCGGCGCGTCGTCCGCCTCGGCGTCGGCCGAGGGGGCAGCGGCCGAGGGGCCAGTGGCGGCGCGTCGTCAGCGGCGGCGGCGGTGCAGGGCGACCGCGGCGGCGGTCCCGCCCGCGATGGCGCCCACGCCGGCCGCGGCCGGGATGCCGACCTTGGCGGCCTTGCGGCCCGTCCGGTAGTCACGCAGCCGCCATTCGAGCGCACGTGCGTGCTTGCGGAGCTTGGTGTCCGGGTTGATGGCGTACGGATGCCCGACCAGCGAAAGCATCGGGATGTCGTTGTGCGAGTCGCTGTACGCCGCGCAGCGGGTCAGGTCCAGGCCCTCGGCGGCGGCCAGCGCGCGCACGGCCTCGGCCTTGGCGGGGCCGTGCAGCGGCTCGCCCACCAGCTTGCCGGTGTACACGCCGTCCACCGACTCGGCGACGGTGCCCAGCGCGCCGGTCAGGCCGAGGCGGCGGGCGATGATCGTCGCGGTCTCCACCGGAGCCGCGGTCACCAGCCAGACCTTCTGGCCCGCGTCGAGGTGCGCCTGGGCGAGGGCGCGGGTGCCGGGCCAGATGCGGTCGGCCATGTACTCGTCGTAGATCTCCTCGCCGATGCTCATCAGCTCGGAGACGCGGTGGCCCTTGACGATGGACAGGGCGGACTCGCGGACGTCCTGCATATGCTCCGGGTCCTCGACGCCGGCGAGCCGGAACCACGTCTGCTGCCAGGCGAACCGGGCCAGTTCGCGGCGCTGGAAGAACTTCCGCTTGTACAGGCCGCGGCCGAAGTGGAAGATCGCGGCGCCCTGCATCACGGTGTTGTCGAGGTCGAAGAAGGCTGCGGCCCGGTCGTCCCCGGCCACGGGGAACTCCGGTTCGCCGGCCGGGGCAGTACCGTCCCGCGCCTCGAGTGCATCGAGCGCCTCGAGTTGCTGCGACGACTTACGCGCTGCCTCGGCTGCTGCCTCGCCTGCGAGCACGCTCCGCGCGGTGGCGGAGCGTCTACGGGGGGTGAGCCATCCCAATGCGGCCATGTCGTGAGCATAGCCAGTCCGTTCGGCACTTCCCGACACGCCGGGATGCCATGGCGTGAACTCTCCGCGACCGCTCTGTTAAACGGGTGATTCCGTACGTACGGGACTGGGCGCCGCATCGCGCGGGCGCGGGCGGAGAATGGCTGCATGAGTCCTGTGTTGCGGCGTACGAAGAAGAAGGCCGGCGAGCGCGTGGTGACGCTGATCGGGAAGCCGGGGTGTCACCTCTGTGACGACGCGCGGGTCGTGATCGAGGAGGTGTGCACCGAGACGGGTGCGTCCTGGGAGGAGAAGGACATCACTCAGGACGAGGCGCTGCACCGGGCGTACTGGGAGCAGATTCCGGTTGTCCTGGTCGACGGGGAGCAGCACACCTTCTGGCGTGTGGACGCCGGGCGGCTGCGACGCGCGCTGGGGGCGTAAACCGGAAAGTTCGTCACCATCATGGCCGTTTTGCTGGGATTTCTCCGGCGGGCCCGACTCTATCGGGACGCCATGGGGACAGGGCACAGTGGGCTGTCTCGGGGGCGTATTCGTAAGGAGCGTGTGCGGCTTTGCCCCCTTCGCGTCTTGAACGGACCGGTGCGGTTCGTGGTTCCTGGATCGCGCGCCCGAATCGCGTGACCCCGGTCACTTTGCGCGGACAAAACGGACACCATCTTTGTGCACGCGTTCACAAAGACATAGCCTGCATTCGACGGGGCGGTCCTTGGACATACGACCGCCTAGAGCTTCGCTCATCCCGCAGGAGCACCGTGGCAACTGGCCGAAATCACCGACCGGCGACCCGTAGCCGAGGAATCCCCGAGGCCACCGTCGCCCGGCTTCCGCTGTACCTGCGCGCCCTGACCGGCCTGTCCGAGCGGTCCGTGCCCACGGTCTCGTCCGAGGAGCTCGCGGCCGCGGCCGGGGTCAACTCCGCGAAGCTGCGCAAGGACTTCTCCTACCTCGGCTCCTACGGGACGCGGGGCGTCGGCTACGACGTGGAGTACCTCGTCTACCAGATCTCCCGCGAACTGGGCCTGACCCAGGACTGGCCGGTCGTCATCGTCGGCATCGGTAACCTCGGCGCCGCGCTCGCCAACTACGGCGGATTCGCCTCGCGTGGCTTCCGGGTCGCCGCGCTGATCGACGCGGACCCCACGATGGCCGGGAAGCCGGTGGCCGGGATTTCCGTCCAGCACACCGATGAGCTCGAGAAGATCATCAGCGACAACGGAGTGTCGATCGGCGTCATCTCGACGCCCGCCGGCGCGGCGCAGCAGGTGTGCGAACGCCTGATCGCGGCCGGCGTCACCTCCATCCTCAACTTCGCCCCCACCGTCCTCTCCGTGCCCGACGGCGTGGATGTGCGCAAGGTCGACCTCTCGATCGAGCTGCAGATCCTCGCCTTCCACGAGCAGCGGAAGGCCGGCGAGGAGGCCGAGGCCGCGGCAGGCCGGAAGGGACCGGACGGGGACATGCCCGCCGTGATGCCGGCATGAGCCTTCTGGTCGTCGGACTGAGCCACCGCAGTGCGCCGGTGAGCGTGCTGGAGCGGGCCTCGCTGGCCGCGGACACACAGATCAAGCTGCTCCAGGACACGCTGGCCGCGGAGCCTGCGGCGGAGGCCGCGGTGCTTGCCACGTGCAACCGCATCGAGCTGTACGCGGACGTGGACAAGTTCCACGCGGGTGTCGCCGAGCTGTCGACGCTGCTGGCGCGGCACAGCGGGGTCGGGCTCGAGGAGCTCACTCCGTATCTCTATGTGCACTACGAGGACCGGGCCGTCCACCACCTCTTCTCGGTGGCGTGCGGGCTCGACTCCATGGTCGTCGGCGAGGGACAGATCCTCGGGCAGATCAAGGACGCGCTCGCGCTCGGGCAGGACCTGCACACCGCGGGCCGGCTGATCAACGACCTCTTCCAGCAGGCGCTGCGCGTCGGCAAGCGCGCGCACAGCGAGACCGGAATCGACCGGGCGGGGCAGTCGCTCGTCACGTTCGGCCTGGAGCAGCTGGCGGACGGCGCGGACGTGGAGGGCTGGGCCGCGGGCAAGCGGGTGCTGGTCATCGGCGCGGGCTCGATGTCCTCGCTGGCCGCGACGACGCTGGCGCGGCTGGGCGTACGTGAACTTGTCATCGCCAACCGGACGCTGGAGCGCGCGGAGCGGCTGGCCGCGGTGCTGAACGAGCCGGGCGGGATGACGGTGCGCGCGGTGACGATGGCCTCCGTTGCCGACGAGCTGACACGTGCCGATGTGGCGGTGTCGTGCACGGGTGCGACGGGGCTGGTCCTGACGGCGGAATCGGTCGCGGCGGCACTCGCGGTCCCGTCCGCCCCACAGACGCGGGACGACCTGCGCGCCCCGGACGGCAGCCTGGTGGCCCGCCTCGCGGCGATGGCGGCGAGGGACGGGCGTATCGCGGACCGCTCGGCCGGTGTTCCAGCCCGTCCGGCGAGTGAGGACACTCCCCCTACGCCCGGAGGGCGTGGGGGGACCCCCAGCGGGCGTGCCGACAGCAGCGAGCTCGCCGAAGGTTGCCCCGTGGGGCTGGACCAGCTGCACGCCGAGGACTTTGCGCAGCACGGGGCCTGGGTCGACAACGCGGACCGGGCCGCCCGCAGCGTCGTCGTAGCGGCCGACCGGGTGACCCGCACCGCCCGCGTGCGGCTCGCGCTGCTCGATCTGGCCATGCCGCGGGACATCGACGGCGCCGTCCACCGGCTCGCCGGGGTCCGGCTCGTCGACATCGAGTCGCTCGCCGAGGCCTCCGCCGACGCCCCCATGGCCGCCGACGTGGACCAGGTGCGCGGCATAGTCTCCGACGAAGTCGCCGCCTTCGGCGCCGCCCAGCGTGCCGCGCACATCACGCCGACCGTCGTCGCCCTGCGCACCATGGCGGCAGACGTCGTCGCCGGTGAAGTCGCTCGGCTCGAAGGCCGTCTTCCCGACCTGGACGACAAGGAGCGCGCCGAGATCACCCAGACGGTGCGCCGCGTCGTCGACAAGCTCCTGCACGCGCCCACCGTGCGGGTGAAGCAGCTCGCCAGCGAGCCCGGCGGTGCCGGGTACGCGGACGCGCTGCGGACACTCTTCGACCTCGACCCGGAGACGGTCGCCTCCGTCAGCCGGGCCGACATGAATGACGCCGATGTCAAGAACCGAGGGCGAGTATGACCGAGAGGGCCGAAAGGCCACTGAGGCTCGGGACCAGGCGCAGCGCGCTGGCCATGGCCCAGTCCGGGCAAGTGGCTCAGGCGGTGCGCCAGTTGACCGGCCGTGCCGTTGAGCTTGTCGAGATCACCACGTACGGGGACACCTCCCGTGAGGCTCTCGCACAGATCGGCGGTACGGGGGTCTTCGTCACCGCATTGCGGGACGCCCTGCTGCGGGACGAAGTCGACTTCGCCGTTCACTCGCTGAAGGACCTGCCCACCGGGCAGCCCGTCGACCTGACGCTCGCGGCCGTGCCGCTGCGTGAGGACCCGCGGGACGCGCTGGTGGCCCGCGACGGCCTGACCTTCGCCGAGATGCCGTCCGGCGCTCGCATCGGTACCGGCTCGCCGCGCAGGATGGCGCAGCTCAACGCCTACGCCCGCAGCCACGGCATGGCCATAGAGACCGTGCCGATCCGCGGCAACGTCGACACCCGGATCGGATATGTACGCAGCGGGGAGCTGGACGCCGTGGTGCTTGCCGCGGCCGGGCTCAACCGCCTCGGCAGGACCGACGAGGTCACCGACTTCCTGTCGGTCGACTTCGTCCTGCCCGCCCCCGGCCAGGGGGCCCTGGCGATCGAGTGCGCCGCGGTCAACGCGGACCTCGCCGCCGCACTCGCCGAGCTCGACGACCCGGAGTCCCGGGCCGCCGTGACCGCCGAGCGTTCCCTGCTCGCCGCCCTGGAGGCCGGCTGCTCCGCACCTGTGGGTGCGCTGGCCGACCTGCTGGCCGACGGACAGGTTGTCACTGAGATGCGCCTGCGCGGCGTCGTCGGCACGACCGACGGCTCGACGCTGGTGCAGCTGTCCACCACCGGTCCCGTACCCACGTCGCACGGCGACGCCATCGCGCTCGGTCGCGAACTCGCGTCCGAGATGCTCGCCAAGGGTGCGGCCGGTCTTATGGGGGAGCGAGCACTTTGAGCCCCACCGCCAATGCATCCTCGACGTTCTCGGCACACGGGCACGTCACTTTCCTCGGCGCCGGACCCGGCGACCCCGGACTGCTGACACTGCGCGCCGTCGAGGCGCTCGCGCGCGCCGACGTACTGATCGCCGAGCCGGATGTGCTCGACGTCGTACGCAGCCATGCGCGAGCGGGTGTAAGCACGCCTGAACTGACGGTTGTTGACGAGGCATCAACAGCCGCCGGGATCCCCGTACTCAGGGATGCGGCCAATCTTGTCATGGAGGCCGCACGGGGCGGCAAGCGGGTCGTACGTGCGGTGACCGGCGACCCGGGCCTGGACACCGACGCAGGTCAGGAGATGCTCGCGTGCGCCGCGGAGGGGATTACCTTCGAGGTCGTGCCGGGTGTCGCCACCGCGGTGGGTGTACCCGCGTACGCCGGTGTGCCGCTGCGTGACCCGCAGGGTACGGACGTCCGCTTCGTCGACGCCCGTACCGCGAGTGAGCGGTGCTGGATCGAGGTCGGGGCGAGCGACGCCACGGTCGTCGTCTCCACGACGCTGGAGACGGTCGCCGCGGCGGCGGGCGAGTTGGTGGCCGCGGGCCGCAAGCCGGACACCCCGCTGACCGTCACCGTCGCCGGTACCACGACGCGCCAGCGGACGTGGACCGCGACGCTGGGCACGATCGCGCAGACGCTGAAGCAGGCGAAGGTGCTGCCGTCCCCGGAGGGCCATCAGTCCGTCATAGCCGTGGTCGGTGAGCGCAGTGCCGCCGCCCAGCGCGACCAGCTCGCGTGGTTCGAGTCCAAGCCGCTGTTCGGCTGGAAGGTACTTGTACCGCGGACCAAGGAGCAGGCGGCTTCGCTCTCCGACCAGTTGCGTTCGTACGGTGCTGTGCCGCACGAGGTGCCGACCATCGCGGTCGAACCGCCGCGTACGCCGCAGCAGATGGAGCGCGCGGTCAAGGGCCTGGTGACGGGCCGCTATGAGTGGATCGCCTTCACCTCGGTGAACGCGGTCAAGGCCGTGCGGGAGAAGTTCGAGGAGTACGGGCTCGACGCCCGTGCTTTCGCGGGGATCAAGGTCGCCGCGGTGGGGGAGCAGACGGCCGCCGCGCTGGTCGACTTCGGCGTCAAGCCGGACCTGGTGCCGAGCGGGGAGCAGTCCGCGGCGGGGCTGCTCGAGGACTGGCCGCCGTACGACCCCGTCTTCGACCCGATCGACCGGGTGTTCCTGCCGCGCGCCGACATCGCCACGGAGACGCTGGTCGCCGGGCTGATCGAGCTCGGGTGGGAGGTCGACGACGTCACCGCGTACCGGACGGTGCGGGCGTCGCCGCCGCCGGCGGACACGCGTGAGGCGATCAAGGGCGGTGGCTTCGACGCGGTGCTGTTCACATCGTCGAGCACGGTGCGGAATCTGGTCGGCATCGCCGGCAAGCCGCACAACGTGACCGTCATCGCGTGTATCGGTCCCGCGACCGCGAAGACCGCGGAGGAGCACGGCCTGCGGGTGGATGTGCTGTCGCCGGAGCCGTCGGTGCACAAGCTGGCGGAGGCGCTGGCGGAGTTCGGCGCGCAGCGGCGGGCGGCGGCGGTGGAGGCGGGGGAGCATGTGACGCGGCCGAGCGAGCGGCGGCCGGGGGGTCGGCGCAGACGCACGACGTAGTCCTGGGTGCGGGGGTTCGGGGTGCGGGTCGCCTGCGGCGGGCCTGTTCCCCTACCCGCCCCTTCCCGAACTGGGGGCAAGCCCCCAGACCCCCCGTACGCGCTTCGCGCGTGTCCTCAATCGCCGGAGGGGCTTGATATGCCCGGGCATATCAAGCCCCTCCGGCGATTGAGGAGCGGGGTCTGGGGCGGAGCCCCAGGGCTGGACCGCGCCGACGGGCTGTCGGTACGTGTGACCCCCGGACGGGCGTAGCGTTGCCGCTATGACTGCGTACGGATCCTTTCCCGGCGCGCGGCCGCGGCGGCTGCGCACGACCCCCGCGATGCGGCGCATGGTCGCCGAGACGCGGCTCCACCCCGCCGATCTGATCCTCCCCGCCTTCGTACGGGAAGGGATCAGCGAGCCCGTCGCCATCTCCGCGATGCCCGGCGTCGTGCAGCACACCCGCGACACCCTCCGTAAGGCCGCCGTCGAGGCGCGGGAGGCGGGCGTAGCCGGGATCATGATCTTCGGGGTGCCGGAGGACGCGAAGAAGGACGCGGCCGGGACGGCGGGAACGGACCCGGACGGGATTCTCCAGGTCGCGATTCGGGACGTGAAGTCCGAGGTCGGGGACGAGCTCGTGATCATGTCCGATCTGTGTCTCGACGAGTACACCGATCACGGTCACTGCGGGGTGCTCGATGCCGAGGGACGCGTCGACAACGACGCCACCCTTGAGCGGTACGCCGAGATGGCCCAGGTCCAGGCCGACGCCGGCGTCCATGTCGTCGGGCCCAGCGGGATGATGGACGGCCAGGTCGGCGTCATCCGCGATGCGCTGGACACCATCGGCAAGGAGGACGTGGCGATCCTGGCCTACACGGCCAAGTACTCGTCCGCTTTCTACGGGCCGTTCCGGGAGGCTGTCGGGTCCTCGCTCCGCGGTGACCGCAAGACGTACCAGCAGGACCCCGCCAATGTCCGCGAGTCCCTGCGGGAGTTGGCGCTGGACCTGGAAGAGGGCGCCGACATGGTGATGGTCAAGCCGGCGGGCCCGTATCTCGATGTGCTGGCGAAGGTCGCCGAGGCCGTGGACGTGCCGGTCGCCGCGTACCAGATCAGCGGTGAGTACGCGATGGTCGAGGCCGCGGCCGAGAAGGGCTGGATCGACCGGGACAAGGCGATCGCCGAGGCGCTGCTGGGTATCAAGCGCGCGGGCGCGAGCATGATCCTCACCTACTGGGCGACGGAGGTCGCGCAGGGGTTCGGCGCAGGTCGCTGACGAAGGAACTTTCCCGACGGCCCGGTGCGCGCACGCGCACCGGGCCGTCCGCTCTACCGGTCACGCGACGGCGTAGTCCCCGAGGGCCGGTTCGAGCATGTCGAAGGCGCGGGCAGCCTCGTCCGCGACGGCCTGGGCGATGTCGTCGTTGGTACGGCCCGCGAGGGTGAGCTCCTGGATACGCCGGAACAGCACCCGGTGCACCGCGCCGAGCAGGGCCGCGGCCGTACGCGGAGTGATGTCGGCGGTGGACGAACCGGTGGCCTGGGCCAGGGCGTCGGTGAGAGCCTCCTCGCGCCGGTCGTGCAGGCCGCGCAGACACACCGAGAGAGTCGGGCTGTCGTCGATCATGCGGGAGAAGTCCAGGCCGGCGAATCCCGCGACCGGGTTCTGCGCCGCGACGGCGGTCTCGAACGCGCGGCGCAGCGCCGTGAGGGCGGACTCTCCGGCACCCCGGGTCGCCACCGTGTGTGCCAGGCTCCCGACGAACTCCTCCTGGTGGTCCAGAGCCATGTCCTCCTTGTGCGGGAAGTAGTTGGTCACCGTCTTCTTGGCCACGCGCGCGGCGTCGGCGATCTGCGCGATGGTCGTCTCCTCGAAGCCCTGAGCGATGAAGAGCCGGGTGGCCTGGTCGGAGATCAGTTGCCGTGTCTCGCGCTTCTTGGACTCCCGCAGTCCGGTCGCCGGCTCGGCGGAGGCGGGGGCGTTCGTGCCCGCTGCTGTGCTCGTCTCGGTACTCATGGAGAAATCTTACATCGGTGGCAAATTTATGTTGACACCCGGGGTGCGTTGGATCTAAGTTTACGTCGAACGTAAGTTTCTCTCTCGAAGGGACGCCTCGTATGCAGCACGTCGACATCGCCAAGGCCCTCGCCGACCAGGCTGAGGCCGACAACCGCGCCGCTCGCCGGGGTTCAGGGCGACGGCAGCTCGCGCAGATCCCGCCCGCCCGCTTCCGGGACAACAACGTCCGCACACGCAACCTCCCGCGGCGCAGCTCGTACTGACCGCCGCCGAAGTCCCTGCCCCGTCAACTCCCCTTTGCGTGAAGGAGCCTGCCTTGCAGATCACCACTTCCACCGTCTCGCTCACCGTCGACGATGTGGCCGCTTCCCAGGCCTTCTTCACGACTCACCTCGGCTACCAGGAACAGGCCGTCGCCGAAGGCTTCGCCTCCCTCACGCGGCCCGACGCCGCGGTGGACATAGTCCTGCTGCGGCGCGGCATCGAGGTCCTGCCCGCGGATCAGCGCGACCGGCACGCCGGAGGTCTGATCCTCGCCTTCACCCTCACGGGGCTGGAGGCCGAGGAGAAACGGCTGCGTGCCGAGGGCGTCGAGATCACCATGCCGTTGCGCGAAGAGCCGTGGGGCGAACGCCTCTTCCAGGTCACCGACCCCAACGGACTGATCATCCAGTTCGTCGAATGGGTCACGCCCGCCGACGCTCAGGAGGAGAGCATGTGAGAGCCGCGCGATCACGCGGGCGTGAGCCGGGGGCCCGGCCCACGCCCGCGTGACCAACTCGGCTGTTCCTACGGCGCGTCGAGCACCGTGCCGGTCAGGACCGGGCCGTTCGGCTTGCCCTCGTCGTCGGTGGGCTGGAGGCCCACGTACTCCGTCGGCTCGGCCACCTGGTCGCGGACCGTGGGCACGGGCACCTCGGCGCTCGTCTTCCCGGCCGGTACCCCGGCCCCCACGTAGGCGTACTCCAGCTGGGACAGCGGCACTTCACCGTCCGGGACCTCGCCGAGCATGTCGAGCAGCCACTGCCGGTCGACGTCCTTGGTGGACAGCTCGGGGCGGCCCGGGACGGGGACGATCTGCAGCGTCTTCGTGATCTCCACGTCGGCGGGCGCGGACAGGGAGATCTGCCACTTGAGGGGCTGCCCCTCGGTCACCTTGTCGGCGACCGGCTTCACGGTGATCTCGGGCATCGGGTCGTCGTTCTCGGCGGTGACCCCGCCGGCGTGCGAGCCGACGACGGTTCCGCGGACCGCCTTCACGAGCACGTCGTGGGACACGTCCCAGGCGTACCGCTTGTTGCCCTTCACCTGCACCGACACGTCGATGCTGCTGCCACCGGGCCGCACTGTCACCAGCCGGTCCTTTGCCTTGCCGGTGGCCGGGTCGAGGACGTACAGCCGGACCGTGCCGCTGCCCTTCCCGGACACGCGGACGGGCACCCGGTACGTGTGGACGCCCGAGTCGCCCTCCTTGACCTTGAGGCGACCGATGTCGACACGGGTCAGGGAGGCTTCCTTCACGGCGGGGGTGCCGGGGCTCCACGCCCAGGCGTCCATCAGCCACGCCTGTCCGGAGCGGGTGCGCGGGGTCAGCTCCAGAGAGGCGATGTGGCGCAGGTCGAGGCCGGCGCCGGTGGCCGCGGTGAGCGGTACGCGCACCTCGCGCGCCCAGTAGGAGGCGGTGCGGTCGCTGCCCGGGAGGCCGTCCACCTGCACCCGACCGAGGTTCGCCCGCTTGCCGGAGGCGTCGGTGACGGACACGTCGAGCTGTGTGCCGGTGGAGTTCGGCGGCACGAAGACGCGCAGCGCGAGGCCCTTGGCGTCCTTGACGGAGAGCGGCTTCTCGGGGCGGACCTTCACCGCCGAGCCGGGCGCGGTCCAGCGCAGGGCCACCGCCCGGCGGCCCGTCTCGCGTTCCGGCTGCCAGTGCGCGAAGTGCGGCGAGCTGCCGCCCGCCGCTGCCTCCAGGCAGGCGGTGCGCGGGTCGGGATCGATCGCGGAGCACAGCCGTCCGCCGGTCACCTTCAGGGAGCCGTCCGGCAGGAACCCGGCGCCGCGGTTCGCGCCGATCGCGTGGGTCAGCACCCGCGCGGGATCTGCGGAGGGGGCCCGGCGGCCCGAGCCGTCGAGCAGTTCGCGCACCCGGTCGTCACCGGCGACGAACAGCCGGGCCGCGGCGGCGATGTAGGTGGCGCCGGCCCGGTGCTGCTGGTCGGCGGTCAGCCGGGTCGCGGTGCCCGGCGAGCACACCGGGTCCGGCTGCTCGGGGTCGGGGTAGAAGTCGTCGTCGGCGGGCGCCTGGGCCTGGCCCGGCGTCCACTCGCTGTTGAAGTAGTTGTGGTTGGCCCCGACCATGTAGACCGCGCTGTGTAGGGCCTTGCCCCGGCTGACCCCGCGGGTGCCGTCGGCGTACACCTGACCTTGGAGGTCGGAGACGTCGCCGTCGCAGCCCGGCAGGATCGTCAGCGACGGCACGTCCGGCACCGGGTTCTGGCCAAAGATCGTCGGCCCGATGAGCACGGTTCCGCGGATGTGCCAGCGCACCGCGCCCCGGTAGCCGTCCTGGGCGGGCGGGGGCGGGTACAGGCTGTCCATGGCGGCGCGGTTGACGCCCTCGCCGCCGCGCGAGTGGCCGACGAGCAGGACGCGGGACAGGTCGGCCTTCGGCGTCTTGCGTACGGCCGCGGGTGCCGCGGACGGCTTGGCGGCCCAGTCGGCCCAGCGGGCGAGGTGGCTGCGCACCAGGGAGGAGCGCGCCTGCGCGCCGCCGTCCTCGGCGGCTCCGTCCTGGCCGTTGATGCCGTTGGCGGAGATCGACACGGTCACATAGCCCTGGGAGGCCAGCAGTTCCTGGTCGCGCAGATAGCCCCGGTGGCTCGGGATCGGCTTGGCGCCCTTGGCGCAGGGCCAGTCGATGTTCACCTCCTCGCTGCCCGGGACGTAGCAGGTGGCATGCCGGCCGTGCAGGAACAGCGCGACCGGACGCTTGCCCTTGGCGTCCTTCGGTGCGACGACGACGCCGCGCATCTCGACGGGCGCGGAGAAGCCGGGCAGGCGGACCGGGTCGAGTGCGTACTCGCCGGTGACCGTGCGGTACGTGCCGGGCTTGCCCGGATCGACGGAGCCGGCCGGAAGCTTGGCAGGCGGTTTCGCGGCGGAAGGGGAGCGCCGGTCACGAGCGCCGTCGGCCTCCTGGTCCAGCCGCCGGCCGGCCGCCAGCACCTGAAGATCCGCCAGATCTGCTGTGCGCGCGTCGTCGAGTGGCAGCCGGAAGGTCCGGCCGTCCTTCTCCGGCTCGGGCACGCCGACCAGCTTCCCGTCGGCGTGGAACTCCACGCGCGCGTCGCCCGCCGGCACCGGGCGCGAGGAACGCCACTCCAGCGCGTGCTCCCCGTCGGTGTTCGTGATCCGCCAGCCGGGCGGCAGGTCATCCTCGTCATTCGCCGCCGTGGCGGGCCGGACGTCAGGTCGCTGCGGCTGGGCGTAAGCCACTGCCGGGGACACCCCCGCCACCGTGAGCACCGCTATCGCGGTGGCCCATATTCTTCGGGCTCGTATCAACGGTCTCTCCTCAACCCCCCGAGTGGGGCACCCGGTTCGGCCCGGGTGCCTCTTGATCCCGGAGGACGGGGAGAAGATCCTGTGGGTTGCCCAGGGGCACGTGAACAGGGAGTGGCCACGGTGACTCTGGCGCGAAATGGGGGTCACATGGCTGACCGCGGGCCGGGGGAGCGTTCTCCCCGGCCCGCGGTCTGTGTGGGGGTGGTGTCAGCAGTACAGGTTGGAACCTGTCGGCACGCCCAGGATCTGCGTGAACCGGGTGTAGTTGTTCACGCGGCTCTGTACCTGCGCCGGGTTCTTGCCGTCGCATTCGAGCGAGCCGTTGATGGAGCGGATGGTCTGGCCGAAGCCGGCCTGGTTGACCATCGCGTTGTGCGGGGTCATCGTGCCGGGACCGTTCTGGGTGTTCCAGTACCAGAGGCCGGTCTTCCAGGCGACCGCGGCGTCCTGCTCCACCCGCCAGGGGTTGTTGAGCAGGTCGATGCCGAGGGCGTCGCCCGCGGCCTTGTAGTTGAAGTTCCAGCTGAGCTGGATCGGCCCACGGCCGTAGTACGCAGCCTGGCCTGCCGGGCAGCCGTAGGGCTGGCTCCAGTCGCAGTAGTGCGGGTAGTTCGCCTGGTTCTGCTCCACGACGTGGACCAGACCGCCCGTCTCGTGCGAGACGTTGGCGAGGAAGGCCGCGGCCTCCTGCTTCTTGACCGTGTCACTGCCGGTGTTCGCGAAGCCCGGGTACGCGCTCAGCGCCGCGGTCAGACCGCTGTACGTGTAGAACGGATTCCGGCTCGGGAACATCTGGTTGAACTGCGACTCGCTCACCACGAAGCCGGACGGGGAGGGGTCCCCACCGCCGCTGCAGCTGTACGGGTCCCAGTACCAGGTACTGATGGTCGGGTCGTAGCCCGGGTTGTCGTGCTCGGCGATGTAGTACTTGCCGTCGGTGTATTTGACAACGTTGCCAGTGACATACCAGGCGCCCTGCTGCCAGTTGGACGCGGAGGTGCAGGCGTCCGCCGCGGCGGAGGGGGCTGCGGTTGCGGACGGTATGAGCCCGGCTGCGAGCCCGGCTCCGGCGACGAGAGCGACCAGCCATACCTTGATGCGACGTCTCAGCACTCGCTCACTCCTTCACAGCAACGGCGATGCCGTGGTGGGGGGTTGTGCCGCACACTCAAGCGCGCTGACGTGATCAAGTCAAGGTATAGACCAATGAGGATCTTGGTCTAGTCCAAAATTGAGGCTGTGAAAGCGGTCCAAGTGGCTGGATCCAGCGTGAGGATGGGGCCGTCGGGGTTCTTGGAGTCCCGGACGTGGACGGCGGCGGGGTGGGTGGCGACCTCGACGCAGTCGCCGCCTTGCTCGCTGCTGTACGTGGACTTGTGCCAGTCGTACGCGACTTCGAGGCACTCGCCGCCTTCGCTGCCGCTGTAGCTGGACTTGAACCACTCAAGCTCAGTGCTCATTACTCTCCTAGCAGCCGGTCCAACAGGCCCTTTGTCTCCTCGGGATTGAGGGCCTGAGTCCGCAGCATCGCATATTTCTGAGCGAGGATGCTGACCTCGTCCGGGTGGGAGATGAGCTGGCTGCCGCGCTGTGTCTCGGTGTAGGCCAGATGCTGATGGTCCGGTGTTTCCAGCAGGATGAACGGGCCGTCCAGAGCTGCATGGGTCTGTCTGTTGAGCGGCATGACCTGGATCGTGAAACCTGGGAGGTCGGCGCAGGTGCGGATGTGCCGCAGAGCCTCCTTGTACGTCTCGTTGCCGCCGAGGCGCGCCAGCACGATTGCTTCGGAGAGGATGAAGCTCGTGGTCGGCGGCACTTTGCGGCGCAGGATCTCCTGGCGCTCCATGCGGGCGGCGACAAAGGCGTTGATCTCCTCCTCGCTGAACGCGGGGACCCTGCTGCGAAAGACTGCACGGGCGTAGTTCTCCGTCTGAAGCAGGCCCGGCAGGACCTGGTTCGCGAAGAACGACAGCGCGATTGCGTCGCGTTCCAGGTCCATGTACTGCTCCGCCCATGACGGGATCAGATCGATCTCCGGCATGTTGGCGACCGCCGTCTCCAGTGCCTGCTTCGTCACCAGGATCCGGTCCATCAACTTGGCCAGATCAGGCTTGAGCGGGCGCCGGCCCTGCTCGATCGAGGCGATCGACTCGGTGGTCAGCGCGACTTGGGCTGCGAGCTCGCGCTGGGTCAGCCCGGCCGCCTCGCGAAATACAGCTACGAGTGCTCCGACCAGCCTCATTGCTGACGCGTTCTTACGTTGTCGCTTTCTGGGGTGCATGCTCGTCCAACTCCCCGTCCCTGACGCCGAGTCACGCGCCGAGGACTCGTACAAAAACTTTGTACGGGTGCGCGCACTGCATCACCGTAGTCACGGGGAGTGACGCTCGTCTCATGGATGACGTGATTCAACAGCCCTGTCTGCGCGAGCAGTTCTACCGACGCGAGCTGCGATCCGTGCCTGCCGCCAGGCAGTTCGTACGGGAGGCCGTCGCCGACTGGGGCCTCGGCGCTCGGCTCGGCGACGTGCTGCTCTGTGTGAGCGAACTGGCCACCAACGCGCTCGTGCACGGCGTACCGCCCGGCCGCGGCTATCAGCTGAAGCTATGGCTGCACGGGGACCGGCTGCTCCGTATCGAGGTGCACGACAGTGGCGACGGGCAGCCCGGGGTGCGGGAGCCGGACGGGGAGTCGGGGCGGGGGCTGATGCTCGTGGATGCGCTCGCCGACAAGTGGGGGGTCGGCGAGCGTGATCCGGGGAAGATCGTGTGGTGCGAGTTCGGACCTACTTCTTGAGAACGTCCGCGAGGCGGGACAGGCCGTCGGCCTCGTAGCCCTGCTCGATCGCGCGGTCCAGGATCGCCTGGAGCGGCTCGAAGAATTCCGTGCTGACTCCCTGGTCGCGGAAGGTGTTCAGGAGGTTGGGGAAGGCGGCCTGGCTCACGGCGAGGCTGGAGACATCCGTCAGGTGCTGTCCCGAGTCGATCGCCTTGCCCAGCTCCGGCGCGCCCGAGAGCATCGCGCTGATCCAGGGGACCAGGAGCTCGGAGAATTCGGTGGCCGGGATGTTCTCCGTACGCACGAGTGCGAAGGCCTGCAGGACGCCCATGAACATCCCGTACATGCCGGTCAGCAGCGCCAGGTCGTGCAGGGCCGCGAGGCCCGGGTCGGTGCCGGTCCACTTGGTGCCGCCGAGGGCGGCGAGGGTGGGGCGGTGGGTCTCGTAGGCCTGCTCGTCGCCGCTGTAGAGGACGTACGCGTGCGGGCCCGCGATCATCTGCGGAACGGCCATGATGCCGCCGTCGATGTAGTGGGCGCCGTGCTTGGTGGCCCAGGCGGCCAGGTCGCGGGCCTGGGCCGGGGTGCCGTTGGTGAGGTTGACCAGGGTCTTGCCGGCGACGGCTTCGGGGAGGGTGGCGAACAGCTCCTCGACGTTGTCGTTGGTCAGCAGGCAGAAGACGACGAGCGGGCTGTCGGCCACCGCCTCGGCGGCGGTCCTCGCGGGGAGCGCACCCTGGGCGACCAGCGGGCCGGTCTTGGCGGGGGAGCGGTTCCAGACGGTGACGGGGTGTCCGGCCTTCAGGAACGCGGCGGCGAGGGCCGTGCCCATCATTCCGAGGCCGAGTACGGAGACGGGGGGCTTGTTCTCGGGCATGACGAGGTTCCTCCGGAAGGAAGGGAAGGAGAGGAAAGGAAGGGAATGCGGTGCGGGATCGCTTCTGATCCTTGCCGCGCGGCGAAAAGGGAACAAGTACCGACTATTAAGTCGGGTACTCACCAGCTGGTAAGTGATGGATCTGGTAAGTGCTGTGGTGATCTCCGGCCGGGCGGCGCACTCTGGAAGGAGTACCGCTGGAGGTGATCCGCCATGAAGACACTCGTCGGATGGCACATCGAGATGGAGTTCCAGGAGGACGGCGACCGGACGAGAGCGGCCGCCATGGTGAGGCTCGGTGACGGCACGGAAATGCGCGGGCACGGCAATGCCCAGCGCCACCATTCCGACCCGGAGCAGCTGCGTGTGGGCGAGGAGATCTCGGGCGCACGGGCGCTCATGGACCTCGCCTCGCAAATGCTGCAGAAGGCCCACACGGAGATCGATGAAGCATCGGGCAGAACGTCCCGCCCGCTGATGTGACTGGAATGCGGTGACAGCCCCCGCCGGGGATCCGGTGGGGGCTGTCGCGTGGTGTGCGTCAGTACATCGTGTGCGTCAGTACGTGAGCGCGTCGGACATGCTGCTCTGCCAGTAGCTGACGGCCGCGGTGTCGTCGATGTACGTGTCCGCGGGGAGGGAGAGCACGTGGGGGGTGCCGATAGAGCCTGAGCCGTCGCGCGGGGCGAACATCACGGCGAGGGTCTTTGCCGTACCCCCGTTCTCGCCGCTGCCGTCGGCGGAGGCCAGCAGGATCGAGGCGTAAGCGGACTGCCTGGGGGCGATGGTGACGACCGCCTGCGGCTTGCTCTCGTCCATGATCTGGGTGGCCGCCTGGCCGTCGTCGAATCGGAGGAGCGGGGCGTGGTAGGCGTTGCACGCCTTGGAGCCGGTGTTGGTGACGGTGAGCAGCAGGTGGTTGATGGGGCGGCTCACCTTGCTGACGGTGACCTTGGTGTTCGCGCCGGTGCAGGCGGTGGTGACGGGGCCGCTGCCATCGCCGGTCTTTCCGTTGCCCTTGGGGGTGGGGTTGGTGTCCGCCGTGGGCTGCTTGGTCTTGTCCGCGGCCGGGGTTTTGGCGTCGGTCGTGGGCCCGGTCTTGCCGGCCGCGGGGGCGCTCGTGGACGGGGCCGACGCGCTGGGCTTCTTTCCGTCGTCGTCGGAGGACTGGCACGCGGTCAGTGAGAGGGCGGCCAGCAGAGCGGTGGCGGCTACGGCGGCGTTGCGCATGGTGTTCGGTTCTCCCCGTGTGGACGGTCTGTAGGTCAGAAGTGGCATCAGAAGTGGCAGATGAGGGTCGTGACGATCGCGATCGCCGCGATCAGTACGAGTACCGCCACGGCATCAGTGAGGCTGTCGCGGATACGGCTTCGCATTGATCACAGGCTGGGCCGCGGTGGATTGCGGCTGCAACAGGCCCTGAACCATTGGGGATGCTGGAACGCTTCCGCGTACTGTGACCTGGTCGGATTTCGCGTCCCTGGAACGGCGTTCCGGGACGGTCGGCAGGGGTCACAAGGGGGGAACACGGCAGTGGCGACGCCAGAGGCCGAGGATTTCGCGGTTCTGCTCAGAGAACTGAAGGACCGCTCCGGGCGCAGCTACGGTGTGCTGGCGGGCAAGCTCCATGTCAGTACGTCCACGCTGCACCGGTACTGCAACGGCGACGCCATACCGACCGAGTACGCCCCCGTGGAACGGCTCGCGCGGCTGTGCGCGGCGACGCCGGACGAGCTGGTGGAGCTGCACCGGCGCTGGATTCTGGCGGACGGCGCCCGGAAGCGGGCGCGGGTGGAGGGCGCGGCTCCGGAGGCGGTGGCGGAGGCAGCCCCAGCAGCCCCCGAGATCGCGTCCGAGGTCGCGCCAGAAGCCGAGGCCGACGTCGCGCCACACGCCGACGCCACGCCGCCCGCCCGCGGCCCCAAGCGGCTGCGGATCGGCCTTGCCGCGGGGGCTGTTGTCGCCCTTGCCGTGCCCGCCGCAATCGTCGTCGGCCACGCGGTCACTGGGGACGAGAACGGGAAGAGGACCGGCGCCGTCGCCGGGGCCGGCGCCCCGCCAGACACCGCCCCGCCCCGTTCCACGTCCCCGAGCGCCTCGCCGAGCGGCAGTCCTTCCACGAGCGCGTCGCCGACCGGGAGCCCGTCGGCCGCGACGGCTCCGAGCCGCCGGGTCACGCCCGCGGCGACCGGCGGCGTACCGCTGCGGGTGGGCGTCAGCTCGTACAACTGGGACGAGCCCTGCGGGCAGTTCTATGTGCTGGACCAGGGCCCGGACGCCGTCCCGCCGCCGCCCGCACCGCAGGACGTCCGCAGCTGGGCCCGTGCGCTGGGAGGTATCGACGGCGGCCACATGCGGCTTCAGCTGACAGCGACGGGCAAGACCGCGGACTCGGTGGTGCTGAATGCCGTGCACGTACGGGTCGTCGGGCGCGGCGCACCTCTCGACCGGGATGCGTACTCGATGGGAGACGGCTGCGGCGGCGGTGTCACCCCGCAGACC
Source organism: Streptomyces sp. NPDC002868 (assembly GCF_055563295.1). Lineage (NCBI taxonomy): Bacteria > Bacillati > Actinomycetota > Actinomycetes > Kitasatosporales > Streptomycetaceae > Streptomyces > Streptomyces sp. NPDC002868. The sequence goes on along the minus strand of NZ_JBVHDR010000002.1, from coordinate 1,010,553 downwards.
TTCGACGTCGACCTGGACGCGTCGCATCCGCTGGTGAAGCCCGTGGCGGGGCAGGACGGCGACACCGTCGTGCCCGCCAAGGACTTCCCGTACAAGGTCGCGTCCAACGATCCGCAGGTGCTCAACCTCGACCTCCACACCGAGGGACACGACGTCAGCTGGTACCTGGAGCTCGACTGGAGCAGCGGGGACCGGCGCGGGACGGTACGTATCGACGACGGCGGGAAGCCGTTCCGCATGAGCGCGATCAAGGGATCGACCGAGTACGGGTACTGGCCGGACAAGAGCAGTTGGGTCGAACAGCCCAATTCCTCCTGAGGGCCCCTGGGGTCAGAGACGCTCGGGGGTGCGGATGCCGAGGAGTGCCATGCCCTGGTGGAGCGTACGGGCCGTGATGTCGCAGAGGAACAGACGGTTCTCGACCTGGGCCGGGGTGTCCGCCTTGAGGACCGGGCACTTGTCGTAGAACGTCGTGTAGAGCGACGCCAGCTGGTAGAGGTACGCGGCCAGCTTGTGGGGCTCGTACGAGGTCGCGACCTCCGCGAGGGTCTCACCGAACTGGTCCAGGTGAAGGCCCAACGCGCGCTCTGCCGGGGCCAGTTCGAGCTCCGGGTGCGCGGCAGGCTTGACCTCGCCCGCCTTCCGGAGGATCGACTGGATACGGGCGTACGCGTACTGGAGATACACGGACGTGTCGCCGTTGAGCGAGACCATCTGGTCCAGGTCGAACTTGTAGTCCCGCGCCGCCGACGTGGACAGGTCCGCGTACTTGATCGCGCCGATGCCCACCTGCGTACCGCGCTCCGCGATCTCCTCCTCGGTGAGCTGCTTCTGGACGTCCTTCTCGCGAACGACCGCCGTCGCCCGCTCGATCGCCTCGTCCAGCAGGTCCACCAGCCGCACCGTCTCGCCCTCACGGGTCTTGAACGGCTTGCCGTCCTTGCCGAGCACCGTGCCGAACGCCAGCTGGACGGCCTTCACCTCGTCGTTCAGCCAGCCCGCCCGGCGCGCGGTCTCGAAGACCATCTTGAAGTGCAGGGACTGCCGGGCGTCCACGACGTAGATGAGCGTGTTCGCCTTGAGGTTCTGCACCCGGTCCCGGATGGCGGAGAGGTCGGTGGCCGCATAGCCGTAGCCGCCGTTGCTCTTCTTGACGATGAGCGGGGTCGGGTTGCCGTCCGGTCCCTTCACGTCGTCGAAGAAGACGCACAGCGCACCCTCCGAGCGGACCGCCACGCCGGACTCCTCCAGGAGGCGGCAGGTCTCGTCGAGCATGTCGTTGTAGCCGGACTCGCCGACGATGTCGGGGTCGCGGATCTCCATGTCGAGCTTGTTGAAGACCGAGTAGAAGTAGATCTTCGACTCGTCGACGAAGCGCTGCCAGTGGGCACGCGTCTCCGGGTCCCCGGCCTGCAGGGCCACCACCCTGTTGCGGGCGCGGTCCTTGAACTCCTCGTCGGAGTCGAAGAGCGCGCGGGAGGCCTTGTAGATGCGGTCAAGGGACGACATGGCCTCCTCGCCGGAGACCTCCTCGACGCCCTCGTGGTCCAACTCGTGCGGGTGCTCGATCAGGTACTGGATGAGCATGCCGTACTGGGTGCCCCAGTCGCCGATGTGGTGGCGCCTGATCACCTTCTCGCCCGTGAACTCCAGGATCTGCACCATCGCGTCGCCGATCACCGCGGAGCGGAGGTGGCCGACGTGCATCTCCTTGGCCACGTTCGGCTGGGCGTAGTCGATGACCGTCGTGCCCGCGTGCTCGGCGTACGGAACTCCCAGCCGGTCGTCGGCGGTGCGGGCGGCCAGGGTCTCGGTGATCGCCTGGTCCGTGATCGTGATGTTCAGGAAGCCGGGGCCCGAGACCTCGATGTCCCCCAGCACATCATTGGCCGGGATCGCCTCGACGACCTGGGTCGCCAGCTCGCGCGGATTGCCCTTCAGCTTCTTGGCGAGGGCCAGGATGCCGTTGGCCTGGAAGTCGGCCCGATCGCTTCGGCGCAGCAGCGGGTCGGCGGAGTCGGCCTCCGGCAGAGCTGCCGAGAGGGCGTCCGCGAGGTGCTGCTGCACGGTCGAAGCGAGGGAAGGGACCGAGGCCATGAGCTTCCGTTCCTGTCGAGGGTGTCGTGGGGTGTCTGGACGGTTGTCAAGTATCCCATGGAGACACAAGCCATTTCCCGCGAGAATGGCGGGGGAGCGGGCAACCTCGGAGGGGTGCCTCCCGTCTGGGAGAATGGTTTACATCCCAAGCAACCGAACCAACCCGAGCAACCCGAGCATCAAGGACGAGGACGTGCCGATCGTGGCTCAGAGCAGCACCGAGACCGACTGGGTCTCCCGTTTCGCGGACGAGGTCATCGCCGAGTCGGAGCGACGTGCGCCTGGCAAACCGGTCGTCGTCGCGTCCGGCCTGTCGCCCTCCGGCCCGATCCACCTGGGCAATCTGCGTGAGGTGATGACCCCGCACCTGGTCGCCGACGAGGTCCGGCGGCGTGGGTACGAAGTCCGGCATCTGATCTCCTGGGACGACTATGACCGGTACCGCAAGGTGCCGGCCGGGGTCCCCGGCGTGGACGACTCGTGGAGTGAGCACATCGGCAAGCCGCTCACCTCGGTGCCCGCGCCGGCCGGGTCGGCGTACCCGAACTGGGCCGAGCACTTCAAGGCCGCGATGGTCGAGGCGCTGGCCGAGCTGGGTGTCGAATACGACGGCATCAGCCAGACCGAGCAGTACACGGCGGGTGCGTACCGCGAGCAGATCCTGCACGCGATGAAGAACCGGGCGAAGATCGACGCGATCCTCGACCAGTACCGGACCAAGAAGGCTCCCGCGAAGAAGTCGCAGAAGCCGGTGGACGAGGCGGAGCTGGAGGCGGCGGAGGGTTCCGGCGCGGCCGCCGAGGACGACGGCAGCGGGGGCGCCGGGGGCTACTTCCCGTACAAGCCCTACTGCGGGCAGTGCGGGAAGGACCTGACGACCGTCTCGTCGTACGACGACGAGACGACCGAGCTTGCGTACACCTGCTCGGCGTGCGGCTTCGGGGAGACGGTGCGGCTGAGCGAGTTCAACCGCGGCAAGCTGGTCTGGAAGGTCGACTGGCCGATGCGCTGGGCGTACGAGGGCGTGATCTTCGAGCCGAGCGGCGTCGACCACTCGTCGCCGGGGTCGTCGTTCGTCGTCGGCGGGCAGATCGTGCGGGAGATCTTCGACGGTGTGCAGCCGATCGGCCCGATGTACGCGTTCGTGGGTATCAGCGGCATGGCGAAGATGTCGTCCTCGCGCGGTGGCGTGCCGACGCCGGCCGACGCGCTGAAGATCATGGAGCCGCAGCTGCTGCGCTGGCTGTATGCGCGGCGGCGGCCGAACCAGTCCTTCAAGATCGCCTTCGACCAGGAGATCCAGCGGCTCTACGACGAGTGGGACAAGCTGGACGCCAAGGTCGCGGAGGGGACGGCGCTGCCCGCGGACGCCGCGGCGCACGCGCGGGCGGCGCGTACCGCCGCGGGTGAGCTGCCGCGTACGCCGCGCCCGCTGCCGTACCGCACGCTCGCCTCGGTCGTCGACATCACGGCGGGCCACGACGAGCAGACGATCCGCATCCTGAGCGACCTGGACCCGGCGAACCCGCTGTCCTCGCTGGACGAGGTCCGGCCCCGGCTGGACTGCGCCGAGAACTGGATCACCACCCAGGTCCCGGCCGACCAGCGCACCCTGGTGCGCGAGGAGCCGGACACGGAGCTGCTCAGCTCGCTGGACGACCAGGGGCGCGAGTCGCTGCGGCTGCTGCTCGAGGGGCTGGACACGCACTGGTCCCTGGACGGTCTGACGACGCTGGTCTACGGCGTACCGAAGGTGATGGCGGGCCTGGTGCCGGACGCCAAGCCGACGCCGGAGCTGAAGGTCGCGCAGCGGTCGTTCTTCGCGTTGCTGTACCACCTGCTGGTGGGCAAGGACACGGGGCCGCGGCTGCCGACGCTGCTGCTGGCGGTGGGCGCGGACCGGGTGCGGAAGCTTCTGGGGGCGTAGGGCTCGCCTGCGGCGGGCCTGTTCCCCAACCCTCCCCCTACGCCCTTTCGGGCGTGGGGGGACCCCCACTTCCCGAACTGGGGGCAAGCCCCCAGACCCCCGTACGCCCTTCGGGCGTTGTCCTCAAATGCCGGACGGGCTTGAATTTCCGCCCGTCCGGCGGAAACTTGAAGCCCGCCCGGGCAAATCAAGCCCCGTGGAGGTCCCCCCGGACGAAGTCTGGGGGAGATTGAGGCGCGGGGTCTGGGGCGGAGCCCCAGTTGCGGGAGGGGCGCGGCCCGGGCTACGCGATGTGTTCCGCCTCGAGATCCGACTGGTAGCGGTTCCTGAACGCCGGGATCAGCCGGCGCAGCAGCGCGGGGCTGCGGGGGTGCTGGACGCCGTGGCCGTCGTTGAGGTGTATGTCGAGCTGCTCGGCGCTGGGGAAGTCCCCGTGCTGCTGCACGTACGTCCGGAAGACCGGGTACGCGAGCTCGGCGAACTCCTCGTCCTCCGCCGGGCCGGGAACGGCAGGCACCTCCAGCACCTCGTCCACCGGCTCGGGGAAGGCCTGGGGCTCCGGCTGCTGGGCCTCCGTACGGGGGCCGGGGACCATGCCGCCGAGAGGGCGGGTGCGGCCCGGGCCCGCGGGGACGCGTACGGGGGTGGGCTCCAGGCCCTCGACGTACGTCGGGTTGAAGGCGGCGCTCTCGTATGCCTCCTGCGGCACCTGCGGCGCGGCGAACCAGGGGCTCTCGTGGATGTCTGAGCCGCCCTCACCGGGCTGCGACTGGGGCTGGGGCTGCTGCGCGGCGTACTGCTCCTGCTGCGCGACGTATTGCTGGTCGTACTGCTCGTACTGCTGGTCGTACTGCTCCTGGTACTCGTCGTGCTCCTGCGGCCACTCCTGCCCGCGCGGCAGCTCAGGATGGGGCTGCGGCTGGGCCTGGACCTGGACCTTCGGCTGGGGCTGCGCCTCGACCTGGGACTGGGGCGCCGGAGGCAGCAGCACCGGCTCGACGCCCGCCGCGGCCAGCCCCGCCGGGGCCGTCTCCGCGAGAGGTACGCCGTACTTCGCGAGCCGCAGCGGCATCAGCGACTCGATCGGAGCCTTGCGTCTCCAGCCCCGCCCGAACCGGGCCTGGAGGCGCGCCTGGTAGATCAGCCGGTCCTGCTCCAGCCTGATGACCTGCTCGTAACTGCGCAGCTCCCACAGCTTCATCCGGCGCCACAGCTTGAAAGTCGGGATGGGGGACAGCAGCCAGCGGGTGAGGCGCACGCCCTCCATGTGCTTGTCCGCCGTGATGTCCGCGATCCGGCCCACCGCGTGCCGCGCGGCCTCGACGGAGACCACGAACAGCACCGGGATGACCGCGTGCATGCCGACGCCGAGCGGGTCGGGCCAGGACGCCGCGCCGTTGAAGGCGATCGTGGCGACCGTCAGCAGCCAGGCCGTCTGGCGCAGCAGCGGGAACGGGATGCGCAGCCAGGTCAGCAGCAGATCCAGGGCGAGCAGGACGCAGATGCCTGCGTCGATGCCGATGGGGAAGACGAGGGAGAAGTCGCCGAAGCCCTTCCGCACGGCGAGCTCGCGTACGGCGGCGTACGACCCGGCGAAGCCGATCGCGGCGATGATCACCGCGCCCGCGACGACGAGCGCAATGAGTATTCGGTGCGTGCGTGTCAGCTGCATCGCGGCCACCCGCGATCCCCTCCCGTTTTCGAATCCAGCGGGCACAGCCTGGCACACGCTTGCGGAGCCCGTCGCTCCGGGCGTGCTTCGAAAGGGTTACGGGCTCCGTCAACAAGCGGTGGCCGGGACGTACTTGAGGCCGTGGCCGGAACTTACTTGTTGGCGACGCCGACCGAGGCCACGGCCTCCTTGGCGGCCGCCGTCGCGCTCGCCAGCAGGTCGGCGGAGTCCGGGGACTTCGCGCCCGCGTAGCCGGTGCCGTTGTAGGTGAGCGTGATCACTATGTTGTCCGTACGTGTCACGATCGTGGCGTAGGAGAAGTCCTCGCCGGTCTTCTTGAGCTCGTAACGGATGGCCGTGGCCGCCTCGCCGACGCCCTTCACGGCCGAAGTCCGGGCATTCTTCGCGCCCTCGGTGGCCTGCGTCTTGGCGATCTCCTTGGCGTAGTTGTCCTCGGCGCGCTTCTGGCCGCTGACGCCGAGGGAGGTCTCGGAGTCGTACCGGAGGAAGGAGACGTCGAACCAGCGGTACTGCGAGCCCTTCACGCCGTTGTCGTCCAGACCGTTCCAGGAGCAGCTTCCGCGGCTGGTGATATCGCTGGACTTGCCCGATGTGCCCGCCTTGGACTTCGTCGCCGGGACCAGCTTCTCGATCGTCTTCGTGGAGACCGACTTGCAGGGGTTGGGCAGCTTTGCGTACTTGGCGGGCGCGACGGTCGCGGGCTTCTGCCCGCCCTGCTGGTCCTTGGCGGAGGCGGAGGAGGACGAGCCCGAGTCCTTGCCGGAGTCCGAGCCGGAGTCCGAGGAGCAGCCGGCGACGACGAGCATCACCGGGACGGCTGCGCAGGCGAGTATGCGGGTGAGTCGCGGGGCTGAACGCTGCATGGTTCCTTCAGTGGATCGATTGTCGTGTCGTACGGGCTGTCCGGCTTCCGGCGGTCCGTCCGTCCGACTGCCCGTCCGGTCGGCGAGGCCACGGTACGCGGACATGGCGCGTCCGCGGGTGTGTCTGCCGATTCGTACGCCACTGACCGGCCGGTCCGCGGGGCCGGTCAGTCGCTGAACTCCTCGGCGAGTTTGCCGGCCAGACTCTGTGCCTTTTCCTGCAGTTCCTTGCTGTCCGGGACCTCTGTCGTACGGGCGGGCTGCGCGCCGTAGACGATGGTCACGATCACGTTCGATGTGCGGAAGACCACGCTCACGGTGCGGCGCTGGGCGGTCGATCCGGCACCCGCTCCGGTGAGGACGTCGTCGATGAAGGCGGCGTCGCCGAGGCTGTCGAGGACGCGGGGTTCGAGCCCGTCGGGGGTGCCGGACGGGGTGCCGGAGGGAGTACCCGTCGGCGTCGCGCTCCCCGTCGGTGTCGGCTTCGGCGTCGTGGACGGTGACTGGGGCTGGGAGGGGGAGGAGCCGGTGGCCGTGGACTCCTGGCCCTTCTCGTCGCGGGGATCGGCGGGGACCGGCAGCGCGGCCGCGGCCTGCTTCTTGGCGAAGACCTCTTGCGCCCGGTCGTCGTCGCTCACAGCCGGGTCGTACGAGACGACCCGCTCGAAGTCGACGCTGAGGATGTGGGAGGCGTCCGCGGAGTCCGCCTTCCAGCCGCAGCCGACGCGGCGGTCGGTGTCGTAGGTGACGACGGCCGTGCCGCGGAAGATCCTCTGCTGCTGTTCCTCGGGCAGCTCGGCGGCTCCGGGCAGCAGGTCCTTGAGGGTGGAGCGCCCGATGGAGCCGCAGGGCTCACGGAGCGTGCGGTACTTGCCGGGGGCGGCGACGGAGGACTTGGGACCGCCGGCCTTGGAGTCGATGGTGGAGCCGCCGGTGCCGGTGCCGGCGGTGCAGCCGGCGACGAGCGCCGCGAGGAGCGCCGCGAGGCCGGGTACGTACGCCTTTCGTTGCACGGTCCCAGGCTCCCTTCGAGAGGAAAAACGGTTGCCGCCCGACAGCGGCCGATGGACACAATGTCTATCGCACGCGCAGCCGTGGATGCCGGTCCGTTGAGTCTTTTGCGGGCCTTTGAGCAGGTTTTGCGCTTTGAGACTTTTATGGGCTTTCGGGGGAATCGAGGAAGTATGTCGTACGTAGAGGTACCGGGTGCCAAAGTCCCGATCCGGATGTGGACAGACCCTTCGACGGTCGAGGGCGGCGCCATGCAGCAGCTGCAGAACGTCGCCACCCTGCCGTGGATCAAGGGTCTCGCCGTGATGCCGGACGTCCACTACGGCAAGGGCGCGACGGTCGGCTCGGTGATCGCGATGCGCGGGGCGGTCTGCCCGGCGGCGGTCGGCGTCGACATCGGCTGTGGCATGTCGGCGGTGAAGACCTCGCTGACCGCGAACGACCTGCCGGGTGACCTTTCCCGGCTCCGCTCGAAGATCGAGCAGGCGATCCCGGTCGGCAGGGGGATGCACGACGATCCGGTGGACCCGGGTCGGCTGCACGGTTTTCCGACGGCGGGGTGGGGTGACTTCTGGAGCCGGTTCGACGGGGTGGCCGATGCGGTCAAGTTCCGTCAGGAGCGGGCGACGAAGCAGATGGGTTCGCTCGGAAGCGGAAATCACTTCATTGAGTTCTGCCTGGACGAGTCGGGATCGGTCTGGCTGATGCTGCACTCCGGATCCCGGAACATCGGCAAGGAGCTCGCCGAGTACCACATCGGCGAGGCCCAGAAGCTGCAGCACAACCAGGGTCTGATCGACCGTGACCTGGCGGTCTTCATCGCGGACACGCCGCAGATGGGGGCGTACCGTAACGATCTTTTCTGGGCGCAGGAGTACGCGAAGTACAACCGCGCGATCATGATGGGACTCTTCCAGGACGTGGTCCGCAAGGAGTTCAAGAAGGCGAAGGTGACCTTCGAGCCGGTCATCTCCTGCCAGCAGGAAGATGCTGAAGGTCAGATGAGGACCGTCGAGTACCGCCCTGGTGTGATCAGCTGCCATCACAACTATGTCAGCGAGGAGCGGTACGAGGGGATGGATCTGCTGGTCACCCGCAAGGGTGCGATCAGTGCGGGGTCGGGGGAGTGGGGGATCATCCCGGGTTCGATGGGTACCGGCTCGTACATCGTCCGTGGTCTGGGTAACCCAATGTCGTTCAACTCCGCTTCGCACGGGGCCGGCCGGAAGATGAGCCGGAACGCGGCGAAGCGGCGGTTCTCGACGAAAGATCTGGAGGAGCAGACGCGGGGTGTGGAGTGCCGTAAGGACTCCGGCGTCGTGGATGAGATCCCGGGTGCGTACAAGCCGATCGAGAAGGTGATGGAGCAGCAGCGGGACCTGGTGCAGGTCGTGGCCAAGCTCAAGCAGGTCATCTGCGTGAAGGGCTGAAGTCCTGTGCTGGTGAGTGAGGGCCCCGGTCGTTGTGTGCCGGGGCCTTCTGCTGCTCCTGGCTACTACCGCTGGATGAGGATGCAGGACCGGGATCAGCCTAGCTCGCGGCGCGAGCCCAGATCATCCAGCACCTGGCGCTGAGCTTGGCCCATATCCGGGCTTTGCACCTCGGCGAAAACGGCGATGAGCTGTCGGCCCCGGAGTCCTAAAGGATTCGGGTCAGGACAGATAGCGCTCGACCTGGTGGGCTCGCTCGTCCATCTGCGCCGTGATCGATTGTGCGACTTCCGTGACCAGGGAAGCGAGGTCCGTCGCCTCAAGCCCCAGCGCGTTCAAGGCCCGATTCATGCGCCATTCGGCATTCGCCTCCAAGCCCTTGCCAGCTGCTGCGACGGCGATGCCCCAGGCCAATGCAATCGCCTTGGCCTGCCAGTCCCCGCCTTCCATGTGCCGCATCCGGGCTTGGTGTAGACCTGCCTGCACGCCCATCCCACTCATGGTGCGGGCAGTTCGCAGCGTCCTCCAGCTGCCCTTGACCTGCCTGACCACGGTATCCGCGATGACGTTCGGTAGCGTGAACTCAATCCGAAACTTGCCGTCGGCGATTCCATACGACCGGCAGATATCCAGGACGATCGGCGTGAGCTTCCTTGTCAGTGAGCTATGCAGAGACGCCAACACCTTGTCCATATGTAAGACGTCGCGGATCAGCGCGTTAGTCTTTTTGCGTCCCCTCACCTCATTCCAGTTACCACCTGTGTCCGCCATGAACTGCATGTACAGCGTTTCCTTGATGGCCGCCAATGCAGCGAGCAGCGCACTGCGGATGTGCTTTTCGAACTCCGGCTGGCCGCTCAGTGCTCGGATATCGCGCCGGAAGCGGGCCACGTTGACACGGTGCCGTCCATTGCTCGCCAGTCCCCGTGCCACGGTCAGGGCAGGTTCCTTGTCATTCTCCACCTTCGTTTCGGGGAAAGCGGTGGCACACAAGTCGCGGACGCACGGCATCCGGGAACCGCCACCTGTGAGCACGATCAGCTGAGGCTGCGAGTCTCCCAGCTCAGTGCGTGCTATGGAGAGCAGGTCCGCGAAGCGGTCCGCCCAGCCGCCCCGCTCCACGACGATCCCTGGGATTTCGGCATTGATGAGCCACCTCCCGGCGAGGTGGACGATGGCAGAGAAGTCGCCGTCGTATGTCGAATCCCACTCCATAAACTCCGTTGGTCTGCGGGCGAACTGTGCCTCCTTTGCCCGTCGGCAGGTCAGAAGCAACATATCCCTGCCTCCGCCAGCCTTGAGTACGCGAGTGAATTCGGAGTTGTCGCCGCACGCCCTGCGTACCCGTTTGGCCAACTCCTGATCGATCTGCTGGCAGCCGAATTCGGAGCCGATGGACAGGTTGTGCGGTTTCAGGTCGTCCACGAAGGTGAAGTCGGTGGTGGATGAGCCGATGTCGATGACGAGCACCCGCTCGAGCTGCTTGTCCTCTTGCTGGCTCGCCTGCTTGTCACGTCCTGCCCTGTGGTCCCGCACATGCAACAGAGCCGAATGCGACTCGGGCATGAGCCGTAGATCCAACTGCATACCCGCGAAATGGCGTCGATAGGTGTCGACTGAGGGGCCGTCCCAGCCAGCCGGATGGCCGACGTACACCACGCAGTCGTTAATTATCCCGGGATGCTCGGCAAAGAACTCGGCCAGCAGTGTCTGCGCGAACAGAACAGCATCGGGCGTGACGATGCCGTTGGGGAGGGGCCGATCCTTGAAGTTGACGCTGAACTGGATTGCTCCACTGGCCAGGACGGCCTCCTCGCCGATCAGGCGGCCAGGAGGTGCGTCAGTGCGCGCCATAGCTGTCACGATGCTGGACTCGCCGGTGCGCGGCCGGACATAGATGCCAGCAGGTTCCGGAGCATTCCCGGTCAGCTCTTTTAGGGGCTTGGTCGACAGCCAGGACAGAGCGCTTTCCCCGTCGCCGATGTCCAGGCCGACTACGTGTCCCACATCCGGGTCGACATCTCCACTCATGGGAAGCCCCGCGCTCACTGGGGACTTCCGGAGCCTTGGGGGTCCAGCCCGCTTGTGATGGTGAGGACTTCGGTCAAGGTCCGAATCTGGTCGGTGGTCGGCGGCGCCGGGAAGTCGAACTCCGGGCGGCCGGCGGAGATTGCGGAGATCAGAGGCATCAGGTTCCGGTCGGCATCGGCTATGAGGGATTCCTCACGGCTGAGCGGGGCCACGCCACGATTGGCGCTGTCGAAGCGGGCCCAAATCTCCGGATCGCGCAGAACGCTTTGGAAGAAGTCCGGGTGCTGGATGCGCAGGGCGAGCAGCATGGCGGCATGCATCAGTCGCTCGCGTGATGGGTGATTGTGGAGCCTTAGAGTGAGTCCCGTGAGATTGAGCGCGTTGATAAAGCGCCTTACCCGGCGTGGGTTGGAGCCGAACGCGGTCCGGATGAGCGTCCACAGGGATTTGTCGTTGGCCAACTCCGGGTCCAGGATCTGCCCGCGCAGGTGGTGGTACATCGCTTCGTACGGGACTCCCGGCAGGTGGTACGGGAACTGGATGAGCTTCTCGAGGTATTGGCGGCCGCGCTCGGTATCGCCACCCAGCCGCTCTGCTGCAGCCTCGGCGATCAACTGGTGGTCCATCGCAAGTACGAAGACACACGATGCCTCGCCGAGGAACAGCTTGAGCGAGTCCAGAACTGTGACCGAGGCTTCGCGGGTGCACCGGTCCAGGTCATCGATGAAGAGTACGAGCCGCCCGTTGCCGGTGTAGGCATCAACGACGTCCCTAAAGTCCTTCTCGAACTCGTTGATGTGCCGATACCGCACGGCATCTACGGCGTCGGATACCGCTTGGAGTTTGTCGACGGTGTCCGGTGTGACCGTCCCGCCCGTGAGCGGACCGACGGAGTTACGAGCGAGCAGCCAGGCCATGGCCCGGCTTAGGCGCCGCGCCTTCTGCAGCGCTAGCGCCAACTTCTCCTTGCCCCCGACTTCTCCAGCGGCCTCTCGTACCTCAAGATCGTGGGCGATCTCGGTGAGCACTGTCTGGATGAGTGCGTGCCAGACCTCATCCTTCCTGTCGTATTTCCATGGGTTGAACGAAATCGTCCGAACGCCCTGCTGCCGAAGCAGATCGCCGCAGATGTTCATGAAACTTGACTTGCCCATACCCCAGGGCCCGAAGATCCCCACCGTCAGCGGCAGGTCGCTGGTCGCCTGGATAGCGTCGCAGAGGACATGGGCGTGCGTGCTGAAGCCAAACCGGTCGCCATCAGCGGTCAAGACAGCATTGTCTGTGAGCAAGATTCCCCCCAGATGGACGGCCGATCCGACGAGCGCAACCACTCTCCGGATTTGGCCGTATACCCATGGTGCCCGTGCTGCCCGACTGCTGGGGCGGTTTTGCCAAGGTTGCGGCGCCACTTCATCCAGGGGACAGCATGGGTTGCTGTCTTGGCTGTGGACCGTCGCTCAACTCGGCCGACGGCGAGCTATGACGGCAGCTCTATCGGGCAGCCCTTCGCTGAGAATCCCCACGTCAGCAGAAGCGGACGAGGACCTCAGAGCCTTGCGCCCGACCGTGGTGGATCAGTTGCACGAAGCGGGATGCAGATCTACGACAAGACCGTGCAAGATGATCACGAGAAGCTCGCGGCGGAATCACGTATCTCTTTGGCTTCGCAGAGGCTGCGGCAGCAGCTTCAACGTGGCGGCGGAGTACGCAGCCGCGAACTCCCTCGACGGAGCAGGTCAGTTGTAGTCACCACAACTATGTGGCGGAGGAGCGGTACGAGGGCATGGACCTGCTGGTGACCCGTAAGGGCGCGATCCGGGCGGGCAGCGGGGACTTCGGCATCATCCCGGGATCGATGGGCACCGGCTCGTACATCGTGAAGGGTCTGGGGAACGAGAAGTCGTTCAACTCGGCCTCGCACGGGGCGGGTCGGAAGATGAGCCGGAACGCTGCGAAGCGGCGGTTCTCGACGCGGGATCTGGAGGAGCAGACGCGGGGTGTGGAGTGCCGTAAGGACTCCGGCGTCGTGGATGAGATCCCGGGTGCGTACAAGCCGATCGAGAAGGGGGCTCGGTCACGTGCGTTGGGCCGAAATCACTTCGACCGACTTGAGGTCCCCGTGCGCTGCGAGGGCTGGTCCCTGGTCCGCACAGGCGCTCGGTCAGGCGGCTCGACCCAGGGCCCGGCAACCAGCAGCGCCGATGCCCAGGAAAATGCCGAGGATGCCGCCGGAGCTGGGCGAGAGGGCCACCTCGACCAGGAACTGCAGCAGGATGTCGCAGCCGGGTTCCGAGGGCTTCGTACAGACCGATCTCGCGGGTGCGCAAATCTCGCAACCGTGTCGTGGACCGGCAGCGGTCCGGGGGCCTGCCGCTGTGATCGTGATTGTCGGAGCCTGGTGTCACAGCGCCGCCTGTCCGGCCAGTCGTGGTGTTCTGGAGGTTGAGCGGCCCCCCACTCCGGTCGTCACACGCCGGCCTCCGCTGCCCAGTGATCACCAGCTGTGGTTACTTTGCGTAAGAGGCAGCCCGGCGTCCGCTGCGAGATGCTGATTGCACCGACAGCCGTGCTGGGTTCGGTGGCGAAGGAGGCCCTTACGGCATGCACCCCGATTACGCCGCGGCACTGCTCCACGCGCTGTTCACCGAGCCCCCGATCGGCCTGCACGTACTGGACCCTGATCTACGGATCGTGCGGTTCAACGCCGCCGCGCCGGGCGCGCAGGGCTTCAGCGAGAGTGAGGCCGTGGGCCGTACCTTTCGGGACCTTGGGTTCGTCGTGGACGACGTCGAGCGTATGCTCCGCGGGGTGCTCGCCACCGGGGAACCGGTCAGCAACTTCCAGTACGAAGGCCGTCTGCCCCGCGGTCCCGAGGGAGTGCGGGTGCTGGCTGTCTCGGCATTCCGCCTCCAGGGCACCGACGGCCGCACCCTGGGGGTCGCCGCCACGGTGGTCGACATCACCGAGCAGCATCGCGCCCAGCGACGGCTGGAACTTCTGTACCGCGCCGGTGAACAGATCGGGACCACCCTGGACGTGTTCCGTACGGCGCAGGAGCTGGCTGATATCGCCGCGCCGGGCCTGGCCGACGTGGTGGCGGTCGACGTTCTCGATACCGTGCTGCACGGCGAAGCCCCCGCTCCGGGGCCCTTGCTCAACCCGGTCACCCTGCGGCGGGCGGGCTTCCAGGCGGCCGCCCCGGAGGCAGTGCGGACCTCGTACGAGGTTGGGGATGTCAGGGTGTTGCGGTACGGCAGCCCGTACGCCCAGTCCCTGACAGACCTGCGGCCCCGTCTCATTCGCAGACTCGGTGCGGACGAAAGGTGGCCCACCAGGGATCCGGTTGCCGCCCAGATGCTGCGGGACGCGGGTGCGCACTCGCTCATGGCCGTGCCGCTGGCGGCGCGTGGAGTAGTCCTCGGGATGGCGGCCTTCTTCCGTACGAAGGGTTCATCGCCCTTCGAGGAAGCCGACCTGAGCGTCGCCGCTGACCTGGTGGCCCGTGCCGCGGTATGCATCGACAACGCCCGCCGCTACACGCGCGAGCACACCCTCGCCCGACTCACTCAACGGTCATTGGTGCCCACCCGGCTGCCCACACACACGGCCGTGGAGACCGCGTACACCTATTTGCCGGTGGCCTCCAGCGGCGCCTGGTACGACGTCATCCCGTTGTCCGGCGCGCGGGTCGCGCTCGTGGCCGGCGAAGTGTCCGGGCGGGGCATGGGGACCGTGACCACCATGGGGCGACTGCGTACGGCAGTCACGGCCTTCGCCGCCATGGACCTGCCGCCCGACGAGCTTCTCGAACGCCTCCACAGCCTGACCGAGGAACTCTCACACGGCTACCCGCCTGCGCGGGACGACCACAGGCCGGCGCTGACGGCGACCTGCCTCTACACCGTCTACGACCCCTCCGACGGCAGCTGTGTCCTCTCCCGCGCCGGCCACCCTCCGCCCATCCTCGGCGTACCCGATGGCACGGTGCGGATCGTTGAAAGCCCGACCGGCCCCGTCCTGGGACGAGGAGCCTCCTCGTACACGACCACGCGCGTGGACGTGCCCGAGGGCAGCATCCTCGCCCTCCACAACACCGGGCTCATCCAGGGCACCACGGAAAGCCGGCTCCCCCACTACCGGGAAGCACTCGGCAGACCCACGGGAACCCTGCAGGACACGTGCGACGCACTGGCTGCCGCACTGCTCCCCGAGCCCCCCGACGACGACGCCCTGCTGCTACTGGCACGTGCCCGCGCACTCGGCCCGGACAAGCTGGCCTCCTGGACGCTGGCCAACGCCCCGGAGAGCGCCGCCGAGGCCCGCCGTCTGGTCAGCGGCCGACTCGCGGAATGGGACCTCACCGACCTCGACTTCACCACCGGGCTCATCGCCAGCGAACTGGTGACCAATGCCGTCCGCTACTCCGAAGGGCCGATCGGGCTCCGCCTGATCCGCGACGCTGTTCTGACCTGTGAGGTCGCGGACTCCGGCAACGCCTCTCCACATCTGCGACACGCCGAGGACGACGACGAAGGCGGCCGCGGCCTGTACCTGGTCGCCCAGTTCACCCAGGACTGGGGCACCCGACGCACGGGGAGAGGCAAGACCATCTGGACGGAGCAGCCGCTCCACTGACGCAGGCATATGTGCAGGTGATCGACAGGCCCCGGACCGAAAGGGTCCGGGGGCGTCTGCTGCTTCGGCTCAGCCTTGCTGATATCCGGGAGGGATCTGGTCCATCGGCTCCAAAGCAGCCGACGGGTGGGGCTCTGGCCAGTCGGTGTCCCAGACGAGCTCGGCCACCTGAAACAGAAGCTTGTATGTCGACAGCTTTCCCGAGATGCGTACGTAGTACGAGTGCCCATCCGCATACCGGAAGACCTGACGGCGCTTCGCCTGAGAAAGGGTGTCGGGGAGGTATGTGCTTGCCACTTCGCCGAGCGCGGCCTCGGCTTCCTCCCGTGTGCCGTCCAACGTCTTCACCGTCTTGAAGCGGTACTTCTCGGAACCCACCGTCTGCGCGGTGATCACCCATTGAGCCACGTCAGACTCCCTCCCCTCAGTGGGACGCGACTGCGAGTCGCGCATGCTGCCGTGGAGATCATGGAGTGTGCGCGGCGCGTTTGCACAGAGCCGTCGGTAGCTGTGTGAGCCGAGGGGCGTAGGGGTCTATATGATCCGCCCATCATTAGATCGTTTCGAGTACACGTACTCGAAAGTTGCACACATCCTGGGGGGATTGGGTGCGTTTCTCTTCTTCGCGCGTCGTTCGCGGCGCGCTCACGGCCGGTGCCGCCGCGGGGCTGATCGCCACCGTCACCACCGCGCCGGCCCAGGCTTCGAGCGGGTATGACCGCTGTGTCTGGGGCAAGCTCTGCGTCTTCAGCGAGCCGCTGGGCCAGGGCGAGATGCTGGTCGTCAATGGGGGCACGCTCAAGCTCGGGGCGTGGGACAACCGCATCAGCTCGTTCGTGAACTCCACCGACTGGCCGGTGTGCTTCTACCCCGAGCCGGGGCTCGACCCGTCGGGTGCCACGCACTACTACTCGTCGCAGGTGTCCTTCGACGAGAGCACGAGGCCCGACCTCGACAACGCCGTCAGCTCCATCGACCTGGGTCCCGAGGCGGACGACTTCTGCGGGTCCGAGAGCCGGTTCGCGGTCTACCAGTGGGACAACCAGCCCAAGCCCCGGCCCGCCGGGCTGCCGGTCAACGGCGCCTTCGGCGATGCCAACGGCGACGGGTACGCCGATCTGTTCTCCCGTAACAAGTTCGGGCAGCTGTGGACGTCCCACGTCTACGAGAGCACGGGGCAGACCCGGCTTGTCGGGGCGGGCTGGAACTCCATGACCAAGCTCACCCGGCACGGCGACTACAACCAAGACGCCAAGGAGGACCTGTTCGCCCGGGACAGCGCCGGGGTGCTGTGGTTCTACCCCGGCACGGGCGCCGGCACCTTCGGTACGAGGGCCAGGATCGGCAGCGGCTGGAACACCATGCGCGACCTCGTCGCCGCCGGTGACCTGACCGGGGACAGCAAGGCCGATCTGCTTGCCGTCGACAGCGCGGGCGTCCTGTGGACGTACCCGGGCAACGGCAGGGGCTCCTTCGGGGCACGGCAGAAGGTCGGCACCGGCTGGAAGGTCATGAACGAGCTCGTCGGTGCGGGCGACATGAACTCCGACAAGCGGGCCGACCTCGTGGCCCGCGACACCGCCGGGAAGCTGTGGTTCTACCCGGGTAACGGCAAGGGCGCCTTCGGCGCCCGCAAGCTCATCGGGAGCGGCGGCTGGAACGGGCTCACCGAGCTCGCCGGCCTGGGCGACATCACCGGGGACGGGCGGCCGGACCTGGTCGCGCACGCGCCGGGCGAGAGCTCCGTCCGCGTGTACCCGGGGACGGGCGCGGCGGACGGCACCCTCAAGGCCCCGAAGACGCTCGCCTCGGCCCAGGCCACCCACCTCGTCTTCTGATCAGTCTTCTGCATCTCAGTCTTCTCAGTCTTCTGCATCGAACGGAGTTCGGTTCATGCTCGGATCCACCCTGGGCCGGCGCGCCCTCGGCACGGCTGCCGCCGTCGCCGCGTCGCTGGCCACGCTCGTCACCGCGGCCCCGGCGGCATCGGCCGCGGACAACTCCGCCCGCTGCCCCGCCGGCAAGTTCTGTGTCTTCCAGTACAAGGACTACCTGGGCGAGATGAAGATCTACTCGTCCTCCCAGCCCACGCTCGGCACGTGGAACGACAAGATCTCGTCGATCGTCAACAACAGCGGCCTGTGGGCGACGCTGTACGTGCAGCCCAACTACGGCACCGACCCCGACTTCCTGGTGGTCTCGCCGCACAACGGCGCGATCTCCCTCGGAGACGGCGCGTTCGACGGAGCATTCGACAACAAGATCAGCTCCATGCGGGTCACCACGACCGAGTACGAGGCCTTCCAGGGCGTCCCGTACATGTCCTGGTCCACTTTTCCCGAGGCCAAGCGGCCCGCCGGGCTGCCGGCCGTCGCCCAGTTCGGTGACCTGAACAACGACGGCCGCGCCGATCTCCTGGAGCGCGCGAACGACGGCCGGCTGTGGTTCCTGTCAGGCATCAGCGACGCCAATGGGGTTACGCAGGGGAAGCTCGTCGGCGGCGGCTGGAACGCCATGACCCAGCTGGTCCGCCACGGCGACTACAACGCCAACGGCAGGGAAGACCTCTTCGCCCGCGACAAGTCGGGGGTGCTGTGGTTCTACCCCGGCAGGGGCGACGGCACCTTCGGTACGAGGGTGAAGGTCGGCGCGGGCTGGAACACCATGCGCGAGATCAGCGCGGCCGGAGACCTGACCGGTGACGGGCGCCGGGACCTGCTCGCCCGCGACACGGCCGGTGTGCTGTGGACGTACCCGGGCAACGGTAAGGGTGCCTTCGGTGTCCGCAAGAAGGTCGGCGGCGGCTGGAACGTCATGAACCGGCTCACCTCGCCCGGCGACTTGACCGGTGACGGCAAGGCCGACCTGCTCGCCCGCGACGGAGCGCGGGCGCTGTGGCTGTACCCCGGCAACGGCCAGGGCGCCTTCGGCACGCGCAAGAAGCTCCCGTACGCCTGGCCCGCCGACCAGCCGGTCATGGCCACCGGCGACGTGAACGGCGACGGACTGTCCGACATCATGCGGCCCATCGACTACCAGCTGTTCCTCTACCACGGGAACGGGGCCGGCGGGATCAGCGGCCCGAACGCAGACATGCTCTGGGACTCCGCGCCCAACGTCCGCGTCTTCTGACGCCCAGGTGGTGTGGGTGAAGGGCTGAGGCCCAGCCCAGTACGGAAGGCCCCGGACCGTCGTCAACGGTCCGGGGCCCTCCGTTTGCCGTCACAGCTCCCTGTGGACCTTGGAGTTGGAGGCCTGGGCGCGGGGGCGGACCACCAGTAGGTCGATGTTCACGTGGGCGGGGCGGGTGACCGCCCAGGTGATGGTGTCGGCGACGTCGTCGGCGGTGAGGGGCTCGGCCACGCCCGCGTAGACCTTTGCGGCCTTCTCCTCGTCGCCGCGGAAGCGGGTCGTGGCGAACTCCTCCGTCTTGACCATGCCGGGGGCGATCTCGATCACGCGGACCGGGGTGCCGACGATCTCCAGGCGGAGGGTCTCGGCGAGGACGTGGGCGCCGTGCTTGGCCGCGACGTAGCCTCCGCCGCCCTCGTAGGTGGAGTGGCCCGCGGTGGAGGAGATGATCACAACGGTGCCGTCGCCGTCGGCGGTGAGGGCCGGGAGCAGGGCCTGCGTCGTGTTGAGGGTGCCAATCACGTTGACCTCGAACATCTGGCGCCAGTCGGCGGGGTCGCCGGTGGCGACGGGGTCCGCGCCGAGTGCGCCGCCCGCGTTGTTGACGAGGACGTCGCAGCGGTCGAGGGACGCGGCGAAGTCGTCGACGGCCGGGCGGTCGGTGACGTCGAGGACGTATGCGGTGGCCCGGTGGCCCGCGCCGGTGAGCTCGTCGGCGAGCGCTTCGATGCGGTCCTTGCGGCGGGCGGTGAGGACGACGTGGTAGCCGGCGGCCGCGAGCCGGCGTGCGGTGGCGGCGCCGATGCCGCTGCTGGCTCCGGTGATGACGGCGACGGCGGTCCCAGCGGCGGTCATGTCCTACTCCTCGCGCGTGTGATCGATACGCGGCCCAGGATAGGCGGCCGACCCGGCGGGCGGAGCGGTCGTGGCGGGCGGGCGGGCGGGTGGGTCGTGGCGGGGTGGGCGGTCGTGGCGTCAGCGGCCCCGCGGGGCGTACATGATCAAAGCCATGCCCGCGAGGCAGACCAGCGCGCCGATCACGTCCCACCGGTCCGGACGGTAGCCGTCCGCGACCATGCCCCAGGCGATGGAGCCCGCGACGAAGACTCCGCCGTACGCGGCGAGGATGCGGCCGAACTCGCCCTCCGGCTGGAGCGTGGCCACAAAGCCGTACGCACCGAGAGCGATGACGCCCGC
This sequence comes from Streptomyces sp. NPDC002868, assembly GCF_055563295.1. Lineage (NCBI taxonomy): Bacteria > Bacillati > Actinomycetota > Actinomycetes > Kitasatosporales > Streptomycetaceae > Streptomyces > Streptomyces sp. NPDC002868. The sequence continues at coordinate 990,537 of NZ_JBVHDR010000002.1, read as the reverse complement.
GCCTATCCAGATCCAGCCCCGGTGTTCCCGGAACCCCTGCCAGACGAGCCAGGCGCCGCCGATCTCGAAGAGGGCGGCGAGGAGGAAGAGAGCGGCGGAACGGACGACGAGCATGGCGTCAGCGTGCCACGCGACGAACCCAAGACTCGCCGGAGCTGATGGACAATCAAGGGCAATAGCCTCCAACAGGTATCTTCGGGTTATGTGCCTGAAGCGCAAGGCGCTGTCGGCGGTTTCCGCCGCAGTGGTGATGGTGGTTGGTCTGGGTACGAGCGCGGGCGCCGGTGAGCGGGCAATCGCGCCGGAGGCGGACGTGGCGCACCACGGCCATGTCTCGTTGGCGAGCGGGCGGCTCGGGGTCTCGCTGGTCACCGAGAATCATGGTCCGTCGAGTCTCGCGAACGCGACGGTGCGGCTGTCCTTCTCGGTGCGGCTGCCCGCCGCTCAGGCGCTGCCCGCCGGGTGTCTGTGGGCTGGTGACGAGCTGGTGCTGTGTGCGACGGGCCCGCTGCGGGCCGCCGGCAGAGGACACCGGGTCACGCTCGATCTGCGGACGGTGGGTACGCCGGACGAGGTGATCGTGCGGGTCGGAACGCAGTGGAACGGCGGCGCGACCGACCGGAACCCGGACAACAACGAGCACGAGGTGCTGGTGCCGGCCACTGGCGACCGGTACGTGTTCTGACGTCTGCGTCAGGTGTCGGACGCGGCATGCGTCTGCTCCGTACAATCTCTGCATGACGCAGAAGAATGCGGCCGGGCGCGGCAGGCTGATGGACGAGCTGTCCACCGCCTCGCGCCGCTACATGGCCTCGTACGCGCTGTTCAACCAGGCTCTCGCCGACCATCTGCGGCTCCACCCCACGGATCTGCAGTGCCTCAACCTGCTGGGGCTCGAACCCGGTCCGGTCACCACCGGCAGGGTCGCCGAGCTGACCGGGCTGACCACCGGGTCCGCGACGCGGCTCGTCGACCGGCTGGAGCGGGCGGGGTATGTCACGCGCGAGCGTGACGCCGAGGACCGGCGGCGGGTGCTGGTGACGCTGGTGCCCGAGCGGATGGCGGAGTTCGGTGCGGTGTGGCAGAAGCTGAACGGCTCCTGGTTCGCCATGTTCGACGCGTACAGCGACGAGGAGATCGCCCTCCTCACCGCACATATGCGGCGGACCGTGGAGCTCAGCGCCGCGCAGGTCGAGCGCCTGCGGGAAGGTGAGCTGTAACGACTGTCCTGGGCGGCCGGGGCGAACTACGCGGCTGCGCCGCCGAATTCTCGCAGCGCCTCCGCGACGATGGCCTCCAGCCGGGCGTGGTGCGCGCCCCGCCAGTACACGCGCTCGCACGCCGTGCACTGTGCGAACACGTCGTACGTGCGCTGCGTGCCCTGCTCCAACTGGTCCTGGACCGAGTCCTTGTCGGCGTCCGTCAGCCGGCCGTTGCAGGCCGTGCAGCGGGTCCAGGGCGCAAGCGCGGGCGTGAACCGCTCCAGTACGTCGCGCAGTTGGTCCTCGGGCCGGTCGCTGTACACGTACGCCCCCGCCCAGATCTCCCGGCGCCGAAGCAGCCCGCGGTCCCGGGAGAGCAGCACCCGGCGCTCCTGCGCCGAGAGGGTGGCCAGCGCCGGGTCGCCGATGTCCTCGCTCTCGTACGCCGCATCGACGCCGAGGAGCCGCAGCCGCCGCGCCAGCGTGCCGAGGTGGACGTCGAGCAGGAACCGCAGCGGGGCGCCGGGGACCTGCTGCGGCCGTTCGACGCCGTACACCTCGACGTGTTCGCCCGCGCGGGGGATGTGCGAGGCGGCCACCTGGATGCCGTCGACAAGCAGTCGGCCCGCCTCGGTGAGCGGGACGCCGACCGACTCGACGACGTGGCCGAGCGTCGACGATCCGTCGGTGACCAGGGTCGTACGCCCCTGGCGGCGCTCCGGAGGGACGAAGAGGCGCAGCTCAGGAGCGACGCTGAGGTGGATTTCCGGTCCGTTCACGCTGTCAGCATGTCATCGGGCGGCGTGTGCCAGCCAGGCTGTTTCGGGGGACTCAGGCGCGGAAGGCGTCCGCGTTCTCCTTGGCCCAATCGGCGAAGGTGCGGGCGGGGTGGCCGGTCAGTTCCTCGACGCTGCGGGTGAGGGGAGCGGGCGAGTCGTCCGTCGAGGCCCAGTAGTCGAGCAGCGCGTCCGCGAAGGCGCTCGGCATGTACTGGGCCATGGACTCTTTCCATGCCTCACGGGTCACGGTGTTGAAGGGGACGGGTCGGCCTGAGGCGCGTTCGATGATCGCGATCTGCTGGGTGAAGGTGAGCGTTTCGGGGCCGGTCAGGTGGTACGTCGCGCCCCGCAGCGGCGGCCGGGTGAGGACGGCGAGCGCGGCTTCGGCGATGTCCCGTTCGTGGATGGGATCTCCGTAACTGCCCGGGTAGGGAAGGTCGATCGCGCCCGTGGACTTCAGCGCCCACGGCCACTGGAGCGTGTTGCTCGCGAACGCGCCCGGTTGCAGCACGGTCGTCTCGATCGGCGAGGCCGCCAGCGCCTGCTCGACCGCGAGGTGGGAGGCGGCGATCGGGTTGTCGGCGGCGTCGGGGTCCAGAACGGAGCTGGAGGAGAGCAGCACGATGTGTTCGACGCCCGCCGCCCCCGCCTCGTCGAGGAACGCGTCGATCTGCGACGCCTCGGCGTACAGGAACACGGAGGTCACGGAGGCCAGGGCGGCCGGGAAGGTCGCGGGGTCGTCGAGCGCGCACTTAACGGCGTCGACGTCCGCGGGGAGGCTGAGCTTCTCGGGGCTGCCGGACGCCGCCCGGACCGCGGCTCCCGCCTCGTGGAGGAGCGCGAGGAGGGTGGAGCCGACTTTGCCCCGGCTTCCGGTGATGAGGATGGTCATGTCTGGGGTTCCTTGAGGGAGTTGGGGGCAGCCTGAACACAAAGGAGCAATAGCCGATGTCACACAGAAGCTGCGTCGCGCAGATAAATATCCGCGAAAAGGGCTTGCTCGTCAAGCGGGTCCAACCCTGGCGCGGTTACGCCACAACGCGGTCACGCGCAGGGGGCGGGGAGCTACGGCGTCGGCTCCTCCTGGTCCCACCGCTCCTCCAGGTCAAACCGCCAGTCGTTCGACCGCAGCAGGTTCCCCGGTGGGTATTCGAAGTCGCACTCGCCCACCAGCGAGAAGCCCGCCTTCCTGCACACCGCGTTCGACGGCCCGTTGGCGAGGGACGGGAACGCGTGCAGATATCGGTGCTTGTGCTCCGCCCTCGCCTCCTCGACCACCGCCACCGTGCCCGCCGTGGCTATGCCCCGTCCCTGGAAGGCCGGCAGGACGCTCCAGCCCGTCTCGTACACCTGCTGCCCGCCCCACGTCTGCTCCCAGAAGCCGATCGTGCCCGCCGCCTCCCCGCCCGCCGACAGGACGATGCGGTACATCCGGCCCCTCCCCGTCCGGTCTCCGCTGAGATCGACATACCGCCCGTGCCGCTTGATCAGCTGTTCTTCCGTCTCAGGGCCTCCCAGGTGATCCATCAGCTCCGGCGCGTTAGCAGCGCGGAGCAGGTCGAAGTCGTCCTCGGACCATGGCTCGATCCGTACCGCCGGTGCTTTGATCTCCATGTCACGCACTGTAGGACGAGGGTCTGACAACCGGGGGTCGGACGATGAGCTTCATCGGCCTATGGGCGGTCGGCGCCGTCCCCGATGCCGAAGTCGCGGCCCTGCCGGGGCGGTTCGCGCACCTCGAGGGGGAGTGGACCACGCCCCCCAACTACGCCGCGGACCTGACTTGGTGGCTCAGCGGTGGCGACCGCGAGCCGTACTTCACACCCGAACCCACGCCCGCTGCCCGCCGTTTCGCCGCCTTCGCGCGCAGCGGCGGCCCCAGCGCACCGGCCGTCGCCGCCATGAAGGAGGCCGGAATGGATCTGCTCCGCGACGCAGAAGGGGCTGGGGATACGGAGGGCAGCGCCGCCTTTGCCGCCGCCGTGTGCAAGGGGGATCCGGCCGTCGCCCTCTGTTACGGCCTCGGGGCGGAGGCCGCGGCCCGGCTCCCCGGCTGGTTCGGCGACTTCCTGCTGACCGCCGCCGAGGTACGGGCCGTCCTCCCGCACGCCGAGTCCGTCCTCGCCGTCGCCGGGCCCCGCCGCACCGAGATCCTGGCCCGTATCGACGCCTGGATGTCGGCCATGAGCGACGACCCCGGCTTCGACGCGCACACGCTGCTCGACGGGCCGCTGCGGGTGCTGCGGTACGCGGCCGCCAATGGCAGGGGCGCGGTCGGCGTCACCGACTCCTACTGACAGTCATCAACTGCTACGGACAGCTACTGACCGCTTCTGGCAGCAGCTACATGGGTGCCGGGCGGGCGTATGCGGTCGGCGGCACGCCCACCGTCGCCGTGAAGTCCCGTACGAGATGGGCCTGATCGCTGTACCCGAGCTCGGCGGCCAGCGCCGCCCAGTCCAGCGCACCCGCCCCCGTCCCCGCCCCGGCCTCCACCCCCGCGCCCGGGTCCTGCGAGGCCTCACCCGACTCGGCGCGCTCCAGCGCCTCGTGGATGCGGTAGCGCAGGATGACCCACTTCGGTCCGACCCCGACGTACGCCGCGAAGAGCCGCTGCAGCGAACGCACCGAGTCCCCCTCCACCGTCGCCAACTCGGCGACCCGCCGGATCGTACGGTCCGTACGCACCAGGTCGACCAGCTCCATCGCGCGCACCGCCTGCGGATCCGCCACCGGTTCGAGCCCCAGCAGAAAGGCGTCCAGCGCGGCGACCCGCGTGTCCTCCCGCTCCGGTCCGAGGATTCCGCGCACAGTCTCCGGGTCCGCGCCCGCCAGGACGTCCGCGACCGGCACCCGCTGTCCCGTCCAGTCGGACACCGGCCGCTTGGGCGCGAACGGCCGGAAGCCGCCGGGCCGGAACTGCACCCCGCACACCCGCCCCCGCCCCTCCAGCTTCTGCGTGAACAGCCCAAGGCCGATGCCCGCGACCTCGCCCCACGGCGCCTCGTCGCCGTAGCGCTGGAAGACCACGTTCACTGACGGATGCGGCACCACATGGGAGGCATACGGCTCCGAAAGGTCCCAGTCGATGAGCCAGTAGTGCTCGAGATACGGACGCAGCGCCGGGGGCAGGCTCGCGGCGGCGGAATCGCACCCGCGCGAAGTGTTCGCGGGCTTCGACGATGCCCCTGGTGTCGCGTCGCGGACCTGCCATGCGGGGGATCCTATGTCGCGTTTGTTCAATACGCAGGGCGCAGGCCGCCCCTACCGTCGAGCCATGACGAATGCCATCAGTGACCTGCTCGAATCGGCGGCGCAGCGTGCCGTTCCGGTGGTGCTTGGCATCACCGACGAGCGGCTGGCCGACCCCACGCCGTGCAGCGAGTACGACGTACGCGCCCTGACGGATCACCTCATCCAGGTGGTGATCAACTTCCAGGCGCTGGCGGCGAAGAGGAACGCCGACTTCGCCGCCGTACCGCATTACATCGACGACGACGCCGGCGACTGGCGGGCCCGGTTCGCCGACGAGACCGCCAGGCTCGTCGCGGCGTGGGCGGCCCCCGGCGCCGAGGAGGGCACCTCGGGGACCATGGGTTTTCCGGCCAGGACCGTCGGCCACATGGTGCTGGGCGATCTGACCGTGCACGCCTGGGACCTGACCCGCGCGACCGGGCAGGAGTTCACGCCGGACCCGGCCGTGGTCGGTGAAATCGGGCCCGCGCTCGCGGAGATGGCGCCGATGGGCCGCAAGGGGGGCGTGTTCGGCGAGCCGTTCCCGCTGCCCGACGAGGAGGGAGTCTCGGACTTCGACCGGGTGCTGGCCCTGACCGGCCGGGACCCGTATTGGCAGCCGCCCGCGTAGCGCGCCCGTACCAAGCGGGACGGCGAGCGCGTGGACGCCGCCCCGCTGAGGCTCAGGGCCAGACCAGGCAGTACGGCTGGTGCCCCGCCTCGTGCAGTCGTACCGAGAAGTCCTGCCATTCGTGCAGCAGCTGGTAGACGTTGAACGCGTCCCGCGGCCCGCCCCGGTCCGGGACCGTCGACCAGATGAACGCCGCCGCGCCCACCGACTCCTCGCCAATGCCGCGCAGTGGGTCGACCACCGTCATCGGAAGTTTGACCACCGCATAGTCGGGGTGGAGCACCACCAGCTCCAGCGGCGGCACCTTGTTCAGCGGCATGCCCTGGATGCCGGTCAGCACCATCGCGGCTATGGTCTCCGGCTTGATCTTGGCGAACATCCCGCCCATGCCGAGCTCGTCGCCGCCCAGTTCCTCCGGGCGCATCGAGATCGGCACCCGTGCGGCCGTAGCTCCGTCAGGCGCGCCGAAATATTTGTAGGTCACCCCCACTCGGCCGCTCCTGCTTCCCATGGGCTCGTCCGCGCCCGCGTCGCCTCGCCGGTGCTTTCCACGCCGGGCAGGCTCAGGACCCAGGTCGTCGGTCCCCTCGCCCAGTCCGCCACCGCGATGCATATCTCCACCCGACCACTCGCAGCCCCCGCCGCGCAACCCGATCATCGTGACAGTGACCTCCCCCACGAACGTGCTGTGAAACACCACTCGCCAAGAACGTCAGGGCCTCTGACACCATGGATTCCGTGAGCTTTCCCTATGTCGCCCCAGTTTCGCAGACGCGAGAGGGGTGACGCCCTTTCGTAATACGAGGAGACCGCGCTCCCTGCTCACCGGTGGCCGAGATCCTCCGTCCCGGCCCCCCGCACATCCGAATCGCAGATCAGGACCAAAGTGGCGTATTCATACGAAGCCCCAGTTTCGCAGACGCTGTTCGACCGTGCGTCCCTTGTGACGCCCGGCGGCGTGAACTCTCCCGTCCGTGCCTTCCGAGCCGTGGGCGGTACGCCCCGGTTCATGGTGTCCGGTACCGGCCCGTACCTCACCGACGCGGACGGCCGCGAATATGTCGACCTCGTCTGCTCGTGGGGGCCGATGATCCTCGGCCACTCGCACCCGGCCGTCATCGAGGCGGTGCAGGCGGCGGTCGCCCGCGGCACGTCCTTCGGCACGCCCGGCGAGGGCGAGGTCGCACTCGCCGAGGAAATCGTGGCCCGGATCGAGCCCGTCGAGCAGGTACGGCTGGTTTCCAGCGGTACGGAAGCGACGATGTCCGCGATCCGGCTCGCCCGCGGCTTCACCGGCCGGGCCAAGGTCGTGAAGTTCGCCGGCTGCTACCACGGTCATGTCGACGCTCTGCTCGCCGCGGCCGGTTCGGGAGTGGCGACTTTCGGGCTGCCGGACACCCCGGGGGTCACGGGCGCGCAGGCCGGGGACACGATCGTCCTGCCGTACAACGATCTGGAAGCGGTGCACGAAGCCTTCCACGCGCACCCGGGCGAGATCGCCTGTGTGATCACCGAGGCGTCGCCGGGCAACATGGGCGTCGTGCCGCCGCGGCCGGGCTTCAACGAGGGGCTCAGGTCGGCCTGCGAGAAGAACGGTGCGCTTTACATCTCCGACGAGGTCATGACCGGCTTCCGTACATCGAAGGCCGGCTGGTACGGCGTCGACGGCGTCGCGCCCGACCTGATGACCTTCGGCAAGGTGATGGGCGGCGGCTTCCCCGCCGCGGCCTTCGGTGGCCGCGCGGACGTCATGGCGCACCTCGCACCCAGCGGGCCCGTCTACCAGGCGGGCACCCTCTCCGGTAACCCGGTTGCCACCGCGGCCGGGCTCGCGCAGCTGCGGCTGCTCGACGACGCCGCGTACGAGAAGGTCAACGCGGTCTCGGCCGAGATCCAGGCTCTGGTGACGGACGCGCTCGGCAAGGAGGGCGTGGCCCACCGGCTGCAGACGGCGAGCAACATGTTCTCGGTCTTCTTCACCGGCGCCGACGTCAGGAACTACGAGGACGCCAAGCGGCAGCAGTCCTTCCGCTTCACCGCCTTCTTCCACGCGATGCTCTCCCGGGGTGTCTATCTCCCGCCGTCCGCCTTCGAGTCCTGGTTCGTCTCCACGGCCCACGACGAGCGGGCGATCGAGCGGATCGCCGCCGCGCTGCCGGCCGCCGCGCGGGCCGCCGCCGAGGCGACGGAGGCATCGGCATGAGCGAGAACACCCTGAACAGCGAGAGCGGCGCCAACGGCGAGGGCAGCCGGGACAACGAGATCACCGTCGTCCACCTGGTGCGGCACGGCGAGGTCGAGAACCCCGACGGCGTTCTCTACGGCCGCCGGGCCGGCTACCACCTCTCCGAACTCGGCCGCCAGATGGCCGACCGGGTCGCCGAGCATCTCGCGGACCGCGACATCACCCATGTCGTCGCCTCCCCGCTGGAGCGCGCCCAGGAGACCGCGGCCCCCGTCGCCAAGAGCCACAGCCTCACCCTCGACACCGACGAGCGGCTGATCGAGGCGGCCAATGTCTTCGAGGGCAAGACCTTCGGGGTGGGCGACGGCGCGCTGCGCAAGCCGGCCAACTGGAAGCACCTGACCAATCCGTTCCGCCCGTCCTGGGGGGAGCCGTACGTCGATCAGGTCGTACGGATGATGGGCGCGCTGGGCGCCGCGCGCGACGCCGCCCGCGGGCACGAGGCCGTCTGCGTCAGCCACCAGCTGCCGATCTGGATCGTGCGGAGTTTCGTCGAGCGGCGCCGGCTGTGGCACGACCCGCGCCGCCGGCAGTGCACGCTCGCGTCGCTGACCACGTTCACGTATCAGGGCGACCGGATTGTCTCCGTCGGCTACTCCGAGCCCGCGCGAGATCTTGTTCCGGCGCATCTTCTCGCGGGTGCAAAACCCGTGAAGGGCAAGGCCAAAGCATTCGGCGCGTAGTTGGCTGCGTAGTTGGCCGTGTAATTGGCCGGGCAGTTCCTCCTGAATCCTTTCGAAAATAGGCGCCAGTCCACGGAACCCCCGTCTTCCGTACGGCATCTAAACCGGTAGCGGTTTGGATCGGCTCTCCGACCAGGAGAGCGCGGATGGGGGCGATATGCGCGACATCAGCCGAAGGGGCTTGCTCGGGGCGGGACTTGGGGCCGCAGCCGCGATCGGAATCGCGGGCTGCGGCCTGGCCGAACAGGACAGAGTCGGACAGGCCGGACATGACGGGAGTGCCGGCGAGGGTAGCGGCGGCAACCCCTCCCCCTCCAAGAGCGAGGGCCGGCCCATAGGCGACGGCTCCACGTCCGACACCGGAAAGCAGCCCAACCAGCCGGACAGGCCCGTGCCCCTCGAACCGGGTCAGACGCCGCCGCAATTCGTGATCTTTTCCTGGGACGGCGCGGGCGAGGTAGGCAATGGTCTCTTCCCGCGCTTCCTCGAACTCGCCAAGAACCACGACGCGGCGATGACCTTCTTTCTCTCCGGGATCTATCTGCTCCCCGAGTCCAAGAAGACGCTCTACCGCCCGCCGAACAATGGCATCGGCGCGTCCGACATCGGTTATCTCACGGACGGTCACATCAAGGAGACGCTGAAGTACGTACGCCAGGCATGGCTCGACGGCCATGAGATAGGCACGCACTTCAACGGACATTTCTGCGCGGGATCCGGATCGGTCGGCAACTGGACACCCGCGGACTGGCGGAACGAGATAGACCAGGCTGTGTCCTTCGTCACGCAGTGGCGTACGAACAGCGGCTGGCAGGACATCGATCCGCTGCCCTTCGACTACCGCAAGGAACTCGTCGGCGGCCGCACCCCCTGCCTGCTCGGCCAGGACAAGCTGCTGCCCACCGCCAAGAAGCTCGGCTGGCGCTACGACGCGAGCTCGCCCGGCGGCCTCCAGAAGTGGCCGGAGAAGCGTGAGGGCCTGTGGGATCTGCCGCTGCAGCAGGTGCCGTTCCCCGGGCGTTCCTTCGAAGTCCTCTCGATGGACTACAACATGCTCGCCAATCAGTCGCAGAATTCGACCCAGGGCGTGCCCGAGCGTTATCCCAGGTGGAAGAAGCAGGCCACCGAGGCGTACCTCGCCGGATTCAATCGCGCCTACGAGTCCAATCGCGCGCCCTTCTACATAGGCAACCACTTCGAGCGGTGGAACGGCGGCATCTACATGGACGCCGTCGAGGAAGCCCTCAAGGGCATGGCCGGCAAGAAGGACGTACGGCTCGTCTCCTTCCGGCAGTTCTGCGACTGGCTCGACGTCCAGGATCCGCAGATGCTCGCCAAGCTCCGTACGCTCGAGGTCGGCCAGTCCCCGGCGGGCGGCTGGAACACTTTCCTCAAGGCAGCCTGACAACGGGTTCCTCAGGCGCCTGTATCGGGTTCCTTAAGGCGGCCTGACATCGGGCCTTACGGGCACCCAGGGGGGCGCGGAAAGATCCCCGTATCGTCCATGCGAAACTTTTCACATGAGCCTTAGCCGTGCCCCCCGCGCTGCCCTGCTGACCGGCCTGGTCGCCGTCGGCGCGCTCACCCTGTCGGCCTGCGGCGGCGGGGGCGGCGCGAAGTCCGGCGGTGGCGGTGACACCAACTTCGTCACCGACACCGGCGGTATCTCCACCGCCGCGAAGGGGAAGCGCACGGCCCCCAACAGGCTCTCCGGCGAGACCCTCGAAGGCAAGCCGCTCGACGTCGCCGACTTCAAGGGCAAGGTCGTCGTGATGAACGTCTGGGGCTCGTGGTGCCCGCCCTGCCGCGCCGAGGCCCCGCATTTCGCCAAGGTCGCCCAGGAGACCAAGGCCAAGGGCGTGGAGTTCGTCGGGATCAATACCCGCGACGCCAACAAGGGCCCGGCGATCGCCTTCGAGACGGACTACAAGATCAGCTATCCGAGTCTGTACGACCCGATGGGCAAGCTGATCGTCAATGGCTTCCCCAAGGGCAGCCTCAATCCGCAGTCCATTCCCTCCACGATCGTGCTCGACCGCGAGGGGAAGATCGCGGCCCGCTCGCTGAAGGCGCTCGACGACGAAGAACTCCACAAGATCATCGATCCGTTGATCGCGGAGAAGTGATCCTGTGGACGTTGGTGAATACCGGTGAACGAGACGGTCTTCGGCGGGGCGCTGATCCTCGCACTGCCCATCGCCGTACTGGGCGGCCTGGTTTCCTTCTTCTCGCCCTGTGTGCTGCCGCTCGTACCCGGCTATCTCTCGTACGTCACCGGAGTCAGCGGCACTGACCTGGCCGAGGCCAAGCGCGGCCGGATGGTCGCGGGAGCCTCCCTCTTCGTACTCGGCTTCACCGCCGTCTTCGTCTCCGGCGGCGCGCTCTTCGGCTACTTCGGCTCGACCCTGCAGGGGCAGAAGGAGATCCTCACCAAGGTCCTCGGGGCTCTGATGATCCTGCTGGGCGTGTTCTTCATGGGGCTGATGCCCTGGCTCACCCAGCGTGAATTCCGCCTCCACAAGCGTCCGGTGACCGGGCTTGTGGGCGCGCCGCTGCTCGGCGCGCTGTTCGGCGTCGGCTGGACGCCGTGCATCGGACCGACGCTCGCGTCCGTGAACGCCCTCGCCGCCGAGCAGGCGAGCGCGGGCCGGGGGGCCATACTGACCGTCGCGTACTGCATCGGTCTCGGACTGCCCTTCGTGCTCGCGGCGGTGGCCTTCCGCAAGGCGCTCGGCGCGTTCGGCTGGGTCAAGCGCCACTACGCCTGGGTGATGCGGATCGGCGGCATCATGATGATCGCGACCGGTCTGCTGCTGCTGACCGGGGTCTGGGACAGCCTCGTGCAGGAGATGCAGGTCTGGTCCAACGGCTTCACGGTGGGGATCTAGTTCGATGAGCAGGACAGAGGCAGAGGCTCACAAGGCAGAGGCCGAGAAGCAGGACACAGGGCAGGGCACAGCGCAGGACCTCGGCGCGGCCGGTGCGCAGCTCTCCACCGCCCCCAGGGAAGAGCTCATCGGCGGGCCATCCCTCTCGGTCATCGGCTGGGCCCGCTGGTTCTGGCGGCAGCTGACCTCCATGCGGGTCGCCCTGATCCTGCTGTTCCTGCTCTCGCTCGGCGCGATCCCCGGCTCGCTCATCCCGCAGAACAGCGTGGACGAGCTCAAAGTGCAGACGTTCAAGGAAAACAACGAGTTCTGGACGCCGGTCTTCGAGAAGCTGCAGTTCTTCGACGTCTACAGCTCGGTCTGGTTCTCGGCGATCTACATACTGCTGTTCGTCTCACTCATCGGCTGCATCGTGCCGCGCTCCTGGCAGTTCGTCGGCCAGTTGCGCGGCCGCCCGCCGGGCGCCCCCGGCCGCCTGACCCGGCTGCCCGCGTACACCACCTGGCGCACCGACACCGGTCCCGAGCAGGTGCGCGAGGCGGCGCTCGCGATGCTGAAGAAGCGCCGCTTCCGCGCCCACACCGTCGGCGACGCGGTCGCCGCCGAGAAGGGCTATCTGCGTGAGGCCGGCAACCTCCTCTTCCACATCGCCCTGATCGTGATGCTGGTGGCCTTCGCCGCGGGCCAGCTCTTCAAGTCCGAGGGCGGCAAGCTGATCGTCGAGGGCGACGGCTTCTCCAACACCCTCACGCAGTACGACGACTTCAAGTCCGGATCGCTGTTCAGCACGGACGAACTCGCGCCGTTCAGCTTCCGGCTGGACGCCTTCACGGGGACGTACCAAAAGGGCGGCCCGCAGCGCGGCACCCCGCGTACCTTCGAGGCCGACGTCACCTACTCCAAGGGCGGCGGCCCGGACAAGAAGTCCGTCATCCAGGTGAACAAGCCCCTGGTCATCGACGGCACCAAGATCTATCTGCTCTCGCACGGATACGCGCCCGTCGTCACCGTCCGGGACGGCAAGGGAAACGTCGTCTTCAACGGCGCGGTGCCGCTGCTGCCGATCGACAACAACATCACCTCGACCGGCGCGATCAAGGTGATGGACGGCTACCGCGACAGAAACGGCAAGAAGGACCAGCTCGGTTTCCAGGCCTTCTTCGTGCCGACGTTCGGCGGCGCCGGCAAGGGCGACATGTTCTCGCAGTTCCCGGGCCTCGAGTTCCCGGTGCTCGCACTCACCGGGTACCACGGCAGCCTGGGCGTAGACGCGGGCCTGCCGCAGAACGTGTACCAGCTCGACACCGGCAAGCTGACCCAGTTCAAGGACGCGCACGGCCAGATCCTCAAGGCACGGCTGCTTCCCGGCGAGAAGATGACACTGCCGGACGGCGCGGGCTCCATCACCTTCGAGAAGGAAGTGAAGGAGTGGGCCAGCTTCCAGGTCTCGCAGCAGCCCGGCAACGGATGGGCTCTGACCGGTGCGATCGCCGCCATCGCGGGCCTCGTAGGCTCGCTGTTCATTCAGCGCCGCCGGGTCTGGGTCCGGGCCGTGGCGGGTGCGGACGGCGTCACCGTCGTCGAAATGGCGGGGCTCGGCCGCAGCGAGTCCGCGAAGCTGCCCGAAGAGCTGGCCGACCTGGCCGTAACCCTCAACTCCGAGGCGCCGACGGCGCCCGATCCCTCAGACGTACCTGCCGAAGGGGCTGAGAAGTGACTCTCGCCGCCGCAACCAACGAAAATCTGGCTCAGTTCAGCAATTCGCTGATCTACGCCTCGATGGCCGTCTACACGCTGGCGTTCTTCGCGCATATCGCGGAATGGGTCTTCGGCAGCCGCAGCAAGGTCGGCCGCACGGCCGCCGCGCTGACCGGCGCCGGGACGGCCGCCGCGGCTCCCGCGGTAAAGGTCCAGGTGAAGCAGCAGGGCGGGGGCACCGCCGTACTGGACAAGCCGAAGATCGTCACTCGCTCCGCGGTCGGCAGCCGGGACGTCCCGGACGGGCCCGGCGCGGCGGGCGGCACGGTGAAGGGCGATCTGTACGGGCGGATCGCGGTCTCGCTGACCGTACTGGCCTTCCTCATCGAGGCGACCGGGGTCGTCACCCGCGCGGTGGCGGTACAGCGTGCCCCCTGGGGCAACATGTACGAGTTCTCCACCACCTTCTCCACGGTGGCGGTCGGCGCGTACATCGGCTTCCTGCTCGCGAAGAAGCCCGTCCGCTGGATCGGTCTGCCGCTGGTCACCACGGTCCTGCTCGACCTGGGCGTCGCCGTCACCTGGCTGTACACAAAGAGCGACCAGCTGGTCCCGGCCCTGCACTCGTACTGGCTGTGGATCCATGTCTCCACCGCGATCTTCTGCGGCGCGGTCTTCTACCTCGGTGCGGTCGGCACGCTGCTCTACCTGTTCCGTGACTCGTACGAGAACAAGCTCGCCCGCGGCGGCAACCCGGGCGCCTTCGCCCGCTCCGTGCTGGAGCGGCTGCCCGCAGCGGCGAGCCTGGACAAGTTCTCGTACCGCATCAACGCCGCGGTCTTCCCGCTGTGGACCTTCACGATCATCGCCGGTGCGATCTGGGCCGGTGACGCCTGGGGCCGTTACTGGGGCTGGGACGCCAAGGAGGTCTGGTCCTTCATCACGTGGGTCGCCTACGCCGCGTATCTGCACGCCCGCGCGACGGCGGGCTGGAAGGGCCGCAAGGCCGCGTACATCGGTCTTGTCGCCTTCGCCTGCTTCCTCTTCAACTACTACGGCGTGAACATCTTTGTGAACAGCCTGCACTCGTACGCGGGCGTCTGAGCTAGCGCGTGGGCCGCCCCGGAGCGACGCTGGTGCCATGACCGTAGTCATCCGACATGGCACCAGCGAGACCCGGGACGGCGGCATTCACCTGCTGCACTTCGAGCTGCGGCTGCCGCACCCGGTGATCCGGGTATGGGCCGCCGTCGCCACGCCCGAGGGCCTGCCGACCTGGCTCGCCGCCGCCGACGTCCTCGAACCGCGCATCGGCGGTGCGGTCACCCTGCGCTGGCTCAACACCGATCCGCAGGGCCGCCACACCATCGCCCAGGGCACGGTCACCGCCTGGGACATGGAGCGGGTCGCCGAGTACACGGTCAGCGTCCACGGCCGGATCCGCTTCCACCTGGAGCCGTTCGGCTCGCGCGGGAGCGCGGACGGCACGGTGGTCCGCTTCACCAATGAGTTCCGCGGTACGGACGAGCTGCGTCTCGACTACCTGGCGGGCTGGCACCACCACTTCGAGCTGCTGGCGGACGCGCTGGACGGGCACCCGATGACGGCCGAGGACTGGGCGCAGTGGACGCCGGCGCGCCGGCAGGAGCTGCGGGACCAGTACGTCAGCCGGCCGTGATCGCGTCGAGCTGGGCGCGCAGATACGTGTGCGAATCGATGCCCCGGACGGCCGTGCCCGGATCGCACTCGTAGAAGTACACCAGCGAGATCAGCTCCTCGGCCGGTGCGTCCGCCGGCGGCGGCAGCACCCGGTGGCGGCCCGAGCGCCAGCGGTCGCCCGTCCAGCGGGCCATCAGATCGCCGATGTTGATGGTGAAGGCCTCCGGGTCGTACGGCGCGTCCTCCCAGCCGGCGCCTCCGTCCGCGGGGTCCGTGAAGACCTGGAGCCCGCCCTTGCCCGCCTGACGGTCGAGGACGGTGACGGTGCCGAAGTCGGTGTGCGGGCCGATGCGGAACTGGCCCGGCTGCGGTTCGCCCACCCGGTCCCGGCCCGGGTACCAGTTGACGTTGAAGCCCCAGGTCGGGTGCGTGGTGTGCCGGGTGAAGAAGTCCTCGGGCTCGCCCAGCGCGACGCCGAGAAGCTCAAGCAGCTGGTCGGAGAGGGTGCGCATACCGGCGAGGTAGGACTCCACCAGGTCCCTCAGGTGCGGCACCTCGGCGGGCCAGGTGTTGGGCAGGAACCACTCGGCGTCGACCGCCGGGTCGCCGGTCGGGTCCTCCGCGGCGAAGGACAGCGACTCCTTCAGGTCCGGGGGAGTCTCGGTCCCTTCCGCATACGCATTGGCCTCCGCGCCAGGACCCAGCCAGCCACGCCCGCCGACCTTCACGGCGTACGGCTCCTTGTCCCGGTCCGGAAGCCGGAAGAAGTCCCGCGCCGCCTCCCGGATCCCGCCGCGCAGCCCCGGATCGACTCCGTGTCCCGTGACCAGCAGGAAGCCGGCGGTCCGCAGGGCCTGGTCGACACGCTCCGCGGTCCGGGCGCGGGCCGCCGGATCCCCGGAGCGCCATGTGCGCAGGTCAATGGTGGGAATCCTGGCGTCAGTCACCGATGTCCTCACTCCACAGTTCGGGGTTGGCCCGGATGAAGTCGCGCATCAGGCCCTTGCACTCGACGTCGTCCAACAGCACGATCTCCACGCCGTGTTCGGCCAGCCAGTCGTGCCCTCCGCAGAAGGTCTCCGCCTCGCCGACCACCACCCGGGAGATCCCGAACTGCCGGACCAGACCACTGCAGTACCAGCAGGGCGAGAGGGTCGTCACCATCGTCGTACCCCGGTACGAGCGCTGTCTCCCGGCGGCGCGGAAGGCCGCGGTCTCCGCATGCATCGACGGATCGCCGTCCTGCACCCGCCGATTGCGCCCGCGCCCCAGCAGGGCCCCGTCCGCCCCGTACAGCGCGGCCCCGATCGGAATCCCGCCTTCGGCCAGCCCGGCCCTGGCCTCCTCGACGGCTGTCGTCAGCCACTTCGCGTACTCCATGGCGCTCACCATCCGAACGTACGTCATCGGCCGGGCCGATCGGGCCATCGGCAGGACGCCCCACTGGCTCGTGGACCGGCCGCTGCCCCGCTCGTAGCGTCAATGCCATGACAAGCGACAAGTCCCTCGAGAACAAGGGCACCCTCGAACTGACCGCGGCCATGGTGCTCTCCGGCACCCTCGGCATCTTCGTCGTCGAGTCCGGCGCGTCGGCCTTCAACGTCGTGTTCTTCCGCAGTCTCTTCGGCGCGCTGGCGCTGGGCGCCTACGCGCTGGCCCGCGGCTACTTCACGAACCACGGTTTCACCCCGAAGAAGCTCGCCCTTGCCGCGCTCGGCGGCGTGTTCATCGTCTTCAACTGGGTGTTTCTCTTCGAGGCGTACGAGGCCACCTCGATCTCGCTGGCGACCGTCGTCTACCACACCCAGCCGTTCTACGTGGTGCTGCTCGGCGCGCTGCTCTTCCGCGAGCGGCTGACCGCCGCCAAGCTCGGCTGGCTCGTGGTGGCCTTCGCCGGTCTTGTCCTCGTCTCCGGGGTGAGCCCCGCCGATCCCGGCTCCCTGTCCGGCCTCGGCCTCGCGCTCCTCGCCGCGCTCTTCTACGCGATCTCGACCGTGATCACCAAGCGGGTGAGCGGCGTACGGCCCCACCTCGTCGCCCTCGTCCAGGTTCTGGTGGGCATCCCGCTGCTGCTGCCCTTCGCCGACTTCGCCGCCGCGAGCGGACTGGGGAGTGGCTGGGCGTGGCTGGTGGGGCTCGGCCTGATCCACACCGGCCTGATGTACGTCCTGATGTACGCCGCGTACCAGAAGCTGCCCACCGCGAAGATCGCCGTGCTCGCCTTCACCTACCCGGCCGTCGCGATGGTCGCCGACTGGGCGGTGTACGGGCACCACATCGGCCTCGTCCAGGCGCTCGGCGTCCCGCTGATCGTGCTCGCGAGCCTGAAGGTCAACCTCGCCAAGGCGCCCCGTACGGTGGCTGGTTCGCCGACTCCTGCTCCCGTACCAGCCGCATCGTCTCGTCGATGAACAGCCGCACATGGCGCGGCAGCCGCTTCCCCTCCCGCCACGCCACCTGTGTGTACAGCTGGAACGGCGGCTCCCAGGGCAGTGCGACGAGCGTCCCCGACGCCAGCTCCTGACGTACCGCCATACGCGGCAGGAGCGCCACGCCCAGCCCGCCGGCCACGCCCCGCTTGGTCGCCTCGATCGTGCCGAACTCCATGAAGGGCGGGGGAGCGCCATTGCGCTCGCGCAGCTCGTCCTCGAACAGATCGCGGTACGGGCAGCCAGGCTCCGTACCCACCAGCTGCACCTGTGCCAGATCGACGGTCGCGAGCTTCGCCGCCCCGGCGAGCGCGTGCGTGGGCGCACAGACCAGCACCAGCGGCTCGGCGGTGAGCACCTCGCTCTGCAGGCCCGCGTGCACGGTGTCGGGCTCCATCAGGAAGCCGATGTCGTACACGCCCTGGCGCAGCGCCTGCCGGGTCTCGTCGCCGAGAGTGGGGCGCAGCGACAGCTTCACCTGCGGATAGCGGTGGTGGAACAGCTCCAGCAGCGCGGGCAGCCGGTAGGAGGTGAGCGATTCCATGGTGCCGATGTTGATCGTCCCGGCGGGCTGGTCGGCGCCGGTGACGGCGGCCCGGGCCTCGTCGGACAGCTCGATGATCCGGCGTGCGTACGGCAGCAGCCGCTCGCCCGCCTCGGTGAGCCGGATCCGGCTGCCGAGCCGGTCGAAGAGCTCCGCGCCGAGCGAGGTCTCCAGAGATCGGATCTGGCTCGTGACGCTGGACTGGGCGTACTTCAGCTCGGCGGCCGCCTGCGTGAAGCTGAGGACGGTGGCGACCTTCTCGAAGGTGACCAGCAGACGCAGCTCCATCAGGGCTGGTCTTCCCCGTCCTGCTTCTTCTTGTCGTTGTTCTCGTTGTGCTTCTCGTTCTGCTTCTCGTCCTTGAGGGACCGCAGGAAGTCGGGGTTGTCGTCGGGCGCGACCCAGCCGCGCGAGCCGGCCGAACTCCGCGAGCCGGGCACCGCATGGCGCTGCTTGCCCGCTACCAGCCAGACGACGGGGCCGACGATCGTGAAGATGAGGATGATCAGCACCCAGACGACCTTGGGCAGGTGCTTGACCTCTTCCTCGGGCGTGTTGAGGCAGTCGATGAAGGCGTAGATCGTCAGCGCCAGCATCAGAAGGAACGGCAGGTACCTGAGCATCGTGGAGCGGGTCCCCCCAAGTACGGCGGCAGGGGCTGGGTGCGGCCCCGGTGACAGGTCCAGGGTAGTCGGTGGCCGATACTGGGGGACATGGCTTATGACGATCTTCGCTCCCTGCTCCGGGCGCTGGAGCGCGAGGGAGACCTCAAGCGCATCAAGGCCGAGGTCGACCCGTATCTGGAGGTCGGGGAGATCGTCGACCGCGTGAACAAGGCGGGCGGCCCGGCCCTGCTGTTCGAGAACGTGCGCGGGTCGGCGATGCCGCTCGCGATGAACGTCTTCGGCACGGACCGCCGGCTCCTCAAGGCGCTCGGCCTCAAGTCCTATTCGGAGATCAGCGACAAGATCGGCGGGCTGCTCAAGCCCGAGCTGCCGCACGGCTTCGTCGGCGTGCGTGAGGCGTTCGGGAAGCTCGGCACGATGGTCCACGTACCGCCGAAGAAGGTGAAGGACGCGCCGGTGCAGGAGGTCGTCCTGCGCGGCGACGACGTCGACCTAGACCAGCTGCCGGCGCTGTTCACCTGGCCCGAGGACGGCGGGTCCTTCTTCAACTTGGGCCTGACACACACCAAGCACCCGGAGACGGGGGTGCGCAACCTCGGTCTGTACCGCCTCCAGCGCCACGACCGCCGCACCATCGGCATGCACTGGCAGATCCACAAGGACAGCCGCAACCACTACCAGGTGGCCGCCAAGCGCGGCGAGCGGCTGCCGGTCGCGATCGCCTTCGGCTGCCCGCCCGCGGTGACGTACGCGTCGACCGCACCGCTGCCCGGCGACATCGACGAGTACCTCTTCGCGGGCTTCGTGCAGGGCAAACGGATCGAGATGGTCGACTGCAAGACGGTCCCGCTGCAGGTGCCCGCGCAGGCCGAGGTCGTGATCGAGGGCTGGCTGGAGCCGGGGAAGATGCTGCCGGAGGGCCCGTTCGGCGACCACACCGGCTTCTACACCCCGCAGGAGCCCTTCCCGGCGCTGACCATCGACTGTCTGACGATGCGCAAGCGCCCGCTGCTCCAGTCGATCGTGGTGGGCCGCCCGCCGACGGAGGACGGGCCGCTGGGACGCGCGACGGAGCGTTTCTTCCTGCCCCTGCTCAAGATCATCGTGCCGGACATCGTGGACTACCACCTGCCCGAGTCCGGCGGCTTCCACAACTGCGCGATCGTCTCGATCGACAAGAAGTACCCGAAGCACGCGCAGAAGGTCATGCACGCGATCTGGGGCGCGCACATGATGTCGCTGACGAAGCTGATCGTGGTGGTGGACGCGGACTGCGACGTCCACGATCTGCACGAGGTCTCGTGGCGCGCGCTCGGCAACACGGACTACGCCCGCGACCTCACGGTGGTGGAGGGCCCGGTCGACCACCTTGACCACGCCTCGTACCAGCAGTTCTGGGGCGGCAAGGCGGGCATCGACGCGACGAAGAAGCTCCCCGAGGAGGGGTACGTCCGGGACGGCGGCTGGCCGAACATGGTCGAGTCCGACCCACAGACGGCGGCGAAGGTCGACCGCCGTTGGAAGGAGTACGGCCTGTGAGCGCGTCCGCCGCAGCGGTACCGGGTCCGGGCAGGACCAAGGCCTTCCTCCGGCTGGTGATGATCGAGCACTCGGTCTTCGCGCTGCCCTTCGCGTACATCGCCTCCCTCACCGCGATGTTCCAGCTCGACAGGAACATCCACTGGGGGCGGCTGCTCCTGGTGACGATCGCCATGGTCGGGCTGCGTACGTTCGCGATGGCCTGCAACCGGATCATCGACCGCGAGATCGACGCCCGTAATCCCCGTACCGCCGGGCGTGAGCTCGTCACCGGCGCGGTGTCGGTGAAGTCCGCCTGGACCGGCGCGCTGATCGCGGTGGTTGTCTTCCTGGGCGCCGCGGCCGCGCTGAACCCGCTGTGTCTCGCGCTCGCTCCCATCGCGGTGATCCCGATGGTGGTCTATCCGTACGGCAAGCGGTTCACGAACTTCCCGCACGCCATCCTCGGCCTCGCCCAGGCCATGGGCCCGGTCGGCGCGTGGATCGCGATCACCGGGCAGTGGTCCTGGGACGCGGTGATCCTCGGCCTCGCGGTCGGCATCTGGATCGGCGGCTTCGACCTGATCTTCGCCTGTCAGGACGTCGATGCCGACCGTGCCCACGGTGTGCTGTCGGTGCCTGCCCGTTTCGGCGTCCCGGCGGCGCTGTACGGTGCGCGGGCCTCGCATCTTGTGGCGGCGGTTCTGCTGGCCTGGTACGCGCTGGCGACGGACGCGGGTGTGTTCTTCTGGACGGGCCTGGTGATCGTCGCGGCGGCGTTCCTCTACGAGCACACGATCGTGAAGCCGAACGACCTGTCCCGCCTCAACCGCGCGTTCTTCACCGTCAACGGGTTCATCGGGATTGCCCTGTTCGGGTGTGCGCTGCTGGATCTCCTGGTTCGTGGCCTGACCGTTTAGCCACGGCGCGACATACCGTCGCCGGCCGACCCGAACGCCTGACGTATCGCTCCACAGGCCGCCGGATAGGCTCACCGGTGTGGAGCCAGGAGAAGTGAAGAGCCGCCGCCCCTGGATCGTCGGGGTCTCCGGCGCGTCCGGGACGCCGTACGCCGCCGCCGTGCTGCGTGGGCTGCTTGCCGCGGGCGAGAGCGTGGACCTGGTGGTCAGCCGTGCCTCGCGGCTGACGCTGCTCGACGAGACGGGGATCGCCTTCCGCGACGCGCACTGGCGCGAGGATCTGCGGGAGTGGCTGGCGCGAGGGGCCGACGGAAAGCCGGGTACCTTCCGGGTGGACATCGACGATGTCCGGCACTGGGCCGCCGGGGACCTGGCCGCTGGGCCTTCGTCAGGTTCGTATCCGGTCAAGGGGATGCTGGTCGTCCCGGCGTCCACGGCCTGTGTGGCCGGGGTCGCGCTCGGACTCTCGAAGGATCTGCTGCAGCGCGCCGCGAGCGTCACGCTCAAGGAACGGCGGAAGCTTGTGGTCGCGATCCGGGAGACGCCCTTGAACGGGCAGACCCTCAAGCATCTGGTGACGCTGGACGAGGCGGGCGCCGTGGTGCTGCCCGCCTCTCCGGCGTTCTATGCGGGAGCGACGCACATCCAGGATCTGGTGGACTTCGTCGCGGGGCGGGTGCTGGACGCGGCAGGCGTGCCGCATCAGCTGTACCGCCGTTGGGAGGGAGAGCTCGGTGGCTCTCGTACGGATTAGCCGGGTCAGCGCTTCTTGGCGCGGCGTGCGGTACGGGTCTTGTCGACGCGGTGCGCGGCAGCCGGCTGGTGGGCACGCGAGCGGTTGGCCAGCTCCTGCAGCTCTCGCATGTGGGCGTAGGCCATCTCGATCGTGTACACGGTGAGTGTCATCTCCTGAAAGATCGTCTTTGATCGTTTGAAAGATTCGCAGGGTGTTTGCCCTGCATGCCTTAGATTCTATACGTAGACTTGCGAGATTGCTAAACAATGGAAGGGTCCAGGCATATGGACACGGTGGACAGGCAGCTCATCCAGGCCCTCAGAGAGAACGGCAGGGCCTCGTACGCCGAGCTCGGCCGGCTCGTCGGGCTCTCCGGGCCCTCCGTCACCGATCGCATCAACCGCCTCGAGGCGGCAGGCGTCATCACCGGCTACCGCGCCACCGTCGACGCTGCCTCGCTCGGCCTCGGCGTCACCGCCCTGATCGGCATCTCGCTCTCCGACGCCGCAGACCACGAAGACGTGGCGCGCCGGCTGAAGGACCTCGCCGAGATCGAGGACTGCTGGTTCATCGCGGGCGACGACTCGTACATGCTCAAGGTGCGGGCGAGCGACGTGGACGGTCTGGAGAAGACGATCCGCCGGCTGTCCGGGACCAGGGGTGTGTCCCGTACGCGTACGACCATCGTGCTCTCCACCAAGTGGGAGAACCGGGTCGGGGATCTGCCCGAGGAGCGCTAGGGATACGGTGGGCGGAGCCTGTTACGAGACATATGGGAGGCGGCCGTCTATGGACGCGGGACTCAAGCGCGAGCTGGAGGAGAAGGTCCGGGCCGGGGAGCGGCTGACCCGTGAGGACGGCATCGCCCTCTACGAGTCGGACGACCTCGCGTGGCTCGGCGGCCTCGCGCACGAGGTGCGTACGCGCAAGAACGGTGACGTCGTCCACTTCAACGTCAACCGCCACCTCAATATGACAAATGTGTGCACCGCGTCGTGCGCGTACTGCTCGTTCCAGCGCAAGCCGGGCGAGAAGGACGCGTACACCATGCGCATCGAGGAGGCCGTCCGCCTCGCCAAGGCGATGGAGGGCGAGAACCTCACCGAGCTGCACATCGTCAACGGGCTCCACCCCAACCTGCCGTGGCGCTACTACCCGCGCTCCCTCAGCGAGCTGAAGAAGGCCCTGCCGAACGTCTCCCTCAAGGCCTTCACCGCCACCGAGATCCACCACTTCGAGACCATCTCCGGCCTGTCCGCGTCCGAGATCCTCGACGAGCTGATCGAGGCCGGTCTGGAGTCGCTGACCGGCGGCGGCGCCGAGATCTTCGACTGGGAGGTCCGGCAGCACATCGTCGACCACCGCACCCACTGGGAGGACTGGTCGCGCATCCACCGGCTCGCGCACGAGAAGGGTCTCAAGACCCCGTGCACGATGCTGTACGGGCACATCGAGGAGCCCCGCCACCGCGTCGATCATGTGCTGCGGCTGCGTGAGCTGCAGGACGAGACCGGCGGCTTCCAGGTCTTCATCCCGCTGCGCTACCAGCACGACTTCGTCGACATGCAGGACGGCAAGGTCCGCAACCGCCTGCAGGCCCGTACGACCATGGCGACCGGCGCGGAGGCGCTGAAGACCTTCGCGGTCTCGCGTCTCCTCTTCGACAACGTCCAGCACGTCAAGGTCTTCTGGGTGATGCACGGTGTGCAGACCGCCCAACTGGCCCTGCAGCACGGCGCGGACGACATGGACGGCTCGGTCGTCGAGTACAAGATCACGCACGACGCGGACAACTACGGCACGCCGAACAAGCTGACCCGCGACGATCTCCTCGACCTGATCCGCGACGCGGGCTTCCGCCCGGTCGAGCGGAACACCCGCTACGAGATCATCCGCGAGTACCCGGGCCCGGACGCCGACCGCCGTGAGTCGCCGCAGCCCATGCGGGTCTGAGGCCGCCGATGAGTCTTACGTTCCACCTCGACCCGCCGGTCGACCGCGCCCTGCGGGACGGGATCCTCGCGCTCTGGGCCGACGTGTCCAACGCCGACGGCGCGGTCGGCTTCGTGCCCCCGGTCGACCGCGAGGCCATACGGCCGGAGCTTGTGAAGCATCTGGCCTCGATGGCCGAGGGCCGCACCCGGCTGCTTGTGGGGTACGACGAGGAGGGGGCGGTCGCCGCCACCGCCTTTTTCACGCACAACCCGCACCGGCTGATGCTGCATTGGGTCTGGCTGTACACGGTCATGGTCCACCCGCGCCACCAGGGCATGGGCTATGGCCGCGATCTGATGGCCGCCGCCGCCGACGCGGCCCGCGGCTTCGAGGGCATCGAGGCGATACGGCTCACCTGCCGCGGCGGCACCGGCGTCGACCGCTTCTACGGGGCCTGCGGCTACAAGGAGGTCGGGCGGGTGCCCGGCGCGATCCGGGTGGCCGACGGTGACGACCGCGACGACATCACGATGCTGCTCCCGCTGCTCTGATGCCCGCTTGGAGCGGGCACTGCCGGCCGTGCTTCACTGGTTGGGCACGACCTGTCGTACGAAGAGAGAAGGCCCGCCGTGTCCGCTGCCAGGACGAGCGCCGCGATCCGGTACACCGCCATGCGCTTCGCCATCTTTATCGGCTGCCTCGTCGTCGTGGGCGGCCTGGTCCAGTTCGGCGTACTGCCCAAGGGGCTTGGCGACTCGAACTTCGTCTGGGTCGTCCTGCTCGCTCTCGTCCTGTCCGCGCCGCTCAGCTTCGTACTGCTGGGCAAGCAGCGTGACGCGATGTCCGAGCAGCTCGTCGGCAAGGTCGACAAGGCCAAGGCCCGCCTCGATGCGAACCGTACGCAGGAGGACGGCGCCGTCCAGTAGGCGCCGTGAGCACCGCGTAAGCCTCGTCATACTCAACTCGCGCCCCGGATCTCGTCCGATCCGGGGCGCTTCGGCGCGCACGACGTAGCCGCCACAGACGCCGCGCTCCCGCTCCGGCACAACAATTAAACGGGCAAACAGGGGAAAGCGGTCGTATTGGGTATGTTGTGCCTCCTGTTGGTCCATCAAGGCCCCTACGGTCGTCGGGCTACCGCCGCGAGGTTAAGGGTTCGACATGGCACTTTTCTCCCCTTCCCAGGCCCAGGATCGGACGCCTCCTGATGAGGGCGCCGACGCGGTTCAAGCGTCAAAAGCGCAGCGGGATGTCCGCGGGACGCTGCGTGGCGTATGGCTGTGGCCGGCGCTGGCCACACTGGCGCTGACGGTGTATCAAATCGGCCGCCCTCAGATGTGGGAGGACGAGCTGATCAGCTGGGACGTGGCCTCCCGCAGCACCGAACAGCTGTTGGCCGTTGTGCGGCAGGTGGATGCGGCGCTTGCCACGTACTACCTTTTCCTGCACGGGTGGATGGCGGTCTTCGGGGATTCCGCCCCGGCCGTGCGTATGCCCTCGGCGCTGGCCATGGCCGGCACCGCCGCTTGCGTGGCGCTGATCGGGCAGCGGTTGTTCGGCCACCGGGCCGGGCTGTTCGGCGGCCTGGTGTTCGCTCTCATTCCGGTGGTGACCCGGTACGCCCACGAGGCCCGCCCCTATGCCCTGGTTGTCCTGGCTGTGGCCTTGGCCACCTTGCTGCTGCTTCGGGCCCTGGACCGCCCCGAGAGCTGGTGGCGGTGGACGGGCTATGCCCTGTGCGTGGGCGCCATCGGCCTCCTGCACCTGGTGGCGCTGACCGCCTTGGCCGGGCACCTGGTCGCGGTGCTCCTGCGGATCCGGTCCGAGCGTCCGGTCGCCCGGCGCTTCTGTCTTGCCGCCATGACCGGCGTGGCCTGTGCGGCCCCGGTGGTACTGCTGGGCATGGAGCAGGCGCCACGGCAGATCACCTGGATTCCCAAGCCGGACATGTGGACCCTTATCCATTTCTGGCCGCAGTTGTATGCCTCGGCCCTGGCCGCCGGAGCGGTGATGACACTCGCCGTGCTGGCGTGGCGAGGGCGCCGTGACGCCGTTCTGTTCGTCATCGCGCTGGCAGCGCTGCCCCCGTTGGTGGTCTGGGCGGTCTCGCACGGGGAGGTCTCGTACTTCTTCTACAGGTATCTGCTGTTCACCCTGCCGGCGTGGGCGGTGCTGGCCGGGGCCGGTCTCGCCGCTGTGCGATCCCGAGCGGCGGTTGCGGCGGTGCTGGTGGTGCTCGCTCTGCTCACCCTGCCCGAGCAGCAGGGGGTGCGGAAGCCATACGCACACTTCTGGGAGGGGCTGGACTACGCAGGCGCCGCGCGCACCATCCAGAAGGCTCACCAGCCCGGGGACGCGGTGGTCTACGACCGCGGGGACGACGCCGGGCGCAGGCTCGACGTAGGTGTCCGCTTCTACCTCCCCCGCGACCTGCAGTTGCGCGATGTCTTCCGCTCCGCGTCAGCTGCCGAGCGCAACGGCCTGTGGTCGGCGGAGTGCCCGGACCCGGCCGCATGCGTGAGAGACGAGCGGCGTATCTGGCTGGTGGTGGCCGGCAATGTCCCGGATCCGCTTCGTTGGGGGCTGCCCAGGGACCAGTCGCAGGCCTTGCGTGCGCGCTATACGGCGACGGGGACCGAGCACCTGACCGGCCTGACGGTGACGCTGCTGCAGCGCAATCCGTAGCGTAGGACGGAGCGTCAGCTGTGGGTCTCTCCGTCAGGGTCGGGCGAGACCCGCGGCGCCGTCCAGTAGGCGTCGCGCCGCAGTTGTCAGCGTTTCTTCGAGCCCGTCCGCTGCCGCCTGGCTGCCCTGGATCTGGTGGCCGGCTCGGGAATCGCCGCAAGCCGCTGTGCCGCGAATGTGCGGTTGGCCCGTGTCTGCTCGCGATAGGCGTCGGGCACGTCGGGCATCGCCAGAAGGCGGTCGCACGCCTGGAGCGAGCCGGTGAAGTCGCCCACCCAGTAAGCCGTGATCGAGAACTCGAACAGCAGACCCCAGCGATACACCCATGGCTGGACGAACAGCAGGTCCGCCGGCTGCCTCTGGCCGAGCCCGGCGCGGACGATCGAGTGCGCGAGACGGTAGCGGCCCAGTTTGCGCAGCCGTGCGGCCAGTTCGTAACACGCTTCGAGCCGTTGCGGACGCGACTCCCAGGCGCGTGAGAAGGCGTCCATGGCTCCCGGCCAGTCGTCGGATTTGGCTCTGAGGACCCCGACCTGCAACAGCGCGTAGTACACCTCTTCTGGCCAGCCCCCCATCTCCGCGCGGCGCTCGTACAGAGTGATCGCTTCGTCGTCGTCGCCCATGTCGCGCATGGTCTGCGCCAGATAGAAGACCGTGCGTGAATTGGCGGGGTCGCGCTGGAGCTCGGCGCCGAGCAGGCGCGCGTCGCGCTCGAACTTGTCGTGACGTGAGCCCCCGTCCGCGAAGTCCTCGATGACGAGCGCGTCGAGATTCTTCTGGCTGTGCTGCTGGTCGGCGGTGATGTACTCGTGGGTGACGCCCTCGTAGCGCCAGGCGATGTCGCCGCGGACCAGGCGCTTGATGCGGTACTCAGTCGCGCCCTCGTGCCGGAGCATGTAGGAATCGGCGGTCAGACGGGGCAGGGGGCCGTCCCGCCGGATCACGAGGTCGGCGTCGAGGAGGAGCAGATAGTCGGCCTTGCCGCGGGCGTGCTCGATGTTCAGGGACCGGTTGTGGCCGAAGTTGACCCACGGCTCCTCGTGAAGCTCGCCAGGGATGCCATCCAGTGCCGTACGGATCAACTGCTGGGTTCCGTCGGTCGAGCCGGTGTCCGAGATGACCCAGGTACTCACCAGGTCACGGACGGAGGCGAGGCATCGCTCGATGACTTTTGCTTCGTTCTTGACGATCATGCAGAGGCAGATGGACGGCTTCATGACATCACCATTCCCGGCGGGTCGGACCGGCCGACCTTATGCACTGGGCCTGCGCGCCCGGTGACGGCACGCCGACCTGGGTACCCGGTTCGCTGTTGCGCATGCGCCCATTGGAGTTCCCCTGATACGCCATCCTGTTGATAGCACTGCGAGGCTCTCAAGGCATTGCGTCTGTGAACCGATGATTCCCAGGGAAGCTCGAACTCGCTTCCGGCGCATCATCCGATCCGGTTCCAAGATCCGGTTCCAAAAGGAGCAGTGAATGAATCCTGAGAACAGGACCAGGTCCTCCCTTGGTCCGCTTCCCAGACGCAGTGCCTGGCTGACCGGCGGCACCGTCGCGTCGATGGTCCTCATGCTTGCGGGGTTCGCGAGCCCCGCGGTTGCCGTATCGCACAGTCCCATGGCGCCTGGCACCGTGAGTGTGGCAGGCCCGTCGGGTGGCGACGACGACTACTGCGAGATCGCGCTGGAGGACGGGAAGGCTGTACTGTCCGCCGGCGGCGATGACTGCGGGGGCGGCAAGGGCGACAAGGGCGACAAGGGCGACAAGGGCGACAACGGCGCCACGGGTGCCACGGGCGCTACGGGCGTTACGGGTGCCACGGGTGCCACGGGTGCCACCGGTGCGACCGGTGCCACCGGCCCTGGATCGTGCAACGACATCGACACCTTTACCCCCCTCGTGGCCGAAGCGGTAGCCCTCCACCAGGTCAGCGCCACGCTCTTCGATCCGGACGGCGCGGGCCTGGGCCCTGTCGAGGCCCACGCGGGCGTCCGGACGGTCCCCGGCGGCACCTACGCCTGGACGGAAATCAGCGACGATGACAGCTTCCCGCTGGACGCCTGTTCCATCTCGGTGTCCGCCAACGGGCTGGATCCGACTGTGACGGAGGGCATCTCGATCCAGGTGACGACCACGGCCGGGGTCGTGTATGAGACCCAGTGCACCCTGAACCCCTTCGACCCTGGTCCTCCGGCGGTGGCCCCGACCCTTACGTGCGACGACGCTTGGACAGAGGTAACGCTTCAGCCGTAGCCCGCTCCAGGCGCTCGACTCGGCCAGCGGTTCTGGTCAGGTTGCAGTCCTGACCTGGTCTGGATCGTGGCGCGGCCCCCCTTTCATGCTGGAAGGGGGGCCGTTCCGCGTTTTTGGGCTCCTGTTGGGGGTCGTAGGCTTACCGCGAAGTAAGGATGTGTGGGGCGGGAGGATGTCTGACATGGGTGCTGTGAAGGGCGTCAGGAGCAAACGCATGCCGCGCGCGGTGCGCGAGCGGCAGATGATGGACGCCGCCGTGCAGACCTTCGGGCAGCGCGGCTACCGGGCGGCCTCGATGGACGAGATCGCAGAACTGGCCGGGGTCTCCAAGCCGTTGGTCTATCTGTATCTGAGCTCCAAGGAAGAGCTCTTCACGGCGTGCATCCGGCGCGAGTCCGAGGCGCTGATCGCGGCCGTGCAGGCAGGGGCCGAGCCGGGGCTGCCGGCTGACCGGCAACTGTGGGCGGGGCTCGGGGCGTTCTTCACGCACACCGCAGAGAACCCCGATGGCTGGTCGGTGCTGCACCGGCAGGCGCGGACGCACGGGGAGCCGTTCGCCGCGGAGGTGGCGGCGATGCGGGACGAGATCGTGGCGTTCGTGACCGGTCTGATCGGCGCCGCGGCTCGCGAGGCCCACCAGGGCCCCGAGCTGGCGGACCGGGATCTGGCGGGGCTCGCACAGGCGTTGGTCGGTGCGGCGGAGTCGCTCGCGGGGTGGGCGAACGAGACCGGGGGCGTCTCGGCGAAGGAAGCGGCGGGGACGCTCATGAACTTCGCCTGGATGGGGCTGGGCGACCTGATGAAGGGTGAGCGCTGGTCTCCCCGGTGAGGTGGACGCGGTCGCCGCTGCGGAGTTGGAAGGCAGTGCCGCCGGCTGCGTAGGTCACGGTCGTGGGGAGCGGTACAGGGGCCTTGAACTCCGCTCGTACGTAGCCCACTTGACCCGTATCCGCCTCGGCCAGACAGCGGGCGAGCGTCCACATGCCGTGGGCGATCGCGCGCGGGAAGCCGAACAGCTTCGCGGTCAACGGGTGCAGATGGATGGGGTTGCGGTCGCCCGAGGCCGCGCCGTAGCGGCGCCCGAGGCCGGCGGGGAGCTGCCACTCGGCGACCGCGGGGAGGGGGAGACCGGGGGTGCTCTCGCGAGCGCCGTCGGGAGGACCGGACTGGATGGTTCTGTGACGGGCCAGATAGGCGCTGCGGGATTCCCACACCGGCTTCCTGTCCAGCCGTGCCTCCGTCACCATCGTGACTTCCGTGCCGCGGTGGTGTGGCCTCAACTCATCTGCGTACACGGCGAGTTCAAGCGGATCCTCGGGACGCAGGGCGCGGTGCTGGGTGATCTCGATACGAGTGTGGACCAGGCCGAGGAGAGGAAGCGGGAAGCTCCGGTCCGCCATCAGCCGTATCGCGAGCGGGAATCCGAGGATGTGCGGATACGGGAGGGGCAGCGGGTCCGCCTGCTGGAAGCCGCAGATATGTGCGTACGCGGCGAGGCGGACCGGGTCGATCCGTACGCCCGGATCCACCAGCCGGGTCCCGGGGAGCCGGGCTCCCGCATGGATGTTCCGCTTCAACGGCGACGTCAGCGCGCCTCGCGCCAGGGTGAGCGCGAGGGGCACTGTCCTGCTCCCAACAGCCTCTGCCCGTCGACGCGTACGACCTGGTCGGTCGGTCATTGTCCTGACTCCCCTGCTGGGTCGCAGATTTACTGCGAAGTAACGTTACTCAGCCACTCCTGGGTGTGAGTACGGCTGAACACGTCGCCTGAACGCCCCTTCTTTGCCGGTCAAGCAGCACGCGTCTGACAGCCGCCCCGCATGAACGCAGGGTGACCGGCGAGTGCCCTTCGCCACATTCGGGCGGTCGGCGCCGGGCCGGGACGCCGTACGGAGAGTGGCTCCATCCACCCTTCCGAGCAGGGGTGATGCCGTTCGATCGCGGTCCGGGCGGGCCGACGGGAACGAATGGCCTGTGCCTCGCACAACAGGCGAGTCGGGTTAACGCTGGATAAACTCGCCGATTGCCGTGCGCGGAATGGGGATTCGCAGCGCACTCGACACGACCTACGGAGAGTGAGAGATGCGTACGAACCGGGCCGTCATCCACAGGAACCAACCTCTACCGGTCGACCTGCGGGACGCTGTATGACCGTGGCCGCCGAGTCCCTGACGTTGCTCGACCCGCTGCTCGACCAGGCGCCCGCGCCCGCGCTCTTCATCGCGGGAGCCGCAGCCCCCGAGCGCACCCTCCTCGACATCCTCGACGAGACCACCCGCCGTCACCCGAATGCATCAGCCGTCCACGACGGCACCGCGCCCCTCACGTACCGCGAACTGCTCGCCGAGGTCGAGACGATGCGGCTGCGTCTGGCCGCCGCCGGGATCGGTGTCGGCGACCGCGTCGGCGTACGCGTGCCGTCCGGGACCGCCGACCTGTACGTGTCGATTCTCGCCGTACTCGCGGCGGGCGCCGCCTACGTCCCGGTCGACGCCGAGGACCCCGACGAGCGCGCCGAGCTGGTTTTCACCGAGGCCGCGGTGAGCGCCGTCATCGGCGCCGGGCGGACGATCGTGCCGTGCGGTGCCCCCGCCGGTGACACGGGCAAGCGCCCGGGGCCGGACGACGACGCGTGGATCATCTTCACCTCCGGTTCCACCGGCAAGCCCAAGGGCGTCGCGGTCACCCACCGCAGCGCCGCCGCCTTCGTCGACGCCGAGGCCCGCCTTTTCCTGGCGGAGAAGCCCCTCGCCCCCGGCGACCGCGTTCTCGCCGGGCTGTCCGTCGCCTTCGACGCCTCCTGCGAGGAGATGTGGCTCGCCTGGCGGCACGGCGCCTGCCTGGTCCCTGCGCCCCGCTCCCTCGTACGTACCGGCCTCGACCTCGGCCCCTGGCTGGTCGAGCAGCGCATCACCGTCGTCTCGACGGTCCCCACCCTCGCCGCGCTGTGGCCGGCCGAGGCGCTCGACGACGTACGGCTGCTGATCTTCGGCGGCGAGGCCTGCCCGCCCGAGCTGGCCGAGCGCATGGCCGTCACGGGGCGTGAGGTCTGGAACACCTACGGCCCGACCGAGGCCACCGTCGTCGCCTGCGGCGCGCTCCTGACCGGCGAAGGACCGGTACGGATCGGGTTGCCGCTCGACGGCTGGGAGCTCGCAGTCGTGGACGCCCAGGGCGACCTCGTGTCCATGGGCGAGACCGGTGAGCTCGTCATCGGCGGCGTCGGCCTGGCCCGTTACCTGGACGCGGAGAAGGACGCCGAGAAGTACGCACCCCTGCCCGCCCTCGGCTGGGACCGCGCCTACCGCAGCGGGGACCTGGTGAGGGCGGAGGCGGACGGCCTGCTCTTCGTCGGCCGCGCGGACGAGCAGATCAAGCTCGGCGGCCGCCGTATCGAACTCGGCGAGATCGACGCGGCGCTGCAAGCCCTGCCGGGCGTGGCGGGAGCGGCGGCCGCGGTTCGTACCACCGCAGCCGGACATCAGCTGCTGGTCGGCTATGTCGTCGAGAGCGACGCCGCCGGAAGGGACGGCGCCGAGAGCGAAGGTGCCGGGACTGACGGCGTCGAGAGCGAAGGCGTCGAGAGCGACGGCTTCGACCAGGCGGACAGCGTGAAACGGCTGCGCAAGGAGCTGCCCGCGGCCCTCGTGCCGCTGCTCGCCGTCGTCGACACCCTCCCCACCCGTACCTCCGGCAAGGTGGACCGGGCCGCGCTGCCCTGGCCCTTGCCGAACGTGGACACACCGGCCGAGGATGCCGAACTCACCGTCACCGAAGCCTGGCTGGCCGAGCAGTGGGCCGAACTCCTCGGCACCCCGGTCACCGGCCCCGACGCGGACTTCTTCGTGAACGGCGGCGGCAGCCTGGCCGCCGCGCAACTCGTGTCACGCATCCGGGAGCGGTACGCGGCCGGGTCGGTCGGCGACATCTACCAGAACCCGACGCTCGGCGCGCTCGCCCGGACGCTGGACGCGTCCTCCACCGGCGGACCCGAGGCCGGGGAGGTGCGGCCGGTGCCGCGCCGTACCGGATTCGCACAGACGCTGCTCATGCTGCCGCTGCTCGGCGTTGTCGGGCTGCGCTGGGGCGTGGTGGCGGCGGCGGTCAGCAATCTCCTGGGGAACGTGCTCGGCCTGCCGTGGGCGCCCACCGTGTCGTGGTGGTGGGTGGGCCTCGGCTGGCTGCTCATCGTCAGCCCGCCCGGGCGGATCGTGATCGCGGCGGGTGGTGCGCGGTTGCTGCTGCGCGGCTTGCGCCCCGGTACGTATCGGCGCGGCGGCGGCGTCCATCTGCGGCTGTGGACGGCCGAACGCCTCGCCGAACTCAGCGGCGCCACCAGCCTCGCCGGCGTATGGCTCACGTACTACGCACGGGCGCTCGGCGCCCGTATCGGCGACGACGTCGATCTGCACGCGCTGCCGCCGGTGAGCGGGATGCTGCGCCTCGGCAAGGGCTGCGCGGTCGAGCCCGAGGTGGATCTGTCCGGGCACTGGCTCGACGGCGACCGGCTGCACATCGGCACCGTACGGATCGGCGCCGGAGCCACCGTCGGCGCACGCAGCACGCTCTTCCCCGGCGCCCGTATCGGCAAGCGCGCCGAGATCGCGCCGGGCTCCGGTGTGACCGCAACGGTCCCGGCCGGCGAGCGCTGGGCGGGCGTGCCCGCCTCCCGCAAGGGGAAGGCCAACCGCCATCTCCCCGACGGCCGCCCGCCGCGCAGGCGGCGTTGGACCACGGTCTACTCGCTCACATCCCTGGCGCTCGGGCTGCTGCCCGCGCTCGCGGCGCTGCCGGGCCTGCTGGTGATCGGCCTGTTCCTGCGCGGCCGCACCGGCATCGGTGAAGCGCTGACGGCCGCCCTGACCGCCGTGCCGCTCGCGACGGTCGTCGCCGTGGTCACGTACGCGCTGATCGTCCTGGTCGGCGTACGGCTGCTCAGCATCGGCCTGCGAGAGGGCTACCACCCCGTCCACGGCCGGGTCGCCTGGCAGGCGTGGGCGACCGAGCGGCTGATGGACATGGCGCGGGTGCACCTCTTCCCGCTGTACGCGAGCCTGTTCACGCCCGTGTGGCTGCGGGCCCTGGGCATGAAAGTGGGCCGCCGGGTCGAGGCGTCGACCGTGCTGGCGCTGCCCGCGATGACGACGGTCGGCGACGGGGCGTTCCTCGCCGACGACACGATGGTCGCCTCGTACGAACTCGGCGGCGGCTGGCTGCGGATCGCCGAGGCGCGGATAGGCAAGCGGGCCTTCCTCGGCAACTCCGGGATGACGGCCGCGGGCCGTTCCGTACCCAAACGCGGCCTGGTCGGCGTACTGTCCGCCACCCCGAAGCGGGCGAAGGCGGGCAGCTCCTGGCTCGGGATGCCCCCGATGAAGCTGCCCCGGTCGGCCGAAGAAGGCGACCAGAGCCGTACCTTCCACCCGCCGAAGCGGCTCATGTGGGCCCGCGCGGCCGTCGAGGTCTGCCGGATCGTGCCGGTCATGTGCGGAGCGGCACTCGCCGTACTGGCCCTCGCGGCCTTCGAGCTGCTTGCCGCCCGCATCGGCGCCGGCCTCGCGGTGCTGTGCGGCGGCGGGGTGCTGCTCGCCGCGGGATTGGTGGCCTGCGTCGTCGCGATCGCGGCGAAGTGGCTGCTGGTCGGCCGTTTCCGGGCCGTTGAGCACCCGCTGTGGTCGTCCTTCGTGTGGCGCAACGAGCTCGCCGACACCTTTGTGGAGGTGCTCGCCGTGCCGTGGCTGGTCGGCGCCATCAGCGGGACCCCGCTGATGAACCTGTGGCTGCGCGGGCTAGGCGCCCGCATCGGCCGTGGGGCGTGGTGCGAGACGTACTGGCTGCCGGAGGCCGACCTTGTGACGGTCGGCGGCGGGGCGAGCGTCAATCGCGGGTGTGTTGTGCAGACGCACCTCTTCCATGACCGGATCATGCGTATGGACAATGTCGTCCTCGAAGCGGGCGCGACGCTGGGCCCGCACGGCATCGCGCTGCCCGGCGCGGTCATCGGCGAGCGGGCGACGGTCGGCCCGGCGTCGCTGGTGATGCGAGGGGAGAGGGTGCCGGCGGGGACCCGCTGGCTGGGGAACCCGATCGCGGCCTGGCAAGGCGATGAGCGGGGCACGGAAACTGCACGATGAGAAAGACCGCGGCACCGAACTCGCACGATGAGAAAGACACAGAGGGCGTACAAGGGTGACGGATTCGTACCTGCCGCAGCACGGTGACAGCGGCTACCGGACGACGGAGTACGACCTGGAGCTGGACTACCGTCCGTACGCCGGCCGGCTCTCCGGCCGGGCCAGGATCAGCGCCGTCGCCGAACGCGAGCTGGCCGAGGTCGCCCTGGACCTCGGCCCGTTCCGTATCAACCGCGTACTCGTGGACGACGCCCGACCGGCCCGGTACACGCACCGCGCCGACAAGCTGCGGGTACGGCCCGCCCGGCCGTTGCGCGCCGGGGCCGCCTTCACCGTCGAGGTGCGTTACACCGGCGTCCCGCGGCCCGTCCGCACCCGCGACTGGGGCGACCTCGGCTGGGAACAGCTGGAGGAGGGCGCGCTGGTGGCCTCCCAGCCGAGCGGCGCCCGCTCCTGGTTCCCCTGCAACGACCGCCCCAGCGACAAGGCCGCCTACCGGATCGCGGTGACCACCCCGTCCCCGTACACCGTGGTCGCCAACGGCACCCTCACCTCTCGTACGATCAGCGCCTCCACCACTACTTGGGTGTATGAGCACCCGGCGCCCATGGCCAGCTATCTCGCGACCGTCCAGATCGGCCCGTACGAGCTCGTCGAGGTGAAGCAGGCCGGGCAGGTGCCGCAGCCGGCCGCCGTGCCCCGGCGGCTGCTCAGCCGTTTCGAGCACGACTTCGCCCGGCAGCCGCAGATGATGACCGCCTTCACGGACCTTTTCGGCCCCTACCCCTTCGACGACTACGCGGTCGTGGTGGTGGACGAGGAACTGGACGTGCCTGTCGAGGCACAGAGTCTTTCGATCTTCGGTGCCAATCATGTGGACGGGCGGCGCGGCAGCGAACGCCTGGTCGCGCACGAGCTGGCCCACCAGTGGTTCGGCAACAGCCTGACCGTCGCGGACTGGCGGCACATATGGCTCAACGAGGGCTTCGCGAAGTACGCGGAGTGGCTCTGGTCCGAGGTGTCCGGCGGCCCCTCGGCGGCCACGCTGGCCGCCAAGTCCCGGGCCAAGCTGGCCCTGATGCGCCAGGACATCCGGATCGGCGACCCGGGGCTGCGGCGGCTGTTCGACGACCGGCTCTACGAGCGGGGCGGGCTCGCGCTGCACGCGCTGCGTACGGTGATCGGGCACGCTGCGTTCGTGAGGCTGCTGCGGGAGTGGACCGCGAGCCACCGCCACGGGGTGGTGACCACGGAGGAGTTCATCGCGCTCGCGCAGCGGCACTCCTCGCACCCGCTCGACGGGCTGTTCACGATGTGGCTGTACGACGCGAAACTGCCGACTCTGCCGCAACCGCGCCACTGACGTCGGGAGACTCTCAGCCTGCGGGCCGGCCGGAGCGCCAGTCGCGTACGACAGCGTCCACGTCGAAGGGCTGGAGCCCCAGCGGGGGACCCGGCGGAGGGCGGCGGATCGCCGCGGCGATCTTCTCGTTGACCTCCGCCAGGATCCGCCGAACCTCGGCCGCGGACGGCGCCCGCCGGGCGGCCTCCAGGGCGTCCTCTGCCTCCTTGCGGAGGGCGAGCGTGGGCGGCAGGTAGGAGAGGTGCTCGCGGTGCATCTTCTGCTTGACCCACCACAGGTCGTCGTAGGTGCGATCAACGTCGGGCAGCGGCTTCCCGAACCCCGGCAGGTCCTTGAAGTCCCCTCGCTCGGACGCCTCGCGGATCTGCTTGTCGACCCACGACTCGAAGCTGACGCCCGGCGGCTTGCGTTCGGTCACGACTCGTCCTCCCGCTCGACCCGCTGCTTTCACACCTCTGTCCCCAATCGTGGCACGTGTCGCACGCGGTGATGGTGGGGGAGAAAGGCCAAAAGCCGGAAAGGCAGGAGCCCCGATCCATAAAGAACGGGGCTCCTTGGTACTGCTAAGTCGTTCGCGATCGCCGACCCGTGGCTGACTAGGCCGGGGTGACGTTCTCCGCCTGCGGGCCCTTCGGGCCCTGGGTGACGTCGAAGTTCACGACCTGGTTCTCCTCGAGGGAGCGGAAGCCGGTCGCGTTGATCGCGGAGTAGTGGACGAAGACATCCGGGCCGCCGCCGTCCTGGGCGATGAAGCCGAAGCCCTTTTCAGCGTTGAACCACTTGACGGTTCCGGTAGCCATAAGCCCTCCTTGGGCCAAAGGGTTGCCCTGCTCCAGAACCTGCAAGAAGTCTGAAAACTACAAAAGCCTGCGGGTTACATGCTCCGCAGGCTCTGTACTGCAAGGGAAACCAAACTGCAACTTGCGTTGAGCCTAGCACGCAGCGTGTGCGCAGCGGTAGAGGGAAAGATCACGTCACCCGGACGTTTTACGGGGCCTTGATCCGCTGACGATTGGCCGGTGAATCGCGGACGAATCGCAGCTCGGGACGGGTGCGTGCACGGGCGCGCGTACGGGCGTGAGTACGGCCCCGGCGCCCCCGCCCGTAGGCCACAGGTCTAGCCTCGCGATGTGGACAGTCTTGGAGAAGGCACAGCAACCGACCACCGTCGCAGCCGGCCCCGCGTCGGTCACATCCAGTTCCTGAACTGTCTTCCCCTGTACTGGGGGCTGGCGCGTACCGGAACTCTCCTCGATCTCGAGCTGACAAAGGACACCCCCGAGAAGCTCAGCGAGCAGCTGGTGCGCGGCGCCCTCGACATCGCGCCGATCACCCTCGTCGAATTCCTGCGCAACGCCGATCAGCTCGTCGCCTTCCCCGACCTCGCGGTCGGCTGTGACGGGCCGGTCATGTCCTGCGTGATCGTGTCCCAGGTGCCGCTGGAGCAGCTCGACGGGGCGCGGGTGGCGCTCGGCTCCACGTCGCGTACGTCGGTACGGCTTGCCCAGCTGCTGCTCGCCGAGCAGTACAAGGTGACGCCCGACTACTACACGTGCCCGCCCGACCTCGGCCTGATGATGCAGGAGGCGGACGCGGCCGTGCTGATCGGCGACGCCGCGCTGCGGGCCTCGCTGCACGACGCGCCGAAGCTCGGCCTCCAGGTCCACGACCTGGGGCTGATGTGGAAGGAGTGGACCGGGCTGCCGTTCGTCTTCGCGGTGTGGGCGGCGCGCAAGGACTATCTGGCGCGCGAGCCCGTCGTCGTACAGAAGGTGCACGAGGCCTTCCTCGCCTCGCGGGATGTCTCCCTGGAGGAGGTCACCAAGGTGGCCGAGCAGGCGGCGCGCTGGGAGACCTTCGACGCGGAACTCCTTGAGCGCTACTTCACAACTCTGGACTTCCGTTTCGGGGCCGAGCAGCTCGCGGGCGTACGGGAATTCGCGCGCCGGACCGGGCCGACGACCGGGTTCCCGGCTGATGTGACGGTGGAGCTGCTCGGCGGCCGGCAGTGGTGACGAGGCGGGGCCGGGGTCAGGACGCGGGGATGGGAGCCTGCATGTGCTCGCTGATCCACTGGATGGTTCCGTCCCCCATGCCCTTCACATAGGTCTTGGCGTTGTGCTCGCCGTCCTGGATGACCTGGAGGCGGGTCTTGACCGGGCCCTTGCCGTAGTCGCGGATGAAGTCCTTGAGCTTGTTCATGCCGGACTCCTTGGTACCGATCTGGAAGGCCAGATAGACGTCGTTGTCCTTGGTGTCGGGCTTGGCGGACAGGGCCTTGGCGAGCTTCTCCGGGTTGTTGGCCTGCCGCTGCGCCTCGTGGCCCGACCAGAGCGGCGAGTCCGGCACGGTGTCCGGGCCCGAGGCGATCACGGCCTTGAACTTGTCCGAGTGCTGCAGCACGGACTTCAGGCCGACGAACGCACCGGAGGACGAGCCCATGAAGGCCCAGCCGTCCCGGGACTTGAACGTACGGAAGTTGGCTTTTACGAACTCGGGGACGTCCTCGGTCATCCAGGTCCCCATCTTCGGCCGGCCCGGTATGTCGCTGCCGTCGTAGTAGTACTTGGCGTCCGGATTCAGCACCGGCATGACCACGATGAACGGCAGGCTCTTGCCCTCCTGCGACCACTTGCTGATGCTGCTCTGCAGTTTGAGGTCGGTGCCCATCCAGTAGTTCTTGGGGTAGCCGTTGCCGCCGGGGAGGGCGATCAGCACGGGGAAACCGCTGTTCGCGTACTTGGGGTCGAAGTACTCCTTCGGGGCCCAGACCCACACCTTGCCCTGGAAGCCGGACTTCTTGCCGTCCAGCGTGGTGACGCCGATCTTGGTGCCGTCGTCGAGAGTGTTCTGGGTGGTGAACTCGGCCTTCGGGCCGGTCGGCATCAGTGTCTTCGCCGCGGCTTCCGCGGCCGCCTTGTCGGCCGTACTGCCGCCGGAGCCGCCGCCCGACTGCTGGGCGGCGGGGGCCTTCGCGGTGGGCCCGTCGAAGGAGACCGGGTCGCCCTCGTCCGAGCAGCCGGCGACGAGCGCGACAGAGCCGAGGGCGACGGCGGCTATGAGGGCCTTGGGCAGGCGTTTCATTGGGGGACTCCGAGGGTTCTGGCACAGGCGGTTTTTGGACAAGCCGTGTGATTTACGACCAGAGAGATGACGGAACTCCCGGTTCGG
This sequence comes from Streptomyces sp. NPDC002868, assembly GCF_055563295.1. Taxonomy (NCBI): domain Bacteria; kingdom Bacillati; phylum Actinomycetota; class Actinomycetes; order Kitasatosporales; family Streptomycetaceae; genus Streptomyces; species Streptomyces sp. NPDC002868. The sequence continues at coordinate 951,201 of NZ_JBVHDR010000002.1, read as the reverse complement.
TTCGCTCCGTGGCCGCGGGAATCCTCGTGATGCCGAACACGCCGGGCCTAGGCTGAAGCGCAGTAGGTGCGACGCGACACGAGGCAATGCAGGGCAACAGGCAATCGGGGGAGTGCAGATGCAGCCGCTGGATCCGGGCGAGCCGCAGAGCATCGGGGCGTACCGGCTGCTCGGCAGGCTGGGGGCGGGCGGGATGGGCCGCGTCTATCTCGGGCGCAGCGCGGGCGGCCGTACGGTCGCGGTGAAGGTGGTCCATCCGCATTTCGCGCTCGACGAGGAGTTCCGGGCGCGGTTCCGGCGTGAGGTGGAGGCGGCGCGGCGGGTCGGCGGGCAGTGGACGGCGCCGGTGCTGGACGCCGACCCGGAGGCGCCGGTGCCCTGGGTGGCAACTGGGTATGTGGCCGGTCCTGCCCTGTCCCAGGCGGTGGCCGACCACGGTCCGCTGCCCACGCATTCGGTACGGGTGCTGGGCGCCGGCCTCGCGGAGGCGCTGGCGGCCGTGCACGCTCTCGAGCTGGTGCACCGGGATGTGAAGCCGTCCAATGTGCTGATGACCCTGGACGGGCCGCGGCTGATCGACTTCGGGATCGCCCGGGCCACCGACGGCACCGCCTCGCTCACCTCCACCGGGGTCTCGGTCGGCTCGCCCGGCTATATGTCGCCGGAGCAGATCCTCGGCAAGGGCGTCGCGGGCGCGGCCGATGTCTTCTCACTGGGCGCGGTGCTGGCGTACGCGGCGGTGGGCGCGGCGCCCTTCCCGGGCGACTCCTCGGCCGCGCTGCTGTACAAGGTGGTGCACGGGGAGCCCGAACTGGGTTCCCTGGAGGGCGACTTGCGCGAGCTGGTCGCAGACTGCCTCGCCAAGGACCCGGCCGCGCGGCCCGCGCCCGCCGACATCGCGAACAGGCTGGCCCCGGGTGGGGCGGCCGCGCTGGTCGGGGCGGGATGGCTGCCGGGCCCGCTGGTCGAGCAGGTCAGCCGGTCGGCGGTCAGACTGCTGGATCTGGAGCCGTCGCAGGCGGGGCCGGTGGGTTCGGGGCCGGTTGCGTCGGGGCCGGTGGCGTTCAGCAGCGCGGCGGTCGGGGCCTTCGGGCCGCCGGTGGAGCCGCCCAGGGACTCGTCGCTGCCGGGCCAACACAGCTCCAACGGAGGGCTCTCCGTCTCGATGACGGCCGACTCCGTACCGACCGGGTCCGGCGAGCCGGGCGAACGCCGGGGCCGGAAGGTGAGCTGCACGGTGGCCCTGGCGGTGGCGGGTGCGCTGGCGGCGGTGACGGTGGGCGGGGCGGTGCTGTCCGGTCTGTTCTCGGGCGGGAACGACACGAGCGACAGTTCGGCGGCCGGGCAGCAGAAGACCAGGAGCCCGTCCGTGTCGGACAGCTTCATCGGCACTTGGAAGGGTCCCTTCCAGGTCGAGTTCGCCGGGAGCAAGATCAACGCCGGGACCTTCACGATCGTCATCGGCTCCGGGAAGACGGGCGCGAAGGTCGGCACGGTCAACCAGTTCGACGCCCTGGGGAGCTTCGCCTGCGAGGACAACCTCGTACTGCGCAGCGCGAGCAGGACGGAGCTGGTCGCCGAGGGCAAGTCCAGCGGCAAGGAAGGCAGCACCTGCACGGCGGGCACGCACACGGTGAAGCTGCGGCTCACCGAAGGCCGCCTGGAGTACACCTCCCAGGACCCACGGGCGGGCAACCCGCGTGCCCTGCTGGAAAAGTCGAGGTGATCGTCACCGTGGCGGGCCACGCACCGGCGCCGTGCCGACCGTGCCCGCAGGTTGCCACAACCCCTGGCGTAGGCTGGATCGGCCCGCAGATGCTCTGAAACACCGCCGAAAGGTGACGCCCGGTGACCGAGAAGGCCGACCTTCAGTCCGTGCTGGACCGTGCTGCCGAGGGTGGGCGGATCACGCCCGAAGAGGCGCTCGACCTCTACCGCTCGGCACCGCTGCACGCGCTCGGCGTGGCCGCGGACGCCGTACGCAAGCGGCGCTACGCCGGTACGGAGCACATCGCGACGTACATCGTCGAGCGCAACATCAACTACACCAACGTGTGCGTCACCGCCTGCAAGTTCTGTGCCTTCTACGCCCCGCCGAAGGACACCGACAAGGGCTGGACGCGCGACCTCGACGACATCCTGCGGCGCTGCGCCGAGACGGTCGAGCTGGGCGGCACCCAGATCATGTTCCAGGGCGGGCATCACCCGGACTACGGCGTCGAGTACTACGAGAAGCACTTCTCGGCGATCAAGACGGCGTACCCGGAGCTGGTGATCCACTCCCTCGGTGCCTCCGAGGTCGAGCACATGGCCCGTATCTCCAAGGTGCCGGTCGAGGATGCGATCTCCCGGATCCACGCCGCCGGCCTCGACTCCTTCGCGGGCGCCGGCGCCGAGCTGCTGCCCGAGCGGCCGCGCAAGGCGATCGCGCCGCTCAAGGAGTCCGGCGAGCGGTGGCTGGAGATCATGGAGGCCGCGCACCGGCTGGGCGTCGAGTCGACGTCGACAATGCTGATGGGCACCGGCGAGACCAACGCCGAGCGGATCGAGCACCTGCGGATGATCCGCGACGTGCAGGACCGGACGGGCGGCTTCCGGGCCTTCATCCCGTACACGTACCAGCCCGAGAACAACCACCTCAAGGGCCGTACGCAGGCGACGCTCTTCGAGTACCTGCGCATGATCGCGATCGCGCGCCTCTTCCTCGACAACGTCGCCCACATCCAGGGCTCGTGGCTGACCACGGGCAAGGAGGTCGGCCAGCTGTCGCTGCACTACGGCGCGGACGACCTGGGTTCGATCATGCTCGAGGAGAACGTCGTCTCCTCGGCGGGCGCGAAGCACCGGTCGAACCGGCTGGAGATCATCGACCTGATCCGTAAGTCGGGCCGGGTGCCCGCGCAGCGGACGACCACGTACGAACACATCGTCGTGCACGACGACCCGGCGGACGACCCGGTCGACGAGCGCGTCGCCTCGCACATCTCGTCCACGGCGATCGAGGGTGGTACGGCCCACCCCGAGCTGAAGCTGCTCGCCTCCAACTAAGAGCGGTACGAGGCCGAGTTGCAGACCATCCATGTGGCGGACGACGTCTTTGCGGGCGGCCGCCGGGGGGTCCACGCGGTTGCCGTGGACGCCGGGTTGATCATCGCGATGGGCACGTACGAGGAGATGGCTGCCGCCCGCCCGCAGGCGCGGGTGCGGCGCTGGCCCGGGCTGCTGACCCCCGGGCTGCGGCACCCGCAGGCCGCCGCGCTGCTTGAGGCTGCCTACCACCCCGATCCGCGCGAGGCTGACCGGCTCGGCACCGAGCCGCTGACCGGCGAGGCGCTGGCGGCGCTGGAGATGGACGAGGCTCGCTGGGGCGCGAGCGCGCGGCGCGGGCTGCAGCGGTTGCTGCGGCACGGGGTGACCGCGGTCTGCGGCCCGTTCACCCGGCCCGCGGTGCGGACGGCGGTGGCACGGTCGGGGCTGTATGTACGCGAACCGATGGGTGGTGCCGAGCGCGAGGCGCTCACGCTCGACCCGTTCAAGGGCTACCCGCTGACCGTCTTGCTCGACCGGAGCCTCACGGTCGGCGGGCCCGCCGACTTCGCGGTCTTCGACGTACCGGTCGACGATGTCCTGGCTGACGACGTCCCGGCGCGGATGCTGCGGCTGCACGGCGCGGGGACCTGCGTCGCGACCGTACTCGGTGGACGTCTGGTGTACCGGCGCGCGTAGGGTGACCCCCGCCGAAGTGACGGGAGGGGCCTGTGGTTTACATGGTGCGGATGGTGTCAGCAGCCGCCGTCTTGGTGCTCGCGGCGGGCGGCACGGCCCACGCGGCAGCCACGGCGGCAGTCGCGGCTGACCCGCCGCCCACCCGCGCCGACATCGCCGCCGACGCCCTGCGCAAGGACCCCGTCCATCTCAGCCCGCACCTCGAACCGGGTGCGGTCGGGCCGCAGGACGCCGGGCGAATACGTACTGTCGCACGGGAGTTGAAGGCCGCAGGCATCCCCGTCTACGTCTCGGTCAGCCCGGTCTGGGAGGGCGACGGGAGCGGCAAGTTCGGCGTCGCGTACCTCGCGCTGCTGCACGACCGGCTGCGCAAGGACGGGGCCTACGTCCATGTCGACCAGAGCGGGCGGGCGCGGATACGGGCGTACGGCGTAGCGCCCAAGGGGGATGCCGAGAGCGTCGAGTACCGCATGCGCGGCTGGAGCAATGATGAGAACGCATCGCTCGGCGACATCACCGTCGTCGCGCTGAACGGCCTCCGTACCGGTGAAGTGCCGCGCGGGCAGGGCTCGATCAACGACGACATGTCCTACCGCGAGCCCGAGTACCGGGCGGAGACGGCCGCGCTCGTGGTCGGGATCGTGGGCGCGGTGGTGGTGGCGCTGCTGGGGCTGCTGCACCGGCTCACCGATCTGCCGCTGTGGCCGCGGCGCGGGCGTGTCCCGGCGGACGACGTGCCCGACGTGGACTGGCGGTCCGCGCCGGAGCTTCCCGACGAGGCGTACGGGACGTTGTTCAATCTGGCCGTACGCCGCAGGAACGCGCTCGACGCGGCGCTGCGGGCGGCGAGTTCGGCGGGGCTGCCGGTGGACGGATCGCTTGCCGAGAACGCTGCGGACCTCGCGGACGACCTGGTGATCTGTTCCATCCCGCCCGACTTCGAGACGGAACACCCGGAGGGGAGGCGCGTCGTCGAGGCGATGGACCTGCCCGACATCGTCGCCTCGATCGAGATCAGCCGGATCGGCATCCGGGCGCTGGCGGCGATGCGCGACGGAGTGCCCTTCGCGCTCCAGCCTCCTTGCTTCTACAACCCGTTGCACGAGCGTGGGGCCGAGCGCATTCCGTATCCCGGCGAGGAAGACGATCCCGCCGACGTCACCGTCTGCCCGGCCTGCGCCGCGCACAGGCCCGATCCACTGCTCGTGTGGGACGACGACGGGACGGTGCCGTACTACGAGTCCGGCTACACGAATGCGGTGTGGCAGGCGACCGGATACGGGGCGGCCACCCTGGACTGGGATGCGGAGCTGCTGCTGCACGTCCTCGGGACATGGGCCGACGAGGACGAGGACGCCGACCAGGACACGGACACGGACGCGGACACGGACGAGGAGGTCCGGGCATGAGGGCGGCGGGGATTCTGCTCGTCGCGGGCGCGCTGCTCGGGGTCGGGGCGGCCGCTCCGTACGACTACGACCCCGTGGAGCGGGCGGCCGGGGTGCTGCGGGAGCGGCCGGTGCATGTCGACCCGGACGTCGGCCATCTCCTCAAGCCCGCGGACCGCAAGAAGCTCGAGGACGGGCTGAAGAAGCTGAAGGCCCCGGTGTACGTCGCGGTCATGCCCGGCGTGCCGCAGGGGTACATCAACGACGCGCGGATACGGGCGCTGGCGAAGCAGACCGGCAGGAACGGCGCGTACATCCTGGTCATCGACGACGGCTGCTTCGGCGTCAACACCCAGACCCTGCCCAAGAAGAAGCCCCTGGAGATCCCGCAGCAGTGCGAGCGCGACAGCGGCAGAATCCGCGATCTGGCGCTGGACTACGCGCGGGCCACCGACCGGCTCGCGGACGGGCCGCCCGGCAGGCTGACCGGCTCGACGACCTGGGACGAGCCGCGCGAAGGCGATCCGGTCGACGAGAAGGCGAGCGAGCACCCCGACGACCGGCTCTCGGGCGACGACTGGGCGGAGATCGCGACGGCGCTGATCCCCGGCGCCTTGGTCGGCGGGTACGTGCTGCGGCCGGTCGTGCTGCTCCTGGTCCGTCTTGTACGGCGCAGGCCCACCCCGCCCCGTGCGGTCCGCCGGGCCGGGGCCGCGCTCGACGCCCAGCTGGAGGGGGTCCGATGACGACCATGCGACGTCGCGCGTGCCGCTCGGCCGCCGCGCTCGCGCTGCCCGTGCTGCTGCTCACCGCCGGCCCAGCCGTCGCGGAGCAGCCCGACCGGGCCCGGGCCATTGCCGAGCACCTCGCCCGTGACCCGCTCTACGTCGACCCGGCGAGGACCGCGTTGCTGAAGCCTCCCGTTCAGCGCAAGATCCGCGAGCGGCTCGGTGCGTCCAAGGTGCCGATCTATGTCGTGGTCACGCCGAACAACCACGACCACACCGACCCGTACGAAGGCGACCCGGAGATCCTGCTCGCCTTCGTGTACGACCGGCTGCGGCGCGACGGCGTGTACGTGGTCGCGGACGAGGACGGTGACGACCTGGTCGCCCAGGAGTACGGAGTCGAGCGGGACGCGGAGACGGCCACACTGCTCGGCGAGTACGGCGACCCGCTCCGCGTCTCGCTGCCCCGCTTCGTGGATGTCGTCGCCTCCGGCACGGCCGCGGAGCGGTACGAGAAGGAGAACGGCTGGGGCGACGAAGGCGAGGACGGGGCCCAGGACCGGAAGGGGACCATGTCCTGGTGGACCGCGCTCGGCGTGTTCGGCGTGATCATCGTGGTCGGCCTCGGGCTCTTCGCGTACGCCATCAGGAGGTCGCAGAGAGGTGGCGGGAGCCGGCCCCGGTTCCGGTGAGCCCTGCCGGGCGGCGTGCTGTTTCAACGTGCTGCTTGAATGGGGTGCGTGACCCGAGCAACCCTGGACAAGCAGCCGCACGAAGTCGCCTCGATGTTCGACGACGTGGCGGCGAACTACGACCTCACCAACGATGTGCTCTCGCTCGGTCAGGACCGGCGGTGGCGCAAGGAGGTCGCGAAGGCGGTGGACGCCCGCCCGGCGCAGAAGGTCCTGGACCTGGCCGCGGGCACGGGCACGTCCTCGCTTCCGTTCACCGCCACCGGCGCATACGTAATCCCCTGCGACTTCTCCCTCGGCATGCTGCGCGAGGGCAAGAAGCGCAACCCGTGGCTGCCGCTCACCGCGGGCGACGCGACGAAGCTGCCGTTCCGCGACGGTGTCTTCGACGCCGTGACGATCTCGTTCGGGCTGCGCAATGTGCAGGACACGGACGCGGCGCTGCGCGAGCTGTACCGGGTGACGAAGCCGGGCGGGCGGGTCGTGATCTGCGAGTTCTCGCAGCCGACCTGGGCGCCGTTCCGTACGGTCTACACCGAGTATCTGATGCGGGCGCTGCCGCCGGTGGCGCGGGCGGTCTCGTCGAACCCGGACGCGTACGTCTATCTCGCCGAGTCGATCCGTGCCTGGCCCGACCAGGCGGGGCTGGCGCAGCGGCTCCAGCAGGCAGGCTGGTCCAAGGTCGCGTGGCGGAATCTGTCCGGCGGGATCGTGGCGCTGCACCGCGGCACCAAGCCGCAGTAACCCGCGCCGCCATGGACTACCAGGCGGTCCTCGAACGGATCGCGGCAGACATCGCACCGCAGATCGGCAGCGGCAGACCCGCCGAGTACATCCCGGCACTCGCCGCCGTCGACCCGCGCCGCTTCGGCATGGCCATCGCGGACGTGGACGGCAAGGTGTACGGAGTGGGGGACTGGCAGCACCCCTTCTCCACCCAGTCGATCACCAAGGTCTTCTCCCTCGCGCTGGCCATGACCCACGGCGACGCCGACCTCTGGGAGCGCGTCGGCCGTGAGCCGTCCGGCAACCCCTTCAACTCGCTGGTGCAGCTGGAGTACGAGAACGGGATTCCGCGCAATCCCTTCATCAACGCGGGCGCGCTCGTCGTCACCGACATCCTGCAGACCCTGACCGGCGACGCGAGCAGCGAACTGCTGGAATTCCTGCGGCAGGAGAGCGGCAACCCGCACCTGGCCTTCGACCCGGATGTCGCCGAGTCGGAGGCCGCGTACGGCGACCGCAATGCCGCCCTGGCCCACTTCATGGCCTCGTACGGCAATATCGTCAACCCCGTACCGACCCTCCTCGACCACTACTTCTGGCAGTGCTCGATCGAGATGAGCTGCGCCGATCTGACCCTGGCGGCCCGCTTCCTGGCCCGCCACGGGCTGCGCGCCGACGACTCCCGCCTGCTGACCCGCAGCGAGGCCAAGCAGATGAACGCCGTGATGCTCACCTGCGGTACGTACGACGCGGCCGGCGACTTCGCCTACCGGGTCGGACTGCCGGGCAAGAGCGGCGTGGGCGGCGGCATCGTCGCGGTGGTGCCGGGGCGCTGCACCTTGTGCGTCTGGAGCCCGGGCCTGGACGCGCGCGGCAACTCGGTGGCGGGGGTCGCGGCGTTGGACCGCTTCACGACGCTGACCGGGCTTTCGGTGTTCTAGCCGGGACTGCTGCCGTGAACAGCCGTCAGCAGCCGCGAACTGCCTTGAAAGTGGCGTGAATTGGCCCAACCCAGCCGGATGTTGACGGGAACCGGCGGGCGGGGAAGATGAGTCAGTTGTTTACGACGTTCTTATCGCCCCGCCCGTCCCCACTTGTCACCTCGGAGTCTCCCCATGGCGTCGTTCTGCCCGCACTGCGGCAATCCATCTCCGGATGAGGCTCGCTTCTGCATGAAGTGCGGACGGGAGAGGTTGCCGGAGGCTTCGGCCCCGCCCGCGATGCCTCCGGCCCCACCCGCTTTTGCGGTTGGGCAGCCCGCCCGGCCTTCCCCCGTCGGGGCGTTCTTCGGACGGGTGTTCCGCGGCGACTGGCCGGCAGCCGCGAAGGCCGCGGTCTGGCCGGCCGGACTGCTGCTGGCGCTGGCGGTGGTGCTCGCCATTCCGTCGTACGGCCAGGACGACGAGGTCGTCGTCGGCTGGAGCGACCGGCTGCGGATCGCGCTCGCGATGCTGCTGCAAGGGTTCGGCGGCGGCTTCGAGGTGAAGGCGGCGGGCGGCTCGTCACCGTTCGGCTCGGGCTCGGATTCGGGCTCCGGCTCCGGTTCCTCGGGCGGGATCTTCGGCGGCGGAGGATACCCCGACACCTCGGGCGGAGGCCCCTCGGACTATGGCGACTCGGGCATCGACGCGATGGGCGCGGCCTCGCTCTCCGTGGTGCCGCTGACGGTGACGCTGCTGTGGATCGGCGCGCTGTACGTGGGCGCGCGGATGCTGCGTACGCGAGGGGCCGGGCTGGAAGCCGCCGTACGGCTCTCGCTGCTGGTCACCGGTGTGGTCCTCGTGCTCGGCCTGTTCGCGCAGCCCGAGATCGCGGGCGTGGCGGTCTCCTCGTCCCCGCTGCTCGCGGCGCTCGGCGCCCTGGCGATCTCGCTCGCGGTGACCTGCGGGGTGCTGCAGCGCGACGACCTCGCGGCGTGGCTGGCGCAGCGGCCCGCGGCACGCTCGACGGTACGTGCGCTGGGGACGGCGGTGCGCGCGCTCGGCGCCGTGCTGGCGCTCTGCTCGCTGGTCGGCTTCGTCGCGTACGCCAACGCGGACGACGTGGACGGCACGGCCCTGCTGGTCGCGCTGGCGATCCTGCCCAACATCGGCTTCGCGGTGCTCGGGCTGAGCTGGGGCGTGCCGGTGGAGTACGACGTCCAGGGCCAGTTCAGCGCGATCGGCTCCAGCACGGAGCACGGCAGTTTCGGACTCCCGGAGATCAACGAAGTGTGGGGCGGAGGAGCGGTCGCCGGGGCGCTCGCCCTCGGTGCGGTCTGCGCGCTCACGCTCGGCGTGTGGGCGGCTCGCCGCTCGGCGGACCGTCGCGAGCAGCTGCTGGCCGGCGGCTTCTCGCTGGGGCTCGTCCTGCTGTTCACGGGCGTCAGCGGAGTCTCGGCCGACTTTGCGGGCGGCCTCGCGGACTTTGGCGGTCAGGGCACTTCGGAGTTTGCGCCGAGCGTTCCGGACGCGCTGCTGTTCGGGCTGCTGTGGGTGGGGGCGGCGACGTTCCTGGGCCCGTATGTGCTGCGGATGGTGGGGCAGCAAGCGGCAGTTCTGCCGGTTGTGCCGGTTCCGCCGGTTCCGGCGCATGGCCCGCTGTCGGCCCCGGTGACTCCGGCGGCCCCCGCCACGGCCCCCGCCACGCCTCCTGCCGCTCCCTATGCGGCCGACCCCCACACCGTGCACCTCGCCGCCGCGCCGGGGGTTGCCCACGATCCGGCCGCCACGGCAGCCGCGGCCGAGCGCAAGCGCAAGGTCCTTGTCTGGACGGCCACCCTCACCGCCGCGTTCGTCATCGGCGGCGGCGCGACAGCCGGGGCGCTGCTCCTGAAGAAGAACAACGACGAGTCCGACCAGGCACAGAACAAGCCGCCCGCCGCCTCGCAGTCGCCCACCCCCAAGCAGGACCCGCCTGCGTCCGCCTCACCATCCGCCTCACCATCCGCCTCGCCTTCCGACTCGGCTCCTGTGTCCCCCGCCGCCACCCCGTCCACCAACCCCTCCCAGTCCCAGTCCCCGGGCGGCGCCGCGCTCCCCGCCGGCTTTGTACTGAAGCGGGACCCCGCCGGGTTCACCGTCGGGGTGATGGACGGCTGGAAGCGCCGGCAGGCGGGCAGCCAGATCTTCTACGAGGCCCCGACGGGTGGTTCGTACATCCAGATCGGGATCGTCAAGAACACCCCCATGTCCTCGTACGAGAACTTCCTCGGCCTGGAGAAGAAGCACCTGGAGACCCCCGTGACCGACTACCAGCGCAGCCGGCTGGCGCAGAACACCTACCAGGGACGGCCGGGCGCGCTCTGGGAGTTCACCCACATCCCCGAGCCGGACGAGGGCGGCCTGCGGCGGCACGTCATCGACCAGGCGTTCGTGGCCGCGGACGGCACGGAGTACGCGATCCTCGCCGCGGGCCGCGCCGACCTCTGGGACGCGAACAGGGACGTGGTGTTCTCCACCGCGATCAACACGTTCAAAGCGAACTGAGTTCCAGCCGGAAGCAGTACCCCTTCTGCTGGGACACCGGCGTCGTGAACGTCTCGGCCAGCTCCATCCCCAGCCGCCGGATCACCGCGATCGAGCGCTCGTTGCGGGCGTTCACCATCGCCACGACCCGCTCGACGCCCGCCGCCCGCACCCGCTCCAGCGTGGTGCGGGCGGCGGCCGTCGCGTACCCCTTGCCCCACGCGGACCGCGTCAGCCGCCAGCCGATCTCGATCTCGCCGACCGGGCCGAAGCCCTCGTGCGGCCAGGGCTGCGCGCCGGTGAAGCCGATGACCTCGCCGTCCTTGTCGAGCATGGTCCAGAAGCAGAAGCCGCGCTCGGCGTCGTGTCTGCGCTGCCGGGCGGTCAGCTCCTCGTAGACCGAAAGCTCGGCCGACGTCCCGCCGTGGAACTCCATGACGTCCGGGTCGTTGAAGATCCTGTGCCAGGCCAGGGCGTCCTCGTCGGTGGGCACGCGCAGCTGTACGGCGGGGAGCGGCCTGCTCATAGGGGGGAACCCTTCAGTTTGTGGATCAGTACGCCCCCATAGACTGCACATGTCCTGTGCCATTCGGTACGCAATATCGAGTCTTCGGGAGAACCCGCCGTGACCGAGCCCCTCTCCGAACACACCGCCGATGTGATCGTCGTCGGGGCAGGCCCGGCCGGCTCCACAACCGCGTACTACCTCGCCAAGGCCGGACTCGACGTCCTGCTCCTCGAGAAGACCGCCTTCCCGCGCGAGAAGGTGTGCGGCGACGGCCTTACGCCCCGCGCCACCAAGCAGCTGGTCGCGATGGGCATCGACATCTCCGAGGAAGCCGGCTGGCTGCGGAACAAGGGCCTGCGGATCATCGGCGGCGGGGTGCGCCTGCAGCTCGACTGGCCCGATCTCGCCTCCTACCCGGACTACGGACTCGTCCGCAAGCGCGACGACTTCGACGAGCAGCTGGCCCGGCAGGCGCAGAAGGCGGGCGCGCGGCTGTACGAGCGGTGCAATGTCGGGGCTCCGATCATCGACGACGGCACCGGCCGTATCACCGGCGTGAACGCCAAGGTGGGTGAGGAGAAGACCCCGGTCACCTTCCACGCGCCGCTCGTCGTCGCCGCCGACGGCAACTCCTCGCGGATCTCCCTCGCCATGGGGCTGCACCGGCGTGAGGACCGGCCGATGGGCGTGGCCGTACGGACGTACTTCACCTCGCCCCGCCACGACGACGACTACCTGGAGTCGTGGCTGGAGCTGTGGGACCGCCGCGGCCCGGGCGAGGACCGGCTGCTGCCCGGCTACGGCTGGATCTTCGGCATGGGCGACGGCACCTCCAACGTCGGCCTCGGTGTGCTCAACACCTCCGCCTCCTTCAAGGAGCTGGACTGGCGCGAGGTGCTCAAGGCCTGGTGCGCCTCGATGCCGGAGGACTGGGGGTACACCGAGGAGAACATGACGATGCCGATCCGCGGCGCCGCGCTCCCGATGGCCTTCAACCGCCAGCCGCACTACACCAAGGGCCTGCTGCTGGTCGGCGACGCGGGCGGGCTGGTCAACCCGTTCAACGGTGAGGGCATCGCGTACGCCATGGAGTCCGGGCAGATCGCCGCCGATGTGATCGTGCAGGCGCACGCCCGGCAGACCCCGGCGCAGCGGGAACTGGCGCTGCACCGCTACCCGAAGGTCCTCAAGGACACATACGGCGGCTACTACACCCTCGGCCGGGCGTTCGTGAAGCTCATCGGCAACCCGAAGGTCATGAAGATCGCGACGCAGCGCGGTCTGACCCACCCGCTGCTGATGAAGTTCACGCTGAAGATGCTGGCGAACCTGACCGACCCGACGGGCGGCGACGCGATGGACCGGATCATCAACGGTCTCTCGAAGGTGGCCCCGAAGGCCTGATACGGGCCCACTGCCCACCCCGAGTGAGCAAACCGCGCCTATGTGTAACCGAAATGGGCAGGCCGGTGAACGGACGAAGGGCCGCGGCTCCACCCCCGAGCGGGGGAGCCGCGGCCCTTCGTGGTGTGCGTGCCGTCAGAGAACCCGGACCGCACCGCTCGCCGGGTAGCCCGACAGGTCCTGGATGACGACGCCCTTGCCGGGGTTGGCGGCGTCGAGGTACTTGCCGTCGCCGATGTAGACACCGGTGTGGTACGCGGAACCGGCGCCGCCCCAGTAGAGGATGTCGCCGACCTGGAGGTTGGAGGTGCCCACCTGGGTGCCGGCCACCGACTGGTCCTGCGAGACGCGCGGGAGGTCGACGCCGACCGTCCGGAAAGCGGCCTGGACGAGGCTGGAGCAGTCCCAGGAGTTGGGGCCGGAGGCGCCCATGACGTAGGCGTCGCCGAGCTGTGCCTTGAGGAAGGCGACAACGGTCGCTGCGGAGCCCGTGGCGTTCGAGGTGGGGGCGGAGAGCGTGGTGCGCTCGGAGGAGCGGGAGGCGCGCTCCTTGGCCTCGGCCTCGGCGCGCTTCTTCGCCTCGGCCTTCTTCTTGGCCTCGGCCTTGCGCTCGGCCTCGGCGTGGGCCAGCTTGGCGGACTTCGCGGCCTTGGCGGCGGCGGCGTCCTCCTGGGCCTGCAACTCGAGGTCGAGGGCGACCTGCTGAGTGGCCTCGGCGGACTGCGAGACGGCGGCGGAGAGGGCGCCGGAGGTGAGCGTCGGCATTTCGATGGTCTCGGTCACCGGCTCGGCGGTCGCCGGCCCGGCAGCTCCGGCCACTGCCATGGTGCTGAGGACGCCACCGGCAACTCCGGCCCGGAGCGCGAGTTTCGATGCGCTGCGGCGGGGCTTCCGGTGGCTGGGTATGTGAGCGGTGTGGGACATGAGTACAACCGCTATCAGGGGCGCGCGGTTCCCTTCAAGAAACGTGTGTTGCGCCACAGTTACGACCGGAATCTCTGAATCCGCTCCCCCTGGACCCTTATTGACGCCGTAACGGGCAATACGGGCATGCGTGATCACGGCTTTGATCAAGGGCTTTCCGTAAAAGGTCCGAATTGCCTGGCGCTTACCACCCCTTCACTCCGTTGGCCAAGCCTGCTTTTGTTGAAGTCACAAGCGCGTGGCGCAGGTCACAGAAAGGTCAACGTCCGGGTGGCCGGAGGCTCGTGAATGCGGGCACGTTGTCCACTTCGGTCCGCCCATGCCCCCACCCGGGTGGGACGGCGTCCACTATCACCCGTTGAGGTCCATCGCCAATTTGCCCGTACGGGCCACTGCTTGGTAGGGCGCACAGCCTCCGACCAGCGGTAACACCCTCGGATGTCACGCCTGGTGACCACTCGGGCGCTTCGCGTATGAAGATCACCGCTCATCCGACTTCATGATCGTTCGACGGGTGGTGGAGATCACAAAGGCGTTGTCGCACCCCGTGTCGCAGATCACAGACCGGCAGGCATAGGATGCGGAGCAGTCGGGCTTGTGAACTGCCTCACATGTACACGATCTTCGCTGAGGCGGCGAGGCGGATGCCCGGCGCGGTCCAACGGTCAAGGACGACTGGAAGGAGCGAGGAGGGTGAATGCTTACGCGCCCATCCTTGTGCTCGGCGCCCTCGGGGCAGGGTTTGCGATCTTCTCCGTGGTCATGGCCACGCTTATCGGCCCCAAGCGGTACAACCGGGCGAAAATGGAGGCGTACGAGTGCGGCATCGAGCCGACTCCGACGCCGGCCGGAGGCGGCCGCTTTCCCATCAAGTACTACCTGACGGCGATGCTCTTCATCGTCTTCGACATCGAGATCGTCTTCCTCTACCCCTGGGCGGTCACCTTCGACGCCCTGGGGCTTTTCGGGCTCGTGGAGATGCTGCTCTTCGTGCTCACCGTCTTCGTCGCCTACGCGTATGTGTGGCGGCGGGGCGGCCTGGAATGGGACTGAGGGGCTGAGGAGCACACCAATGGGAATCGAAGAGAAGCTGCCGAGCGGTTTCCTGCTGACCACCGTCGAACAGGCCTCGGGCTGGGTGCGCAAGTCATCCGTCTTCCCGGCGACCTTCGGTCTGGCCTGCTGCGCCATCGAGATGATGACGACCGGCGCCGGCCGTTACGACCTGGCCCGCTTCGGCATGGAGGTCTTCCGCGGCTCGCCGCGCCAGGCCGACCTGATGATCGTGGCGGGGCGGGTCAGCCAGAAGATGGCGCCCGTCCTGCGGCAGGTCTACGACCAGATGCCCAACCCCAAGTGGGTTATTTCCATGGGTGTTTGCGCATCATCGGGCGGAATGTTCAACAATTACGCGATTGTGCAGGGCGTTGACCACATTGTTCCTGTTGACATCTATTTGCCAGGCTGCCCGCCGCGTCCGGAGATGCTGATGGACGCGATCCTCAAGCTCCACCAGAAGATCCAGACCTCCAAGCTCGGCGTGAACGCGGAGGAGGCGGCCCGCGAGGCGGAGGAAGCGGCCCTCAAGGCGCTCCCCACCATTGAGATGAAGGGGCTGCTCCGGTGAGCGAGACCAGTGAGCCGAACCCCGACAAGGAAGTCGGCGCGCAGAACCTGCCCGGCCAGCGTGGTGAGCACGGCGAGGAGATCCGCGTCCAGCGCGGCATGTTCGGTGCGAACAACGGCGGCGACACCTCCGGCTACGGCGGGCTCACCCGCTCCGTACGCCTCCCGGGGCCCGCGAGCCGCCCCTACGGCGGGTACTTCGACGAGGTGGCCGACGAGCTGGAAGGCGCGCTGGAAGAACAGGGACTCGTCCCCGAGAACGCCATCGAGAAGACGGTCGTCGACCGCGGCGAGGTCACCTTCCACATCGCCCGCGAGCACCTCCTGAAGGTGGCGCGCACCCTGCGGGACGACCCGGCGCTCCGCTTCGAGCTCTGTACGGGCGTCAGCGGCGTCCACTTCCCCGAGGACAAGGGCCGCGAGCTGCACGCCGTCTACCACCTGCGCTCGATCACCCACGGCCGGCTGATCCGCCTCGAGGTCTGCGCCCCGGACAGCGACCCGCACGTCCCGTCGCTGGTCGCGGTCTACCCGACCAACGACTGGCACGAGCGAGAGACGTACGACTTCTTCGGGCTCGTCTTCGACGGCCACCCCGCCCTGACGCGGATCATGATGCCGGACGACTGGCAGGGCTTCCCGCAGCGCAAGGACTATCCGCTCGGCGGCATCGCCGTCGAGTACAAGGGCGCTCAGATCCCGGCTCCGGACCAGCGGAGGTCGTACAGCTGATGTCTACTTCTCACGCTTCCTCCCGCGAGACCACCGAGGGGACTGTCTATACAGTCACCGGCGGCGACTGGGACGAGGTCGTCCAGTCCGCGGCCAAGGCCGACGACGAGCGGATCGTCGTCAACATGGGCCCGCAGCACCCCTCCACCCACGGTGTGCTCCGGCTGATCCTGGAGATCGACGGAGAGACGGTCACCGAGGCCCGCTGCGGCATCGGCTACCTCCACACCGGCATCGAGAAGAACCTCGAATTCCGGACCTGGACGCAGGGCACCACCTTCGTCACGCGCATGGACTACCTCACCTCGTTCTACAACGAGACGGCGTACTGCCTGGGCGTGGAGAGGCTGCTCGGCATCACGGACCAGATCCCGGACCGGGCCACCATCATCCGCGTCCTGCTGATGGAGCTCAACCGCCTCTCCTCCCACCTGGTGGCCATCGCCACCGGCGGTATGGAGCTCGGCGCCACCACGATCATGATCTACGGGTTCCGGGACCGCGAGATGATCCTGGACCTGTACGAACTGATCACCGGCCTGCGGATGAACCACGCGTTCATCCGGCCCGGAGGACTTGCCCAGGACCTGCCGCCCGGCGCGGTCGACGCGGTGCGCGAGTTCGTCAAGAAGATGACCAAGAACCTGCCGGAGTACGACAAGCTCGCCACCGGCAACCCCATCTTCAAGGCCCGTATGCAGGACGTCGGCTACCTCGATCTGACCGGCTGCATGGCACTGGGCGCCACCGGGCCGATCCTGCGCGCCGCGGGCCTCGCCCACGATCTGCGCAAGACCGACCCCTACTGCGGTTACGAGACGTACGAGTTCGACGTCCCGACCGCCGACAGCTGCGACGCGTACGGCCGCTTCCTCGTCCGCCTGGAGGAGATGCGGCAGTCGCTGCGCATCGTCGAGCAGTGCCTGGACCGGCTCGAGCCGGGACCGGTCATGGTCGCCGACAAGAAGATCGCCTGGCCCGCGCAGCTCGCGCTCGGCCCCGACGGTCTCGGCAACTCCCTCGACCACATCAAGAAGATCATGGGCACCTCGATGGAGGCCCTGATCCACCACTTCAAGCTGGTGACCGAGGGCTTCCGGGTGCCGCCCGGACAGGCGTACGCGGCCGTCGAGTCGCCCAAGGGCGAGCTCGGCGTCCATGTCGTCTCCGACGGCGGAACCCGCCCCTACCGGGTCCACTTCCGCGACCCGTCCTTCACCAATCTGCAGGCCATGGCGGCGATGTGCGAGGGCGGCCAGGTCGCCGACGTCATCGTCGCCGTCGCGTCCATCGACCCCGTGATGGGAGGCGTCGACCGGTGACAGCCACACCAGCTAATCAAGAGGTGAGCCTGGGCATGCCCCAGCTCCCCGCCCCCGACTACCCGGCCGATGTACGCGCCCGGCTCGAAGCGGACGCGAGGGAACTCATCGCCCGCTACCCCGACAGCCGGTCCGCCCTGCTGCCGCTGCTGCACCTCGTGCAGTCCGAGGAGGGGTACGTCACCCGCACCGGCGTCCGCTTCTGCGCCGAGATGCTGGACCTGACCACCGCGGAGGTCACCGCGGTCTCCACCTTCTACACGATGTACCGGCGGGTGCCCTCCGGCGACTACCAGGTCGGCGTCTGCACCAACACGCTCTGCGCGGTGATGGGCGGCGACGCCATCTTCGACGAGCTCAAGCAGCACCTCGGCGTCGGCAACAGCGAGACGACCGAGGACGGCAAGGTCACTCTCGAGCACATCGAGTGCAACGCGGCCTGCGACTTCGCCCCGGTGGTGATGGTCAACTGGGAGTTCTTCGACAACCAGACACCCGAGACCGCCAAGCGCCTCGTCGACGATCTGCGCGCGGGACGGCCCGTCGAGCCGACGCGCGGCGCTCCCCTGTGTACGTACAAGGAGACCGCGCGGATCCTCGCGGGCTTCCCCGACGAGCGCCCGGGCGCGGTCGGGGCGAGCGGCGGTGCGGGACCCGCCTCGCTGATCGGCCTGCGCCTGGCCAAGGGCGAGAGTCCGACGGCGCGAGTGGTCTCCCCGCGCGGCGAGGCATCACACGACGCACCGCCCCAGCCCGGTTCCGAGCACCTCAGCTCGCATGACGCACCGCAGCAGACCTCGGCCTCCGACCCTGACCACCCGGCCGGACCCGCAGCCGAGGAGGGGGAGTGATGACCTTGTCCACCGAGTTTGGGGGCACCGCCCGACCGGAGGCCGGGGGAGAGACGAGTCCCGAGAAGCTTCTCGTGCCCGTCCTCTCCGCCTTCTGGGACGAGGCGGAGTCCTGGACGCTGGACACCTACCGGCGGCACGAGGGGTACGAGGGACTGCGCAAGGCGCTGGCCATGTCGCCGGACGACCTCATCGCGTACGTCAAGGACTCCGGACTGCGCGGCCGCGGCGGCGCGGGCTTCCCCACCGGGATGAAGTGGCAGTTCATTCCGCAGGGCGACGGCAAGCCGCACTACCTCGTTGTCAACGCCGACGAATCGGAGCCCGGGACCTGCAAGGACATCCCGCTCCTGTTCGCCAACCCGCACTCCCTCATCGAGGGAATCGTGATCGCCTGCTACGCGATCCGGTCGAATCACGCGTTCATCTATCTGCGCGGTGAAGTCGTCCCCGTACTGCGGCGGCTGCACGAAGCCGTACGCGAGGCGTACGAGGCGGGCTTCCTCGGCAAGGACATCCTGGGGTCCGGACTCGACCTCGAAGTCACCGTGCACGCGGGCGCGGGCGCGTACATCTGCGGTGAGGAGACCGCGCTGCTGGACTCCCTGGAGGGACGTCGCGGTCAGCCCCGGCTGCGTCCCCCCTTCCCCGCGGTCGCCGGTCTGTACGCGTGCCCCACTGTGGTGAACAACGTCGAGTCCATCGCGTCCGTTCCCGCGATCCTTCATCGCGGCAAGGACTGGTTCAAGTCGATGGGCAGCGAGAAGTCCCCGGGCTTCACGCTGTACTCGCTCAGCGGCCATGTCACCAACCCCGGCCAGTACGAGGCCCCGCTCGGCATCACGCTGCGCCAGCTGCTCGACATGAGCGGCGGCATGCGCAAGGGCCACCGCCTCAAGTTCTGGACTCCGGGCGGCTCCTCGACCCCGATGTTCACCGACGAGCACCTTGATGTGCCGCTGGACTACGAGGGCGTGGGCGCCGCCGGTTCGATGCTCGGCACCAAGGCGCTGCAGTGCTTCGACGAGACGACCTGCGTGGTGCGGGCCGTGACGCGGTGGACCGAGTTCTACGCCCATGAGTCCTGCGGCAAGTGCACGCCGTGCCGCGAAGGCACGTACTGGCTGGTGCAGTTGCTGCGCGACATCGAGGCCGGCAAGGGCGTCATGTCCGACCTCGACAAGCTGAACGACATCGCCGACAACATCAACGGCAAGTCCTTCTGCGCACTGGGCGACGGAGCCGCGTCCCCGATCTTCTCCTCGCTCAAGTACTTCCGCGAGGAGTACGAGCAGCACATCACCGGCAAGGGCTGCCCCTTCGACCCCGCGAGGTCGACCGCCTGGGCCGACAAGCACCTGGAGGTGACCGCATGACTGAGGCGTATGCGCCGAGCCCCGGCCGCGGCTTCGCCGCCCACCGCCCTGCGGGCGAAGCACCGCAGTCCGACTCACCTCGTGCGGAGGTACGGGCATGACCGTCACGACGTCCAACCCCGCCGGAGGCGGCAACGCGGCCGTTCCGCCGGAAGATCTCGTGTCGCTGACGATCGACGGCATCGAGATCAGCGTGCCCAAGGGCACTCTGGTCATCCGGGCCGCCGAAATGCTCGGCATCGAGATCCCGCGGTTCTGCGACCACCCCCTCCTCGACCCGGTCGGCGCCTGCCGCCAGTGCATCGTCGAGGTCGAGGGCCAGCGCAAGCCGATGGCGTCCTGCACCATCACCTGCACCGACGGCATGGTCGTCAAGTCGCAGCTCACCTCGCCGGTCGCAGAGAAGGCCCAGCGCGGTGTGATGGAGCTGCTCCTCATCAACCACCCGCTGGACTGCCCGGTCTGCGACAAGGGCGGCGAGTGTCCCCTGCAGAACCAGGCGATGCAGGTCGGCGACCCGGACACCCGCTTCGAGGGCAAGAAGCGGACGTTCGAGAAGCCCGTCCCGATCTCCACACAGGTGCTGCTCGACCGCGAGCGGTGCGTGCTGTGCGCCCGGTGCACCCGGTTCTCCAACCAGGTCGCGGGCGACCCGATGATCGAGCTGCTCGAGCGCGGTGCGCTCCAGCAGGTCGGCACCGGAGAGGGCGACCCGTTCGAGTCGTACTTCTCCGGGAACACCATCCAGATCTGCCCGGTGGGCGCGCTGACGTCGGCCGCGTACCGCTTCCGCTCCCGCCCCTTCGACCTGGTGTCGTCGCCTTCGGTGTGCGAGCACTGCGCGGGCGGCTGCGCGACGCGTACGGACCACCGCCGCGGCAAGGTCATGCGGCGGCTTGCGGCCGAGGACCCCGAGGTCAACGAGGAGTGGATGTGCGACAAGGGGCGCTTCGGCTTCCGCTACGCGCAGAAGCCGGACCGGCTCACGACTCCTCTCGTACGCAACGGCCAGGGTGAACTGGAGCCGGCGAGCTGGCCGGAGGCGCTGGAGGCGGCGGCCCACGGACTGAGCGCGGCCCGCGGCCGGGCCGGTGTCCTGGTGGGCGGCCGGCTGACCGTCGAGGACTCGTACGCGTACGCCAAGTTCGCCCGAGTCGCCCTCGACACCAACGACGTCGACTTCCGCGCACGCGTGCACAGCAGCGAGGAGGCCGACTTCCTGGCCGCCCGCGTCGCGGGGCGCGGCCGGGACGTGGACGGCAGCGGGGTCACCTACACCTCCCTGGAGCAGGCCCCGGCGGTCCTGCTGGCCGGGGTCGAGTCCGAGGAGGAGGCCCCCGGTGTCTTCCTGCGGCTGCGCAAGGCCAACCGCAAGCACGGGCAGCGCACCTTCGCGCTGGCCACGCACGCCACCCGCGGCTTGACGAAGGCGGGCGGCACACTGCTCCCCGCCGCCCCCGGCACCGAGACCGAGTGGCTGGATGCGTTGAGCGGGGGCGCCGGCCTGGACGGCGACGGCGCGAAGGCGGCAGAGGCGCTGCGCTCCGACGGCGCGGTGATCGTCGTCGGCGAGCGGCTCGCTGCCGTGCCCGGCGGACTGACCGCCGCGGTACGGGCCGCGACCGCGACCGGCGCGCAGCTGGTGTGGATCCCGCGCAGGGCGGGCGAGCGCGGCGCGCTCGAGGCGGGCGCGATCCCCTCGCTGCTGCCCGGCGGCCGCCCGGCCACCGACCCGCGGGCCCGCGAGGAGACCGCGGCGGCCTGGCGCGTACGCGAACTCCCGCACCGTTACGGCCGCGACACCGGCCAGATCGTCGAGGCCGCGGCCACCGGCGAACTGGGCGCGCTGCTGGTGGCGGGCGTCGAAGTCGCGGACCTGCCCGATCCGCAGCGCGCACGTGAGGCACTCGACGCGGTCGGCTTCCTGGTCTCCCTGGAGCTGCGGCCCAGCGAGGTCACCGAGCGGGCGGACGTGGTCTTCCCGGTCGCGGCCGTCGCCGAGAAGCCGGGCACGTTCCTCAACTGGGAGGGCAGGGCGAGGCTGTTCGAGGCCGCGCTGAAGCCCGAGCACATGACGCGCCGCCTGGCTCCGGCCGATGCGCGGGTGCTGCACATGCTGGCGGACGCGCTCGACGTCAGCTTCGGGCTGCCGGACCTCAAGTCCGTACGCAACGAGCTGGACCGGCTGGGCACGTGGGACGGACCGCGGGCCACCGAGCCCAATGAGTCCGCACAGTCCCTGCCCCGCCCGGGCGAGGGCGAGGCGGTCCTCGCCGGCCACCGGCTGCTGCTCGACCAGGGCCTGCTCCAGCAGGGCGACGAGGCGCTGGCGGGCACCCGCCACGCGGCGGTCGCCCGGCTCTCCGCGGCGACGGCGGCCGAGACGGGTGTGAAGGACGGCGACGTCCTCGCCGTCACCGGCCCCGCCGGCTCGGTCAGGTTCCCGCTCCAGGTGAGCGAGATGCCCGACCGGGTGGTGTGGCTCCCGCTGAACTCGGCCGGAGGCGGCATCACTTCGGACACCGGTGCAGTCCCCGGGCAGCTGGTCCGCATCGGCCCGGCGGCGGCAGAGACCGCCACCCCTGACGTACCGGAGGTGCGAGCGTGAACCCGACCCTCGCAAATATCGCGGAGGCCCAGCGGAGCGTGCTCGCGGCTGAGGATCTTTCGATGTTCGGACGCGACCCCTGGTGGCTCGTCGCCATCAAGGCCGTGTTCTGCTTCGCCTTCCTGATGATCACCGTGCTCTTCTCCATCGTGTGGGAGCGCAAGGTCGTCGCCTGGATGCAGCTGCGCATCGGCCCCAACCGGCACGGCCCCTGGGGCATGCTCCAGTCGCTCGCCGACGGCATCAAGCTGATGCTGAAGGAAGACTTGATCGTCAAGCGGGCGGACAAGGTCGTCTATGTCCTCGCGCCGGTCATCGCCGCGATCCCGGCCTTCATGGCGATCGCCGTGATCCCCTTCGGGCCGGCCGGCAACGAGGTCTCGATCTTCGGTCACCGCACCTCGATGCAGCTCACCGACCTGCCGATCGCGATGCTCTACATCCTCGCGGTCGCCTCGGTCGGGATCTACGGCATCGTGCTGGCCGGCTGGTCGTCGGGATCGACGTATCCGCTGCTGGGCGGCTTGAGGTCGTGCGCGCAGATGATCTCGTACGAGATCGCGATGGGCGCGGCCTTCGCCTCCGTCTTCCTCTACTCCGGGTCGATGTCGACCTCGGCGATCGTCGAGGCGCAGGCGGACCGCTGGTTCATCATCCTGCTGCCGGTCTCCTTCATCATCTACGTCGTCACGATGGTCGGCGAGACCAACCGTGCTCCGTTCGACATGCCGGAGTCCGAGGGCGACCTGGTCGGCGGCTTCAACACCGAGTACAGCTCGATCAAGTTCGCGATGTTCATGCTGGCCGAGTACGTCAACATGGTCACCGTCTCCGCCGTCTCGGCCACCCTCTTCCTGGGCGGCTGGCGGGCCCCGTACCCCATCTCGACCTTCTGGGAGGGCGCGAACCACGGCTGGTGGCCGATGCTCTGGTTCGTCATCAAGGTCCAGCTGCTGCTCTTCTTCTTCATCTGGCTGCGCGGCACGCTGCCCCGCGTCCGCTACGACCAGCTGATGAAGCTCGGCTGGAAGGTGCTGATCCCGGTATCGGTGGTCTGGCTGATGCTGGTGGCGACCGTACGGGCGCTGCGGAACGAGAACTACGACTTCCAGCAGATCGTGCTGTACGTCGGTGGCGCGGTCATCGCGGTGCTGCTCCTCTCCTTCGTCGCCGACATCTTCCGCGGCAAGAAGGAGAAGGAGGCGGAGGCGGAGGCCGCGGAGGCGGAGCCCGCCTTCGACCCGATGGCGGGCGGATTCCCCGTACCGCCGCTGCCGGGGCAGACCCTGCCGCCGGTGCCGCGCAGGCGGCCGCGCCGCGAGCGCGAGTTGATTGTCAGTGGTGGCCCCGGCAGCGACATTTCCGGGGGCGACCCCCGAACCCCCGGGGCGAGTGACGGTCCTAGCGACGGAAAGGAGGCTGACGGTGTCTGAGGAATCCGAGAACAAGTTCCAGAACCCGGTCGCCGGCTTCGGCGTGACCTTCAAGGCCATGTTCAAGAAGCGGCTGACCGAGCAGTACCCGGAACAGCAGAAGGTCACGGCGCCGCGCTTCCACGGCCGGCACCAGCTCAACCGTCATCCGGACGGGCTCGAGAAGTGCATCGGGTGCGAGCTGTGCGCGTGGGCCTGTCCGGCGGACGCGATCTATGTGGAGGGCGCGGACAACACCGAGGAGGAGCGTTACTCCCCGGGGGAGCGGTACGGCCGGGTCTACCAGATCAACTACGCCCGCTGCATTCTGTGCGGGCTGTGCATCGAGGCCTGTCCGACGCGGGCGCTGACCATGACGAACGAGTTCGAACTGGCCGACAGCTCCCGCGAGAGCCTCATCTATACGAAGGAGCAGCTGCTCGCCGGTCTCGAGGAGGGCATGGTCGACTCCCCGCACTCGATCTTCCCGGGCATGGACGAGCAGGACTACTACCGGGGGCTGGTCAGCGAGGCCGCTCCCGGCACGGTCCAGCAGGTCGCCGTCTCCAAGGGGGAGAAGGGCGAGGAGGTGGACGTATGAACACCCTCGCCGCCTCCACCACCTCCATGGGCGAGGCCGTCCAGTTCTGGGTGCTCGGCACCATCGCCGTCGCCGGGGCGCTCGGCACGATCCTGATGCGGCGGGCCGTGCACAGTGCGCTCTGCCTCGCCGGGACCATGATCGTCCTGGCGGTCTTCTACCTCGCCAACGGCGCGTACTTCCTCGGTGTCGTCCAGATCATCGTCTACACCGGTGCGATCATGATGCTGTTCCTCTTCGTCGTCATGCTGGTCGGGGTCACCGCCGCCGACTCGCTCAAGGAGACGCTGAAGGGGCAGCGCTGGCTGGCCGCGGCCTGCGGTCTGGGCTTCGGCATGCTGCTGATCGCCGGCATCGGCAATGCCTCGCTGAAGACGTTCAACGGCCTGAGCGCGGCCAACACCGCGCACGGCGGCAATGTCGAGGGCCTGGCCCAACTCCTCTTCAGCAAGTACGTCTTCGCCTTCGAGATCACCAGCGCGCTGCTGATCACGGCGGCCGTCGGCGCGATGGTCCTCACCCACCGGGAGCGCACCGAGCGGGCCAAGACCCAGCGCGAGCTGGCCGAGCAGCGCGTACGGGAAGGCAAGCACCTTCCGCCGCTGCCCGCGCCCGGTGTCTACGCCCGGCACAACGCCGTGGACATCGCCGGTCTGCTGCCGGACGGCACGCCGTCCGAGCTCACCGTCAACAAGACGCTGCGGGCGCGCGGTCAGATCCGCGATGTGTCGAGCGAGGCGCTGAACGACCTGCGAGTGCTGGAGCAGCGCGCGGAGGAGAGGCTCGGCCGTGAGACCGAGTCGCACGAGTCGCGCGAGTCGCACGACCGAAACAACTCGCACGGCTCGCACGACGAGGAGGTCGCGAAGTGAATCCCGTCAACTATCTGTATCTCGCGGCGCTGTTGTTCACCATCGGCGCGGCCGGGGTGCTGATCAGGCGGAACGCGATCGTGCTCTTCATGTGCATCGAGCTGATGCTCAACGCCTGCAACCTCGCGTTCGTCGCCTTCTCCCGTATGCACGGCAATCTCGACGGCCAGATCATCGCCTTCTTCACGATGGTCGTCGCCGCCGCTGAAGTCGTGGTCGGGCTCGCGATCATCGTGTCGCTGTTCCGTTCCCGCCACTCGGCCTCGGTCGACGACGCCAGCCTGATGAAGTTGTAAGGGGTCGCTGAATCGTGGAGAACCTGATTGCGCTGCTTGTCGCGGCGCCTTTGCTCGGAGCGGCGGTCCTGCTGTGCGGCGGGCGGCGGCTCGACCGCAGCGGCCACTGGATCGGCACGCTGTTCGCGGCCGCGTCCTTCGTGGTCGGCGCGGTGCTGTTCGTGGACATGCTGGGCAAGGGCGCGGATGAACGCGCCCTGTCCCAGAGGCTGTTCAGCTGGATTCCCGTCGAGGGCTTCCAGGCTGACGTGGCCTTCCAGCTGGACCAGCTGTCGATGACGTTCGTCCTGCTGATCACGGGCGTCGGCTCGCTGATCCATGTGTACTCGATCGGGTACATGGAGCACGACGAGCGCCGCCGCCGCTTCTTCGGCTATCTGAACCTCTTCCTCGCGGCGATGCTGCTGCTGGTCCTCGCAGACAACTACCTCCTGCTGTACGTCGGCTGGGAGGGCGTCGGCCTCGCCTCGTACCTGCTGATCGGCTTCTGGCAGCACAAGCCCAGCGCGGCGACGGCGGCGAAGAAGGCATTCCTGGTCAACCGCGTCGGCGACATGGGTCTGTCGATCGCGATCATGCTGATGTTCACCACCTTCGGGACGTTCGCCTTCGGGCCCGTGCTGGAGGCGACCGGTGAGACGAGCGAGGGCAAGCTGACGGCCATCGGGCTGATGCTGTTGCTCGCGGCGTGCGGCAAGTCCGCACAGGTGCCGCTGCAGTCCTGGCTCGGGGACGCGATGGAGGGCCCGACTCCGGTCTCGGCCCTGATCCACGCGGCGACCATGGTGACCGCGGGCGTCTACCTCATCACCCGGTCCGGGGAGATCTTCAACGCGGCCCCGGACGCGCAGTTGGCGGTCGCGGTCGTCGGCGCGGTGACGCTGATCTTCGGTGCCATCGTCGGTTGCGCGAAGGACGACATCAAGAAGGCGCTGGCCGGTTCGACGATGTCGCAGATCGGCTACATGATCCTCGCGGCCGGCCTCGGCCCGATCGGATACGCCTTCGCGATCATGCACCTGGTGACGCACGGCTTCTTCAAGGCCGGGCTGTTCCTCGGCGCGGGCTCGGTGATGCACGGCATGAACGACGAGGTCGACATGCGCAAGTACGGCGGCCTGCGGAAGTACATGCCGATCACCTTCGTCACCTTCGGGCTCGGCTATCTGGCCATCATCGGCTTCCCCGGTCTGTCCGGCTTCTTCTCCAAGGACAAGATCATCGAGGCGGCCTTCGCCAAGGGCGGTACGGAGGGCTGGATCCTCGGCGGTACGGCACTGCTGGGCGCCGCGATCACCGCGTACTACATGACGCGCGTGATGCTGCTGACGTTCTTCGGCGAGAAGCGCTGGCAGCCCGCGCCCGACCCGGACACGGTGCCCAGTGTCGAGCCCGGCATCGAGGTGCACGTCGGTGAGATGCCGCATCCGCACGAGTCGCCGAAGTCGATGACCATCCCCATGGTGGTGCTCGCCTTCGGGTCCGTCTTCGCCGGAGGCCTGTTCAGTCTCAACGACGCGTTCGTGAACTGGCTGAAGCCCGTCACGAACTTCGAGCACGGGCATCCGCCCATCAGCGCGACAGCGGTGACTTCGGCAACGGTCGTCGCTCTCGTCATCGGCCTGGGCATCGCCTACGCCCAGTACGGGCGGCGCCCGGTTCCCGTGGTCGCCCCGCGAGGGAGTCTGCTCACCCGGGCCGCCCGCCGCGATCTCCTCCAGGACGACTTCAACCATGTGGTCCTGGTCCGCGGCGGCGAGCACCTCACCCGCTCCCTGGTCTACGTCGACCACACCCTTGTCGACGGCGTGGTCAACGGCACGGCCGCCTCGTTCGGCGGGCTCTCCGGCCGGCTGCGCAAGCTGCAGAACGGCTACGCCCGCACCTACGCGGTCTCGATGTTCGGAGGTACGGCAGTGCTGATCGCCGCGACCCTGCTGATGAGGGCGGTGTAACTGTTATGTCGTTCCCTCTCCTTACGGTGACGGCGGCACTCCCGGCGGTCGGCGCGATCGCCACCGCCGCCGTCCCGGCCGCGCGGCGCACCGCCGCCAAGTGGCTGGCGCTGCTGGTCTCGCTCGGCACACTGGTGCTGGCCGCCATCGTGCTCGTACGGTTCGAGCCCGGTGGCGACCGCTATCAGCTGACCGAGTCGCACGCCTGGATCAAGGACTTCGGTGTCCGGTACGAACTGGGCGTGGACGGCATCGGGGTGGCGCTGCTGGCGCTGACCGCGCTGCTGATCCCGTTCGTGATCCTGGCGGGCTGGCACGACGCCGACCCGCTGGAGACGAAGTCGTCGCGGTGGCGGCCGACGCAGGGCTTCTTCGCCCTGATCCTGGCCGTCGAGGCGATGGTGATCCTCTCCTTCGAGGCCACCGACGTCTTCCTCTTCTACATCCTGTTCGAAGCCATGCTCATCCCGATGTACTTCCTCATCGGCGGCTTCGGGGACCGTGCCCACGCGGGCAGCGACGAGAACGCCGCGGCCCAACGCTCGTACGCGGCCGTGAAGTTCCTGCTCTACAACCTGGTCGGCGGCCTGATCATGCTGGCCGCGGTCATCGGGCTCTATGTCGTCGCGGGCAGCTTCTCGCTCAACGAGATCGCCGAGGCCCGCGCGTCCGGGACGCTCGACATGGCGACCAACACCGAGCGGCTGCTGTTCCTCGGCTTCTTCTTCGCCTTCGCGGTGAAG
This sequence comes from Streptomyces sp. NPDC002868, assembly GCF_055563295.1. NCBI lineage: Bacteria > Bacillati > Actinomycetota > Actinomycetes > Kitasatosporales > Streptomycetaceae > Streptomyces > Streptomyces sp. NPDC002868. The sequence goes on along the minus strand of NZ_JBVHDR010000002.1, from coordinate 923,265 downwards.
GCGCCGCTGTGGCCGCTGCACACCTGGCTGCCCAACGCCATGGGTGAGGCGACCGCGCCGGTCGCCGTGCTGATCACCGCGGTCGTCGACAAGGTCGGCACGTTCGCGATGCTGCGCTTCTGCCTCCAGCTCTTCCCGGACGCCTCCAAGTGGGCCACGCCCGTGATCCTGGTGCTTGCGCTGATCAGCATCGTCTACGGCGCGCTGCTCGCGGTCGGCCAGCGCGATATCAAGCGCCTTGTCGCGTACGCCTCGATCTCGCACTTCGGCTTCATCATCCTGGGCATCTTCGCGATGACGTCCCAGGGGCAGTCGGGCGCGACGCTCTACATGGTCAACCACGGGATCTCGACGGCCGCGCTGATGCTGGTGGCCGGGTTCCTGATCTCCCGGCGCGGCTCGCGGCTCATCGCGGACTACGGCGGGGTCCAGAAGGTCGCCCCGGTACTCGCCGGCACCTTCCTGATCGGTGGTCTGGCCACGCTCTCGCTGCCGGGTCTCGCGCCCTTCGTGAGCGAATTCCTGGTCCTGGTCGGCACATACTCGCGCTATCCGGTGGCCGGAATCATCGCCACCTTCGGCATTGTGCTCGCCGCGCTCTACACCCTCGTCCTCTACCAGCGGACGATGACGGGCCCGGTGAAGACCGAGGTGCGGGAGATGCCAGACCTCAAGGTCCGTGAGCTGGCCGTGGTCGCTCCGCTGATCGCGCTGCTGCTCTTCCTCGGCGTCTTCCCGAAGCCGCTGACGGACATCGTCAACCCGGCGGTGGAGCACACGATGTCCGACGTACAGAAGAAGGACCCCCAGCCCGAGGTGGAGGCGGCCAAGTGAGCGCTACAGCTGTCCACAGCCTGTGGACAACGGCAGCCGAGCCGATCGACAAGATCCCGGCTCCGACTGTCGAGTACGCCCAGCTGGCACCGGCGCTGATCGTCGTCGGCGCCGCCGTCGTGGGTGTGCTCGTGGAGGCATTCGTTCCACGCAAGGTCCGTTACCACGTCCAGGTGTTCCTGACCGTCGTCGCCCTCGTGGCCGCCTTCGCGGCGGTCGTCGCTCTCGCGGCCGGCGGATACGGCACCACCAAGGCGAAGATCGCGGCGATGGGCGCGATCGCGGTCGACGGCCCGGCGCTCTTCCTGCAGGGCACCATCCTGCTGGCCTCGCTGGTCGCGGTCTTCACCTTCGCCGAGCGCCGCCTCGACCCGGAGGTGCACGGCAACCGCGTCGACTCGTTCGCCGCGCAGGCCGCGTCCGTACCCGGCAGCGACAGCGAAAAGGCCGCGGTCAAGGCCGGGTTCACCACCACCGAGGTCTTCCCGCTGGTGCTCTTCGCGATCACCGGCATGCTGGTCTTCCCGGCCGCCAACGATCTGCTGACGCTCTTCATCGCGCTGGAAGTCTTCTCACTCCCGCTCTACCTCCTGTGCGCCGTCGCCCGCCGCAAGCGGTTGATGTCGCAGGAGGCGGCCGTGAAGTACTTCCTGCTGGGAGCCTTCTCGTCGGCGTTCCTGCTGTTCGGGATCGCCCTTCTGTACGGGTACGCGGGCTCGGTGTCGTACGCGAGGATCGCGGACGTCGTCGACGGCAGCGTGCGCACCATCGACCCGGCGCTCGCCGACACCATGGGGAACGACGCGCTGCTGCTGATCGGCGGCGCAATGATCCTGATGGGGCTGCTGTTCAAGGTCGGCGCGGTGCCGTTCCACATGTGGACGCCGGACGTCTACCAGGGCGCGCCGACTCCGGTCACCGGCTTCATGGCGGCGGCGACGAAGGTGGCCGCGTTCGGCGCGCTGCTGCGCCTGCTGTACGTCGTGCTGCCGGGGCTGCGCTGGGACTGGCGGCCGGTCATGTGGGCGATCGCGATCGTCACCATGCTGGGCGGTGCGATCGTCGCGATCACGCAGACCGACATCAAGCGGCTCCTCGCGTACTCCTCGATCGCGCACGCCGGATTCATCCTGGCCGGTGTCATCGCGACGACGCCCGACGGTATCTCGTCCGTCCTCTTCTACCTTGCGGCGTACTCCTTTGTGACGATCGGCGCGTTCGCGGTGGTCACGCTGGTGCGGGACGCGGGCGGCGAGGCGACGCATCTGTCCAAGTGGGCGGGGCTCGGGCGGCGTTCGCCGCTGGTGGCGGCGGTCTTCGCGGTGTTCCTGCTGGCCTTTGCCGGCATTCCGCTGACGTCGGGCTTCTCCGGGAAGTTCGCGGTCTTCAAGGCGGCGGCGGAGGGCGGCGCGGGCGCGCTGGTCGTGGTCGGCGTGATCTCGTCGGCCATCGCCGCGTTCTTCTACATCCGGGTCATCGTGCTGATGTTCTTCAGCGAGCCGAAGGCGGAGGGCCCCACGGTGGCGGTGCCTTCGCCGCTGACGATGACGACGATCGCGGTGGGTGTGGCGGTGACGCTGGTGCTGGGCGTGGCCCCGCAGTACTTCCTGGACCTGGCAAGCCAGGCGAGCGTGTTCGTGCGCTGAGCCGGCATGCGTGAGGGCCCGGCACCCCGCTGTGGGGGCCGGGCCCTCACGCATGTCCGGCGGCGTCAGGTGGGGTTGACGCGTCCCGCGTACGCGCGCACGTCCGCGTCCGTGTCCTGGACCGCCGTGGCCAGGGCGGCCCGGGCCTCCGTGTCGGCCGGGTGCTTCAGCAGGGCCAGGACGGCGGCCTTGCGGACGTCGGCGTTCGGGTCCTGGAGGGCCTTGGCCAGGGGCGGGACCGCCAACTCCGGGGCGGCAGCGCCCAGGGCCGTGGCCGCGCCCGCGCGGACCTGCCAGGCCGGGTCGGCCAGTGCGGTGACGGCGACGGTGCCGTACGGGGCGGGGCACCCGGCGGTGGACAGGGCGGCGAGGGCGGCCGCGCGGACGAGGATGTCCCGGTCCTGGATCAGGGGTTCCAGGGCCCCCGGGTCGGTCAGGCTGCGGGCCACCGTGACGCGGACCTCGCGGGCCGGGTCGGCGGTGGCGCGGGCAACGGCATCGAGGGCGTCGACGGAGACCAGGGCGCGTACGGACGCGATGCGGACCTCGATGTCCGGGTCGGCGAGCGTACGGGGGTAGGCGGCGGCGTCGCCCAGGCGCAGGGCGCGCAGGACGTCGAGTGCGGTGGAGCGGACCGTGGGGTCGTCATTGCCGAGTGCCTCGGTGAGGCCTCGGGCCAAGTCGGCTTCCGGGGGCAGGACTTCGACCAGTTCGAGCAGGGACGCCGCAGCGGCGCCGCGGACGCCTGGGTCCGGGTCCGCGAGGGCCGCCGCGAGCGCCGGTCCGGTGCCCGCCGGGACGGTCTCGGTGAGCGCGGCGATCGCGGCGCGGCGCACGGCCGGGTCCGGATCGGTCAAGAAGGGGCGCAGCTGGGGGAGTTCGGGCTCGTCCTCAGCGAGGCCGAGCAGCTCCAGGATGCGGGGGGAGTGGGAGGCGGCGGTCGTGTCCTGCCGGATCGTGACGCGGACGCCAGAGCCGATGGGGGCGATGTCGCGCTGTCCGGCAGTGGAGACCTGCTCCGGGTGGACCTCCCCGAGGTGGCGGGACAGCCCGCCGGTGGGGCTGAATTCGTCGACCGGCACCAGATAGGGCGAGACGGGGCGGGCCGTGAACTCCATTGCCCCGGACGGGGATTTGCGCAGGTCCAGGTGGTGCAGCCAGTCCTCGTCGTCGCGCTGCGGGTGGTCCGTACGCTCGTGGTAGAGGCCCCAGCGGGATTCCGTACGGGCGAGTGAGGAGCGCGCCGCCATCTCCGCGCAGTCGCGGATGAAGCTCACCTCGGCGCAGCGCATCAGCTCGTGCGGGGTCTCGGCGCCCATCTCGGCGATCTCGCCGCGCATCCGCTCGAAGTGTTCCACGGCGAGGGAGAGCCGGGCGCCGGACTTGGGCGGGGCGACGTAGTCGTTCACGAAGCGGCGGAGTTTGTACTCGACCTGGGTCTGCGGCGGGCCGTCGGGGTTGCGCAGGGGGCGGTAGATCAGGTCATGGGCGTCCCGGATCTGGTCGGCGGGCAACTCACCTTCGTACGCGGTGAATTGTGAGGCGTCCGCCCCCGCCAGGTCGCCGAAGACGAACGCGCCGATCATGTAGTTGTGCGGGACGCAGGCCAGGTCCCCGGCCGCGTACAGACCGGGCACGGTGGTGCGGGCGTGGTCGTCGACGCGTACGCCGGAGGCGGAGTGGCCGCCGCACAGCCCGATCTCCGAGATGTGCATCTCGACATCGTGGGTGCGGTAGTCGTGGCCGCGCTTCGCATGGAACGTCCCGCGGGTGGGGCGTTCGGTGGAGTGCAGGATGCCCTCCAGCGCGCTGATGGATTCCTCCGGGAGATGGCTGAGCTTGAGATAGACCGGGCCGCGGTCGGAGGCGAGTTCGGCGGCGAACTCCGACATCATCTGGCCGGACCAGTAGTCGGAGTCGACGAAGCGCTCGCCGTGCCGGTTGACCTGGTAGCCGCCGAAGGGGTTGGCGACGTACGCGCAGGCGGGGCCGTTGTAGTCCTTGATCAGCGGGTTGATCTGGAAGCACTCGATGCCGGTGAGTTCGGCGCCTGCGTGGTAGGCCATGGCGTAGCCGTCACCGGCGTTGGTGGGGTTCTCGTACGTGCCGTAGAGATAGCCGGAGGCCGGCAGGCCGAGGCGGCCGCAGGCGCCGGTGGCGAGGATGACCGCGCCCGCGCGGACCGTGACGAACCCGCCGGTGCGGGTGTTGAGCCCGGCCGCGCCCACGGCCCGGCCGTCCGCCGTCAGGACACGGACCGGCATGACGCGGTTCTCGATCCGGATGCCTTCGCGCATCTCGCGGCGGCGCAGCCGGCGGTAGAGAACCTTCTTGACGTCCTTGCCCTCGGGCATCGGCAGGACGTACGAGCCGGATCGGTGCACCTGGCGGACCGCGTACTCGCCGTGTTCGTCCTTCTCGAACTTCACGCCGTACGACTCCAGGCGCTGCACCATGCCGAAGCCGCGGGTAGCGGTCTGGCGGACCGTGGACTGGTCGACGATGCCGTCGTTGGCGCGGGTGATCTCGGCGACGTAGTCGTCGGGCTCGGCACGGCCGGGGATGACGGCGTTGTTGACGCCGTCCATGCCCATGGCGAGAGCGCCCGAGTGGCGGACGTGTGCCTTTTCGAGGAGGAGTACGTTCGCGCCGCGCTCGGCGGCGGTGAGCGCGGCCATCGTCCCGGCCGTGCCGCCGCCGATGACGAGGACGTCGCAGGTCAGTTCCTCGGCGTCGGTGAGAGCGGGGATCTGCATGGCGGGGCCTTTCACGAGCCGAGGGACTGGAGAGCGGAGCGGTGCAGGGCGACGGTCGCGGGGTCGCCGTGGGCCTCGCGGTCGCGCGGCCGGGGCACTTCGAGGACGCGGCCGGTGCCCAGCAACGCCACGCGGTCGCCGAGGAAGAGCGCCTCGTCCACGTCGTGCGTGACGAAGACGACGGTCGCGCCGGTGCCGCGCAGCACGTCGACGAGCAGCTGCTGCATGCCCGCCCTCGTCTGCGCGTCGAGCGCGCCGAAGGGCTCGTCCATCAGGACGGCGCGGGGCTCGGCGGCGAGGGCGCGGGCGAGCTGGACGCGCTGCCGCTGCCCGCCGGAGATACGGTGCGGCAGCTTGGCCTCGTGCCCGGGCAGCCCGACCCGCTCCAGCCAGCCCTCGGCGCGGATTCTGCGCTCGGCCCGCGGAACTCCCCTGATCGCGAGGGGCAGTTCGACATTGGCGCGCACCGTGCGCCAGGGCAGCAGCGCGTCTTCCTGGAAGACCAGCGCCCGGTCGGCGCGTGGCCCGGTGATGGGCTCCCCGTCCTGCGCGGCCTCCCCGCCGAGCGGGGGCAGCAGCCCGGCGAGGGTGCGAAGAAGTTCGACTTGCCGCAGCCGGAGGGCCCGACGACGGTCAGGATCTCCCCGGGCGCGACGTCGAGATCGAGCCCGTCGAGGGCGGCGGCCGCCCCGGGCCGCCCGAGGGCGGCACCACGAAGGGTGAGCCGCGCTCCGCGGGGCGGGGTCCTCGTGGCGGGGGAGAGCGTTTCGGAGGGGGTGGTCACTGGTTTCGCCTCCTTGCGTAGGTGGATGGTGTGGTGGGCGTTTGCGCTGCGCGGGGCGTTCCCCCACCCCGCCCCTTCCCTGAACCGGGGCTCCGCCCCGGACCCCGCGCCTCAATCGCCGACGGGGCTTGAATTTCCCGCCGGTCGGCCTGAGGGTTCAGGCCGACCGGCGGAAATCAAGCCCGTCCGGCGATTGAGGACACGACCGAAGGTCGTACCGGGGCCTGGGGGCTTGCCCCCAGTTACGGGAAGGGGCGGGATGGGGGAAACCCGCGCACGCCGCACCCGGACCGCGGCCGGTCCCGCGTGCTCCACCCGCGGCAGCCACCTCGTCACCCGGCGGCCCAGCAGTTCCACCGCCGTCGACGTCAGAGCGGTGGAGCAGCCCGCTCATGGTGATGCGGTCGCCGCGGAAGCGGATGAACTCCAGGTCCACAGGGCGTCCGTCGGACAGATGCGTGAGCCGTTCGAGCATGAGCACGGCCGCGCCGCGCGGGGCCTGCAGTACGGCGGCGGAGTGCGCGTCGGCGTTGACGGCCTCCAGGGTGATCTCGGCCGTGCCCAGCGGCTGCCCCGTCAGGGTCTCGAGCAGCCGGAACACATCGGTGTGCTCCAGGTCGCAGCCGAGCAGACCGGCGCCGATGTCGAGGGGGATGTAGGTGAGGTCGAGGGAAAGGGGCAGCCCGTTCAGCCGGCGCAGCCGCTCGATGTAGAGGACGTCGGCGTGGTCCGCCAGGCCGAGCCGCCGGGCCACGGGTGCGGGCGCGGGGACGGGGCCGACCGTACGGACTTCATTGGTGACGTCGCCGTGTTCGTGCAGGGTCTCGGCGAGACCCTGCAGCCGGTCCAGGCCGTGCGGGTACTTCTCGGACACCACGACGGTGCCGACGCCGGGCTGCCGCTCGACCAGCCCTTCCGTGCGGAGGAGATCCAGCGCCTGCCGGACGGTGTTGCGGGAGACGCGGTAGTCGTCGCCGATGGTGCCTTCCAGTGGCAGTACGCCGCCGGGGAAGCCGCCCGTACGCACCTGGTGGCGCAACAGGTCGGCGAGCTGCCGCGCCTGGTCCGCGCGCAGCCGCCGCCGGCGCGCCGCGGCGACCGGCACGGTGTGCTCACGGATTCGTTCGGCTGGCATGCGGTGGACCATACCGAGGCTTTCCCACCCGTGGTGTTGCCAGAGTGTTGCGCCACCGGCGACCGCCGGAACACCCCGATGACCTGCGGTGATGCCGATCAGCAGGGAAGATCTGCCACCCCGGGGGCGTCAGTCGCCGCCGCCCCCACCGTCGCCTCCGCCGTCGGACCCGCCCCCGACGCTGATGCTGTTACTGCTCGACCGCTTGTCCTGCTGCACGGCGCGGTGCACCGCGTACGGTGCCCACTGCTCCCGTACGAGAATGCGCAGCGCGCCGCTCTCCCGCCAGGTCCGGCCCGGATGCAGCACCCGGGCAAGACCGATCGCCGTGGTGAAGGCGGCCAGCAGCCTGCTGCGGCGGTCCGGGAAACCGGCCGCCACCGACTGGGCGTAGCGCCCACGCGCCGGGGCCGACCAGTCCTGGGCCGCCGCGGGGTAGCGGTGGTACGGGAAGAGACCCAGGAAGCGTCGGGTCTCCACCCTCAGCGCACCGCGCCCCACCAGGTGGTGCAGGCACAGCTCCTCGACCTGACGCCCGGTGCGCCTGACCCAGGGCCGGGCGCGTACGCCGTCGCCGAACCGGCTCCTGCCCGGAGCCGGGAGGCTCGCCAGGATCTGCGCCGACAGCGGGTCCTGCGGCGGCAGCGGACTGACCACCGTCACCCGGCCGCGTGCCTCGGCGACCCTGCCCTGGAGCTCCAGTTCGGCGAGGGCCGCGCCGGCCAGCCCGTACTGGAGGTAGCGCCTGTTGCAGTGCCGGCGGCCCGTCGCCGGGTCGAGGGCGAGCAGCAACAGCTCCTCGGGCAGGGTGAGTTCACTCATCAGCCGGCGCTCGGGACGATCCGGCCGGTCACTTCGCCGAGGCCCACCCGGGTGCCGTCCGGGCCGGGCGCCCACGCGGTCATCGTCACCACGTCGCCGTCCGCCAGGAACGTCCGCTTGCCCTCCGGGAGCTCGAACGGGTCCCGGCCGTTCCACGTGAGCTCCAGCAGAGAGCCGCGCTGGTGGACCTCGGGGCCGCTGACCGTTCCGGAGCCGTAGAGATCGCCCGTACGCAGCGAGGCACCGTTGACCGTCATATGGGCCAGCTGCTGGGCGGCCGTCCAGTACATGGTGGCGAACGGCGGCTCGGCGATCACCTGGCCGTTGACCGCCACCGTGATGCGCAGGTCGAAGCCGCCCGGCTCGTCCTCGTCCGAGTCGTCGAGGTAGGGGAGCAGATCGAAGTCGCGGGCGGGCGGGGCGGACCGCGCCGCGTCCAGGGCCTCCAGCGGGGTCACCCAGGCGGAGACGGAGGTGGCGAACGACTTGCCGAGGAACGGGCCGAGCGGGACGTACTCCCAGGCCTGGATGTCACGCGCCGACCAGTCGTTGAGCAGCGAGACGCCGAAGACATGCTCGCGGAAGTCCCCGAGGGCCACCGGCCTGCCCAGCTCGGAGGGGGTGCCGACGAGGAATCCGACCTCCGCCTCGATGTCGAGTTTGACCGAGGGACCGAAGACGGGGGCGGCGTCGGCGGGCGTCCTGCGCTGGCCCGAGGGGCGCACCACGTCCGTGCCGGAGACGACGACGGTGCCGGAACGGCCGTGGTATCCGATGGGCAGGTGCTTCCAGTTGGGGGTCAGCGCGTCCCCGTCCGGCCGGAAGATCTTGCCGACGTTGGTGGCGTGGTGCTCGCTCGCGTAGAAGTCGACATAGTCGGCGACTTCGTACGGGAGGTGCAGTGTGACCGAGTCGAGCGGGTGCAGCAGCGGCTCCACGTCCAGCCGGTGGGCGGGCACGGTGAGCCAGGCGGTGAGCGCGCGGCGTACGTCGCGCCAGGCGGTGCGGCCCGCCGCAAGCAGCGGGTTGAGGCTCGGCCGGGCGAGCAGGGCGGCGTAGGGGGAGCCGAGGACGTGGGCCGCCGCTCCGGCGTCGAGCACGTGGTTGCCGATGCGGACGCCGAGCCGCCGGCGGCCGGGCTCGTCGGCAGTGGTGAAGACGCCGTACGGGAGGTTGTGCGGGCCGAAGGGATCGCCCTCGGCCAGATCGAGCGGGCGCTGCTCGGGCATCGGTGCTTGCCTCGCTTTCCACGGGTGTGGGACACACGTTACGTGGGCGTCGCCCCGCCGCGGCACTGCGCCCGGACCAGCCGGAAGGACCGGCTTGGACCGGCCGGAAGGTCCGGCCCGGACCAGCTGTCAGCCGGCCATCCGCGGGATGCGCTTTTCCCACGTGCGGTGGAAGACGACCTCGTTGTGGTCCTTGCACACCACCTCGTTCGACGTGATGAAGTCGGCCGCGTCGCAGGTGATTTCGGAGCGCGTCTCGATCCGTACGTCCCAGGCCAGCTCCGGTCGGTGCAGCCGGATCGTCCAGTCCGAGCGGGCGCGGGCCGAGTGCGGGTCGTCCTGGCGGATCGAGTACGTCTCCAGCGCCTCCTCGGTGAATTCCAGGCCGTCCGGGTAGACGCGGGTGCCGTCGTGGCGCGGGTCGACCTCCAGCCGCCATTCGCCCTTGGCGACGTCCCGGACCACCAGCCGCTCCGGGCGCTGCTCATCGAGCGTGGCGGGGGAGCTGACACCCAGTGGCGCGGACTGCTCGGGCTCCTCGAAGGTGATCGTGTCCGCTGTGCTCTCACCGGTCTCGCGTACGGGGAGTTCGAGGCGGGAGCCCGCCGGGTCCAGGGTGAAGCCGGCCGAGCCGGTCTGCGGCCAGATCCACGGCCAGTACGCGGAGGAGACGGCGAGCCGGATGCGGTGGCCGGGCGGGAAGGTGTGGCCGATGCCGTTCAGCTCGAAGGAGACGTCCTCGCTCGCACCGGGTGTCCAGGCGTTGGCGCGTTCGCGGCCGTGGCGCGCGGAGAGGTTGAGGACCCCGCGGGTGACCAGGGTGGACGCGCCGTCCGGGGCGACGTCGCAGATCCGGGCGATCGCCTGGCCGTAGGGCACGTCCAGGCGCAGCCGCAGGGTGAGGCGGGGGCGGCCCAGGATCTCGATCGGGTCGCCGGTGACCGGGAATTCGAAGCAGGCAGAGCGGGCGTCCTCCTCGCGCTGGTCGGGCGGCAGGTCGGCGTCGTTGCCGTAGGGGAGGAAGCTGCCGGCGTCCACTCCGGTGTGCTGGGGCGAGTCGACGATCACCGGTTCGCCCCGGAGTGTGTACGGGACGGGCGTGATGTGCGGCGAGGGCCAGGCGGGCTCCCCGGCCCAGCGGCCCGGCAGCACGGGGTAGCTCGCCGCGGGCGGGTGCGACTCGCTGATCCAGGAGCGCAGCAGGGGCTCGGCCATGACGCCCGTGTCAGCGTCTTTGAGCCAGTGGTCCCACCACCGGAGCGTCTCCTGGAGGAAACCGATCGCCGGACCCGGCGGCCGGCCCCGGTCGGGGTACTGGTGGGACCACGGGCCGATCAGGCCCCGTACGCGATCGGGCGGCAGATGCCCGACGAGCCGCAGCACGGTGTCCCGGTAGGGATCGTGCCCGCCGCCCACCGCCAGGACCGCCGCGTCGATGGCCGCGTAGTCCTCGCAGACACTGCCGTGCTTCCAGTAGTCGTCGCGGATCTGGTGGCCGAGCCAGGTGTGGATGAGGGGGTCGACGGCCTCCAGCCGCTTCAGCCACATCTCGCGCCACTCGTCGCCGGCAAAGAGCGGGTCCGGCGGGCGGGAGACGAAGGCGAGCATGGTGGCGGCCCGGGCGTGCATGGCGGCGGCCAGCACCGAACCGCCCATGTAGTGCACGTCATTGTCGTAGCGGTCGTCCGTCGAGCAGACGGTGACGATCGCCTTGAGCGGCTCCGGTGCGAGAGCGGCGATCTGGAGCGAGTTGACGCCGCCCCAGGAGATGCCGAACATGCCGACCCGGCCGGTGCACCACGGCTGCCGGGCCAGCCAGTTGACGACCTCGACGCCGTCGGCCAGCTCGGTCGCGTCGTACTCGTCGCCGGGCAGGCCCTCACTGTTGCCGTGTCCGCGCACGTCGACACGTACGGAGGCGTAGCCGTGGCCCGCGTACCAGGGGTGGCGCTGCCAGTCGCGCGGCGCGGTCCAGTCGGTCAGCCGGCAGGGCAGATACTCGAGCAGGGCGGGGACGGGCTCGTCGGTCAGTGGCCGCCAGATCCGCGCGTACAGCCTCGTACCGTCCGGCATCGCGATACGGATGTCCTCGTGGGCGGTCTCGTACGGGAAATCGGTGCGGATGTGCATGGCATGACCTCAGCGAATGTTCCGGGCAAAGGGGCCACTCATGGTCGTATGGACTGATCACGAACATACCGGGGGAGGCGGGAAGGCGCCCACGGTGATCGAAAGGCGACCGGATACGCTGACTTGAGTGATTCCAGCGACACATCGACAATCCGTGTGATCGTCAGCAGACAGGAGATCCCCTCGTGACCGTCGTCGGGCCGTTCGGGCTGAGCGTGCGGGACCAGGCTCTTGAGGCCGATGTCCAGACCGGATTGGCGGCCGTCGAGGCGGGACTGCTCGATGCCACCAAGAGCGAGGTGCCCTTCATTACGGAGGCCGCACGGCACCTCGTACGCGCCGGGGGCAAGCGCTTCCGGCCGTTGCTGGTGATGCTCGCGTCCCAGTTCGGTGATCCGTACGCGCCGGGTGTGGTGCCCTCGGCCGTGGTCGTCGAGCTCACCCATCTGGCGACGCTGTACCACGACGATGTGATGGACGAGGCCGATGTGCGGCGCGGCGTGGACAGCGCCAACGCCCGCTGGGGCAACTCGGTGGCGGTGCTGACCGGCGACTTCCTGTTCGCGCGGGCCTCGCACATACTGGCCGACCTTGGCCCGGAGGCCGTCCGCATTCAGGCGGAGGCCTTCGAGCGGCTGGTCACCGGCCAGATCCTGGAGACGGCGGGGCCGCGCGACGGCCGCGACCCGGTCGAGCACTACCTCGATGTCATCGGGGGCAAGACGGGCTCGCTGATCGCGGTCTCGGGCAGGTTCGGCGCAATGATGTCCGGCGCGGACGAGGGTGTCGTGGACATCCTCACCCAGTACGGCGAGCGGCTCGGCGTGGCGTTCCAGCTCGCCGACGACGTACTCGACATCGCCAGCGACGCGCACGAGTCGGGCAAGACGCCCGGCACCGATCTGCGCGAGGGCATCCCGACGCTGCCGGTGCTGCATCTGCGCGCGCAGGCGGCGGCGCAGGGGCGGGCCGAGGACCTGGAGCTCGTCGCCCTGCTCGACGGGGATCTGACGGACGACGACCGGCACGCCGAGGCGCTGCGACTGCTGCGCGTCCACCCGGCGCTGGAGCAGGCCAGGCGGGACACCGTGCGGTACGCGGAGGAGGCGCGGGCGATGCTCGCTCCACTGCCCGACTGCTTCGCGAAGGCCGCCCTGGAAGAGCTCTGCGACGCGGTGGTCCACCGGGCCGGCTGACCGGCTGGCGGGCCCAATACCACGGCCGCGGCCGGCTCCGGGATCATCTCGGATTATGTGATGCAGGTCACATTCTTGGATTGAGTCTAACCTCGGACCCACTTCGTACTTATGCCCGGAAGTCGACGCAACGGGCGTAGGCATCATGTACGGGGAGATTTCAGAATGAAGCGGAACAAGGCCCTCCTTATCGGTACCACCGCCGTCGCCGCCGCCGCGGGCGTAACCCTCGCCGTTCTGCCGGCCTTCGCCGACAGCAAGAGCTCCACCGCCGGTCACTCGGGGCACGGGGACAGCGCCGCGAGCATCTCGGTGCAGAGCGGCGCGGGCGGCAGCGGCTCGGACCGCGCCGCCTCCCTCTTCGTGGCGAGCCTGAACGGCGCGAACGAGGTGCCGGTGCAGGGCGGACCCGCCGTCGGTGACCGCGACGGCGCCGCGCTGGAGTTTGTGAAGGTCAAGGGGGACAAGGTGTCCGTCGCCGTGAAGTTCCGCGGCACCGACAAGCCGACCGCCCTCCACATCCATCAGGGTGCCAAGGGGACCAACGGCGGAATCAAGATCGACTTCACGGAGCTGCTCAGCAAGGGCAAGACCCACTCCAAGGGCTGGACCGGCGCGGTCGCCGGCACGGTGAAGGTCAAGGACAAGGCGGTGCTCGACGCCTTCAAGACCGACCCGAACGGCTTCTACGCCAATCTGCACACCGCGCAGTTCCCGGGCGGCGCCGTCCGCGGCCAGTTCCACAAGGTGACCGGCTCCTTCAACTTCGCCGACACCCTCGACAACTTCCAGGCCTCCGTGGTCAAGGGCAAGCAGATCTACGAGTGCAAGAAGGGCGACGACGGCAAGCTCTCCTTCCAGCAGCGCGATGTCCGCGCCGTCCTCGGCGGGAACATAGCCCACTCCTTCATCGCCCCCAACTCGGGCACGCCGCAGTGGGTCGCGCAGGACCACAGCGCCGTCACCGGCAAGCTGATCAGCAAGACCCCGAACGGCGACAAGAACATCCCTGAACTGGACCTGAAGGCCACCCAGTCCGGCAAGAAGCGGGGGCTGTTCGCGGGCACCCAGGAGATCTTCCGGCTGAACACCGTGGGCGGCGTCGCCCCGGCCGGCAGCTGCGAGAAGGGAGCGATCGTCGGCGTCCCCTACGGGGCGGACTACGTCTTCATCCAGAAGTAACCCTTCCGGCAACAGGGCTCGCGGCGCTTCCCCTACTGGTTGGGGGAGGCGCCGCGTCCTACTGTCATCCCATAGCAGTACGCCAAGTTGCTCCCGCGGTCTGACGCTTCTGTACGCCCCATTTGGTCAGATGAATACCACCACGCCTGACCAACCACGGAGGTAGGGCACACCATGGCACCGAACGACAGCGCACAGACCACCGAAGAGGCCAAGGACCTCGCAGCGGGCCGCCGCAAGGCGGCGCGCTACATCGTCCCGGCCGCGGTGGCCGGGGTGGCGGCGGCGACCATCGGGCTCGTCCCGGCGCTCGCTGCCTCCGGTGACCCCGATCTGCCGAAGATCACCGCGCAGGAACTCATCGAGAAGATGGCCGCGTCGGACACCCAGCAGCTCTCCGGCACCGTGAAGATCAACACGGACCTCGGCCTTCCGTCCCTGGGTGCCCTCGGCGACCTGGGCGGCGGCTCCTTCGCCCCCAAGGGCGGGGACGGAGGGACGGGCTCGTCCGCGTCGCCGGACAGCAAGCTGATGGAGCTGGCCTCCGGCTCGCACACCCTGCGGGTCGCGGCCGACGGCCCCGACAAGCAGAAGCTGTCGATCCTTCAGGACACCGCCGAGTACAGCATGATCCACAACGGCGACGAGGTCTGGGCGTACGACAGCGCGTCGAACGAGGCCTTCCACTCCAAGGACGACGGCTCCGGCAAGGGCTCCGGCAAGGCGCACGAGGCCGCGCCGAAGGACCTGCCGACCACGCCCAAGGAGCTCGCCGACGAGGCGCTGAAGGCCGCGGACGAGACCACGTCGGTGACCGTGGGCGGCACCGCGCAGGTGGCCGGCCGTGATGCGTACCAGCTGGTCATCAAGCCGAAGCAGAGCGGTTCGACGATCGGCTCGATCAAGATCGCGGTGGACGCGAAGAACGGCGTGCCGCTGAAGTTCACGCTCACCCCGAGCAGCGGCGGCAAGGCCGCGATCGACGCCGGCTTCACCAAGGTCGACTTCTCCAAGCCGGCCGCGTCCACCTTCGACTTCACCCCGCCCAAGGGCGCGAAGGTGACCGAGGCAGACGAGGTGGAGAAGGAGAAGGGCCAGGAGCACGGCGCGAAGAACCACGAGGAGTTCAAGGGCCTGGAGGACTTCCAGGGGCTGAACATCATCGGCAAGGGCTGGACCTCCATCGCCAAGATCGAGACGCCTGGCGGCGAGGGCTTCAGCGCGCCGAAGGACGGCGAGGTTCCGCCGGAGGCCGAGAAGTTCCTGAACGCGCTGGGTGACCAGGTCGACGGGAAGTTCGGCTCGGGCACGGTCTTCAAGACCCGTCTGGTCAACGCCCTGATGACGGACGACGGCACGGTCTACGTCGGCGCCGTCACCAAGGACGCACTCGTGAAGGCCGCGAACGAGGCGAAGTAACCCAAGGCGCGCTTTCTGTCCGCCCCGCCGTACGCTCCGTACGGTGGGGCGGAGCGCTGACCCGAGTGAACGGGGGACCGGAATGACAGCCGGCATGGAGACTGTCGTCGAGACCGGCGTCGAGACCGGCGTCGAGACTGTCATCGAGACGCGCGGGCTCACCAAGCGTTACCGGGGCGGGCAGTTGGCCGTCGACGGGCTCGATCTCACCGTGCCCGCCGGCAGCGTCTTCGGGTTCCTCGGCCCCAACGGGTCGGGCAAGACCACCACCATCCGGATGCTGATGGGACTCATCGACCCCACCGCGGGCAGCGCCACAGTCCTCGGCAGGCCCATGCCACGCGCCGTGCGCACGGTGCTGCCGCAGGTGGGCGCGCTGATCGAAGGGCCCGCGCTGTACGGGTATCTGACCGGCCGGGACAATCTGCTGCGGTACGACTCCGCCGACCCGAGCGCCGATCCGCGTACCCGCGGCTCCCGCGTCGCCGCCGCGCTGGACCGGGTCGGTCTCACTTCGGCCGCCGGCAAGAAGGCCAAGGCGTACTCCCTCGGGATGAAACAGCGGCTCGGGCTCGCGGCCGCGTTGCTGCAGCCCCGCAGACTTCTGGTGCTCGACGAGCCGACGAACGGTCTCGATCCGCAGGGCATGCGGGAAATCCGTTCCCTGGTACGGGAGTTGGCGGCCGACGGCACCACCGTCTTTCTCTCCTCCCACCTCCTCGACGAGATCGAGCAGGTCTGCACGCATGCCGCGGTGATGGCTCAGGGGCGGCTGCTCACCCAGGGGCCGGTCGCCGATCTCGCGGCGGGCGCCCGGGGCAGGCTGGCCGTCGTCACGCCCGACCCGGGGGACGCGGCCCGGCTGCTCAAGGAGCTGGGCGTCACCGAGCTGACCGTCGACGAGGACCGGGTGACCGGTGAGCTGCCGGCCGCGGATGTGGAGCTGGCGGAGCTCAATGCCGCGCTGGTGCACGGCGGTGTACGGGTACGAGGGTTCGGGATCGAGCGCGCCTCGCTGGAGGACGCGTTCGTCGCGCTGACCGGGGAGGGATTCGATGTCGCGGGTTGAGGAGGTCGAGGGGGCCGGGGCGGCTGACGCGACAGCTGACGCGGTCGGGACGGCTGACGCGACCGGGACGTTTCGCAGGCCCGGCCCGCTGTGGACCCTGGGGCTGTTCCGCTCCGAGCTGACCACCACCTTCCGGCGCTGGCGAACGCTCGCGCTGCTGGGGGTGCTGGCAGCCGTCCCCGTACTGATCGGCATCGCCGTGAAGATCGAGACGAGCGACGGCGGTCCGGCCGGTGACGGCAGCGGGCACGGCCCGGCCTTCGTCACACAGATCACCAACAACGGGCTGTTCCTGGTCTTCGCCGCGCTCGCCGCGACCCTGCCCGTCTTCCTCCCGATGGCCGTCGGCGTCGTCGCGGGCGATGCGATTGCGGGCGAGGCGAACTCCGGCACCCTGCGCTATCTGCTGGTCGCCCCGGCCGGACGCACCCGGCTGCTGTTCGCCAAGTACGCCGCGGCCTGCACGTTCTGCCTGGTCGCGACCCTGGTCGTGGCGGCTTCGGCGCTCGCGGTCGGGGCGCTGCTCTTCCCGCTCGGCGATGTCGTCACGATCTCCGGCACCCGGATCTCGTTCGGGGACGGGCTGCTGCGGGCCGCACTGGTCGCGGTCGTCGTCGCGGCCTCGCTGACCGGAATCGCGGCGCTCGGCCTGTTCGTCTCGACCCTCACCGGCAGCGGCATCGCGGCGATGGCGACGACCGTCGGACTGCTGATCACGGTGCAGATCCTGGACACGATTCCGCAGCTGCACGGGATCCACCCCTACCTCTTCCCGCACTACTGGCTGTCTTTCGCCGACCTCATGCGGGAGCCCGTCTACTGGGACGAGGTGGTCAAGAACCTCGGCCTGCAGGGCGTGTACGTGGCGGTGTTCGGGTCGGCGGCGTGGGCCCGCTTCACGACGAAGGACATCACGGCGTAGTCGGAGCGGCCGGCGTACGTACTCAAGCACTCCAAAGACGACTGCATGCGTGCGCAGTATCTGCACACGCATGCAGCCTGTGGGGGGTGGCGGTCAGAAGGTGAGCTTCCAGCTGTCGATGTAACCGGTGTCCTGCGCCGCGACGTCCTGGACGCGCAGCTTCCAGGCCCCGTTCGCCGTCTTGCTCGACGCGTCGACGGTGTACGTGGCGATGACGTTGTCGGCCGAGTCGTTGCCGCTGGAGTTCTTCAGCCGGTACGCCGTCCCGTCGGGCGCCACGAGGTCGACGACCAGGTCGCCGCGCCAGGAGTGCTTGATGTCCACGCCGACCTTGAGGGCGGCCGGGGCGTTGCCGGTGCGGCCCGAGACGGTCACGGTGGAGGTGACGGCCGCGCCGATGTCCGGGATGGCGACGTCGGCGGCGTTCTCGTAGAAGTCGCCGGGCGGGACGGTCGGCTCGGTGGACAGGGTCCAGACAGCGTGGGCGATCGCGTCGCTGTTGCGGTCCAGTGCGGTGTCGTTGATGTTCGTGCTGGAGTCGCAGGAGGAGTGGTAGCAGCGGTCGAAGGCCTGGCCGGCCGTGCCGCCCCACTTCTGGGCCTGGGCGCTGGACTTGGTACGGCTCGCGCCGGTGAACAGACCGCCGACCGGTATGCCCACGTTCTTGAACGAGGCGTGGTCGGAGCGGCCGTCGCCCTCGGTCTCGATCTCGGTGGCCACGCCGAGGCCCGCGAAGTAGTCCTTGAAGGTCTTCTCGATCGCCGGGTCGTCGTCGTAGACGAAGTAGCCGGGGTTCGGGGAGCCGATCATGTCGAAATTGAGATAGCCGGAGATCTTTGAACGCTCGGCCGAGGGAAGGTTGTTGACGTAGTACTTCGACCCGACCAGGCCCAGCTCCTCCGCGCCCCACCAGCCGAACCGCAGGTGTTTCGTCGGCTTGAGCTGGGCGCGGGAGACGGCGAGGGCGGTCTCGAGTATGCCGGCGGAGCCCGAGCCGTTGTCGTTGATGCCGGCGCCCGAGGTGACCGAGTCCAGGTGCGCGCCGGCCATGACGACCGAGTTGGCGTCGCCGCCGGGCCAGTCGGCGATCAGGTTGTAGCCGGTGGCACCGCTGCTGGTGAACTGCTGGACGGATGTGGTGAATCCGGCCGCGTCCAGCTTGGCCTTCACATAGTCGATGGAGGCCTTGTAGCCGGCCCGGCCGTGCGCGCGGTTGCCGCCGTTGGCGGTGGCGATCGACTGGAGCTCGCTGAGATGCGCCTTGACGTTGGCGAGCGGTATGTCGGGGGCGGCGAGCGCGGACGCCGGGGCGGCGGGGGCCGCGGTCGCGGCGGGGGCGGCCGCGGCGGAGGCGAGCAGCCCGGCGAGGGCGAGCGCGGCCGCCGCGGCGGTTCTTCTGGGGGCGGAGAGCTTCACGTGGGGGGTCATGTGTGGGGGCTCCGACTTCCGTACGGGGGCAGGACGGAACGTGCGAGACGCCCTGGGACGGCGGGTCCCAGGGCGTTGGAGCTAGTGGTGCGCAGTGCGTGCTGTGAGTTCAGCGAGAGTTTGACTCACCGTCAAGGGCGGAAACCGGTCAGTGGTGTTCACATAACGGACGCCCATTCCCCGTCTTCCCCCTCCGCTACTCCACGCAGAACTCATTTCCCTCGGGGTCCGACATGGTGGTCCAGACGCCGATCGGCTCGTTCGCGTGGTACAGAACGGACGCCCCCAGACCCTCCAGGCGCGCGACCTCCGCCTCCCGGTTCTCCTCGCCTGCGTGCAGGTCGAGATGGAGCCGGTTCTTGGTCGTCTTTCCTTCCGGTACGCGCTGGAACAGGAGCCTGCGTCCGAGCCCCGCACCGCTGACCTTGTCGAAGGGGTCGTCCGGATGCCGGACGGCGGCGTAATCACGCCAGGCGTCCCGACCGTGCGACTGGACCGTCGATCCTTCCGGCAGTTGTCCGTATCCGCGCAGGCGCTCGATGAGCGCGCTGTTGTCCTCGAGTTCGTAGCCCAGTGCCGCGGCCCAGAAGTCGGCCTGCGCGTGCGGGTCGGACGTATCGATGACGAGCTTCCAGTGCAGTGTCATGGTAACCAGTTATATTGGTTACATGAGCGAGCCTGCAATAGGTCTGACCCTGCGCACCCCGGAAGGCCGTCCGTACCGTTTCGACCCCGGAGCGCTGAGCCTTGAGCTGCTGCCCACCGGTGGACCGGGCGGCTTCGCGCGGTACGAGGTGCTGCACGAGCCCGCCGACCTGGTGCGCTGGGCGGCGGAGAGCCGGCTGCCAGCCGGTCTGGAACCGGTCGTCAGCGCCGAGGAGTTGGCGGCGGCCCGCACGCTGCGCGACGCGCTGTGGCGGCTGACCGCCGACCGGGCACACGGCCGTGAGCTGCGCCGCGCCGACCTGGCCGTGGTCAACGAGGCCGCGGAGCAGGCCCCGCCCGCTCCCCGGATCACTGCCGACGGCGAGCGCGGCTGGGCGCCCGGGGCCACCGGCACGCAGCTGCTGTCGGCGGTGGCGCGCGACGCGGTGGATCTGTTCACCGGGCCGTACGCACACCGCATCCGCGAATGCGGCTCGCACGACTGCTACCTGCTCTTCGTCGACACCTCACGACCGGGCCGCCGCCGCTGGTGCGCGATGGAACGGTGCGGCAATCGCAGCAAGGTGCGGGCGCACCGCGTCCGCCACGCGGAACACGCAGAAGGAGACGGACGATGACAGAACGGCCCGCAGAACGGCCCACGGGACTGACCCAGGACGCAGGCTGGGAGATCGGTGTGTCGAAGACGCTGCCACTCCCCGTCTCCGCCGTGTGGGACTTCATCACGAGCCCCGAGGGTGTCGCCCTCTGGCTCGGCAAGGGCGCCCAACTGCCCACCGAGAAGGGCGAGTCGTACGAAACCGGGGACGGTATCGCAGGCGAGCTGCGCAGTTACCGGCCCGGGGACCGGGTCCGGCTCACGTACGGCGCGACCACCCTCCAGGTCGCGGTCTCCGCGTCGGCGTCCGCGTCGGGGGGCGGGGGCGGGGGAGAAGACCGTACTCCGCTTCCATCAGGAGCATCTGGCGAACGCGGTGGAGCGTGAGCGGCAGCGGGCGCACTGGAAGGCCGTGATGGCCGATGTCGTACAGGCCCTTGGGGTGCCTCGTCGGGTGGCGTCGTAGGCGGTGCGGGACCTTCACATCGGGTCGATGTTCTCCGGTTCGTCCGCCGGACTTACGCGTCCTGGCGGGCGAGTCCGCCGCTCGGTGGGCGGCCGGCCCGCAGTCGTGTCCCGCCCGCCTCGTTCGTACGCGCCGGTGGTGCCGCGGGCCCGGGCCGCCTCCTGTTCGGCGGCCGACAGCCATCGCTCCCAGCGGTGGCGCATCGGGTTGATCAGGCCGCCGCCGACGCCCACGATCAGGATGCCCGCGATCGCGGCGAGCGCCGCCGTGAGCACCGGGCCGGTCACCGAGGTCGCGATCTCCGCCTGGCTGAGCGCCGCGATCACGCCGAGTGCCACGATGAACCCCCAGGCCACCGTGGACAGGATCTTGCCGTACGAGGTCTCGCCCAGCGCCCCCTGGACGATGTCGCGGACCGCGCGTGCGATGGCCAGGGCCACGACGACGATCACACATGCGACGATCGCCTTCGGCAGCCACCCGACAACACTGTTGATCATGCCGCTGACAGGGTTCGGTCCGAAGACGCCGAAGCCCAGCTGCAGCGCGATCAGCAGGATCCCGTAGTAGAGGATCTTGACGAGGATCCCGGTCGCGTCGTACTTCGACCCCTGCAGAGCATTGGCGACCCCGCTGCGTTCCGAGAGCCTCTCGAAGCCGACCCTGCGCAGGAGTTGGTCGGCGACCCGGGCCACCAGCTTCGCCACGAGCCAGCCGATGAGCAGGATGACCAGGAAGCCGATGAACTTCGGCACGAACCTGGCCACTGCCGACCACGCGTCGGTGATCCCCTGTCCGAAGTCGACTGTAAGGGCGAGGGGCGGGACGAGGGGCTGGGCGAGGGGCTGCGACATGACGCACTCACTCCGCTCCGGGGGCCGCGCATATCGGGGCCTGTACTTCCGGTGGTAGCACCGGTCGAGCGGTGGGGGCCTGCGCCCAGCCCCGCAGGTGAGCCGATCGAGTGTTAATTCCCCGGGGACTGATGCGTCAGGCGGTGGGCTCCGCGGGAGCCGGCGTCGCCCGCGTCGGAGCGGGAGCGGGAGCAGGAGCCGTCGCAGCAGCCGTCGCCGCGGCCAGCCGCAGCGCCGCCGCCTTCGTACGCCGTGCCGTGCGCAGTGCGTCCCAGGTCAGACAGGTCAGCGCCAGCCAGACCAGAGCGAAGCCGGCCCACCGCTCCGCTGGCATCTCCTCGTGGAAGTACAGGATCCCCAGCAGGAACTGGAAGACCGGCGCCAGGTACTGCAGCAGCCCCAGCGTCGAGAGCGGCACCCGGATCGCCGCCGCGCCGAAGCAGACCAGCGGCGCCGCCGTCACCACTCCCGTCGCGGCGAGCAGCGCCGCATGCCCCGCGCCGTGCGCCCCGAAGGTGGCGGACCCGTCCGCGCCGAGCCAGAGCAGAAAGCCCAGCGCCGGGAGGAACTGGATCGCGGTCTCGGCGGCCAGCGACTCGAGACCGCCGATGTTGACCTTCTTCTTGACCAGGCCGTACGTCGCGAACGAGAAGGCCAGCACCAGCGAGATCCACGGCGGCTGCCCGTACCCGATCGCCAGCACAAGCACCGCGGCGAAGCCGGTGCCGACCGCCGCCCACTGGGCAGGGCGCAGCCGCTCCTTCAGCAGCAGCACGCCCATCGCGATGGTGACCAGCGGGTTGATGAAGTAGCCGAGCGACGCCTCGACGACATGGCCGGAGTTCACGGCCCAGATGTAGACGCCCCAGTTGACGGTGATCACCGCCGCGGCGACCGTGATCAGCCCCAGCTTGCGGGGCTGCCGTATCAGCTTCCGTACCCAGCCCCAGCGCTTCAGCGCCAGCAGCGCGACGCCGACGACGGCCAGCGACCAGACCATCCGGTGGGCCAGGATCTCCGTCGCTCCCGACGGCTTCAGCAGCGGCCAGAAGAGCGGGACCAGGCCCCACATTCCGTAGGCCCCGATCCCGTACAGCAGTCCTGCCCGCTGTTCACCGTCCGACTTCACTGGCCCCTCCCGCCCTGCGCGCATCACCACGAAGAAGGTACGCGGCGCAGGGCCGGGCTGTCATGTACGTATCGCTATACGGTCATGACGGATCTTGGCCGGTCGGTCCGTCGGTCTCAGTTGGGCGGTCTGCAAGTCAGGCGGTGGCGAGCGCCGCCGCCACCGAGTCGGCGAGCGGCGTCGTGGGGCGCCCGGCCAGCCGCGCCAGGTCGCCCGTCGTGCCGGCCAGCAGCCCACGTCCGACCGCCGCGTCGACGTCGACGAGGATCTCGGCGAACGGCCCGGGCACGCCCGCGCCCGTCAGGATTCCCACGTGCGCCTCGGCGGGTACGTTGCTGTAAGCGATCGTCCGGCCGGTCTGCCGGGACAGCTCGGCCGCGTACTCCGCGAAGGACCAGGCGGCGTCGCCGCTCAGTTCGTACGCCTTGCCCAGGTGGCCTTCGCCGGTCAGCACGGCGGCCGCTGCGGCGGCGTAGTCGGCGCGGGCGGCCGAGGCGATCCGGCCATCGCCGGCGCTCGCGACGACGGCGTTGTGTGCGAGGACCGGGGCGAGGTGCTCGGTGTAGTTCTCCGTGTACCAGCCATTGCGCAGGAAGGTGTACGGCAGGCCCGAGTCGAGGATCACCCGCTCGGTGACCTTGTGCTCTGCGGCCAGCTGGAAGTCGGCGTCAGGGCCGCCCAGTACGCCCGTGTACGCGAGCTGCGCGACGCCTGCCGTCTTCGCGGCCTCGACCACGGCGGTGTGCTGCGCCACCCGCTGTCCGACCTCGCTGCCCGATATCAGCAGCACGCGGTCACCGGCGCGGAAGGCCCCGGCCAGCGTCTCGGGAGCGCTGTAGTCGGCGATGCGCAGTTCGACGCCGCGCGCCGCGAGGTCCGCGGCCTTCGCCTTGTCGCGGACGACCGCGGCGACTTGGTCGGCCTGGACCGTGGCGAGCAGCTCGTCGATGACGAGACGGCCGAGGGCTCCGGTGGCTCCGGTGACGACGATGCTCATGGTGTTTCTCCAATTCGTAGGGCTCGCCACTCACCCTACGAAAGGTGCTAACTAAACGAAAGTACCAACTTTGAAGTAAGGTACTGGTATGAGCGTAAGCAGGAATCCGGACGTGAACGACAGGATGTGCCCCTCTCGCATCGTTCTGGAGCACGTCACCAGCCGCTGGGGGGTGCTCGTCCTCGCCGCGCTGCTGGAGCGTTCGTACCGCTTCAGCGAACTGCGCCGGGAGGTCGGCGGCGTCAGCGAGAAGATGCTGGCGCAGACCCTCCAGACCCTGGAGCGCGACGGCTTTGTGCACCGCGACGCCAAGCCGGTGATCCCGCCGCGTGTCGACTACTCCCTGACCGCGCTCGGCAAGGAGGCCGCCGAGCAGGTGTGGGGGCTGGCCCGTTGGACCGAACGGCGGCTCGACGAGGTGCAGCAGGCCCGTGCCGTGTACGACGAAGCCCGGACCTCCTGACGACAGGAGATCCGGGCTTCGGGGCGCCTCAGCGACACATCAGCCGACGACGGTCCAGGTGTCATTGCCCGCGAGCAGCGCGGCCAGGTCTCCCTTGCCGTTCTGCTCGATGGCGGTGTCGAGCTGGTCGGCCATCATCGTGTCGTAGACCGGCCGCTCCACACTGCGCAGTACCCCGATGGGGGTGTGGTGCAGGGTGTCCGGGTCGGCGAGCCGGGAGAGTGCGAAGGCCGTGGTCGGGCTGGCGCTGTGGGCGTCGTGGATCAGGATCCGGCTCTCGTTCTCCGGCGTGACGGCGACGACCTTCAGATCGCCGGTCGCCGGGTCCCGTACGACACCCTTGTCGCTGTCGGTGCCGAAACGGATCGGCTGCCCGTGCTCGAGGCGGATGACCGCCTCCTGGGCCTGCTGCTTGTCCTTGAGCGCATCGAAGGCGCCGTCGTTGAAGATGTTGCAGTTCTGGTAGATCTCCACCAGCGCCGTGCCCTGGTGGTCGGCGGCCTGGCGCAGCACCTCGGTGAGGTGCTTGCGGTCGGAGTCGATGGTGCGGGCCACGAAGGACGCCTCCGCGCCGATCGCCAGCGACACCGGGTTGAAGGGCGCGTCCAGCGAGCCCATCGGCGTCGACTTGGTGATCTTGCCGACCTCGGAGGTCGGGCTGTACTGGCCCTTGGTGAGTCCGTAGATCCGGTTGTTGAAGAGCAGGATCTTCAGGTTCACATTGCGGCGCAGCGCGTGGATCAGGTGGTTGCCGCCGATGGACAGCGCGTCGCCGTCACCGGTGACGACCCAGACGGACAGGTCGCGGCGGGAGGAGGCGAGGCCGGTCGCGATGGCGGGCGCGCGGCCGTGGATGGAGTGCATCCCGTAGGTGTTCATGTAGTACGGGAAGCGGGAGGAGCAGCCGATTCCGGAGACGAAGACGATGTTCTCCTTCGCCAGACCGAGCTCGGGCATGAAGCCCTGCACGGCGGCGAGGATCGCGTAGTCACCGCAGCCTGGGCACCAGCGCACTTCCTGATCGGACTTGAAGTCCTTCATGGACTGCTTGGCCTCGGCCTTGGGCACCAGCGAGAGCGCCTCAGTCATTGATGGCCTCCTTGAGAGCCGTGGCGAGCTGCTCGGCCTTGAACGGCATGCCGTTGACCTGGTTGTAGCTGTGCGCGTCGACCAGATACCTCGCCCGGATCAGGGTGGCGAGCTGACCGAGGTTCATCTCGGGTACCACTACCTTTTCGTAACGCCCCAGAACCTCCCCGAGATTCCCCGGGAAGGGGTTGAGGTTGCGCAGATGGGCCTGCGCGATGGGGATCCCGGCGGCTCGCAGACGGCGTACGGCGGCGGTGATCGGCCCGTACGTCGATCCCCAGCCCAGGACCAGGGTCGTCGCGTTGTGCGGATCGTCGACCTCGATGTCCGGGACCTCGATGCCGTCGATCTTGGCCTGGCGGATACGGACCATGAAGTCGTGGTTGGCCGGGTCGTAGGAGATGTTGCCGGTGCCGTCCTGCTTCTCGATGCCGCCGATCCGGTGCTCGAGTCCGGGCGTCCCCGGAACCGCCCAGGGACGCGCCAGGGTCTGCGGATCACGCTTGTACGGCCAGAACACCTCCGTCCCGTCCGCCAGCTCGTGGTTGGGTCCGGTCGCGAACTGCACCCGCAGATCGGGGAGTTCGTCGATCTCCGGGATGCGCCACGGCTCGGAGCCGTTGGCCAGATAGCCGTCGCTCAGAAGGAAGACGGGGGTGCGGTAGGCGAGCGCGATGCGGGCCGCGTCGATGGCGGCGTCGAAGCAGTCGGCGGGCGTGCGCGGAGCGACGATCGGGACGGGGGCCTCGCCGTTCCTGCCGTACATGGCCTGGAGCAGGTCGGCCTGTTCGGTCTTGGTCGGCAGTCCGGTGGAGGGGCCGCCGCGCTGGATGGCGACCACCAGCAGCGGCAGCTCCAGGGAGACCGCGAGCCCGATCGTCTCCGACTTCAGCGACACACCCGGACCCGAGGTCGTGGTGACGGCGAGCGAGCCGCCGAAGGCTGCTCCGAGCGCCGCGCCGATGGCGGCGATCTCGTCCTCGGCCTGGAAGGTCCGTACGCCGAAGTTCTTGTGCTTGGAGAGCTCGTGCAGGATGTCGGAGGCCGGGGTGATGGGGTACGAGCCCAGGTAGAGCGGCAGGTCGGCCTGCTTGCTCGCGGCGATCAAGCCGTAGGACAGGGCCAGGTTCCCGGAGATGTTCCGGTACGTACCGGTGGGGAACGCCTGGCTGGCGGGCGCGACCTCGTAGGAGACGGCGAAGTCCTCGGTCGTCTCGCCGAAGTTCCAGCCGGCCCGGAACGCCGTGATGTTCGCCTCGGCGATCTGCGGCTTCTTGGCGAACTTGGTCCGCAGGAAGGTCTCGGTGCCCTCGGTCGGCCGGTGATACATCCAGCTCAGCAGCCCGAGCGCGAACATGTTCTTGGAGCGCTCGGCCTCCTTGCGGGAGAGCCCGGACTCCTTGAGCGCCTCGATGGTCAGCGTCGTCAGCGGCACGGGGTGGACGCGGTAGGCGTCCAGCGAGCCGTCCTCCAGCGGCGAGGACTCGTAGCCGACCTTGGCCATCGCTCGCTTGGCGAATTCGTCGGTGTTGACGATGATCTCGCCGCCGCGCGGCACATCGGCGATGTTCGCCCTGAGGGCGGCGGGATTCATCGCGACCAGCACGTTCGGTGCGTCGCCCGGGGTGAGGATGTCGTGGTCGGCGAAGTGCAGCTGGAAGCTGGAGACGCCCGGGAGGGTTCCGGCAGGCGCCCGGATCTCGGCAGGGAAGTTCGGCAGAGTGGAGAGGTCGTTTCCGAACGACGCGGTCTCAGAGGTGAACCTGTCACCCGTGAGCTGCATACCGTCACCGGAGTCACCCGCGAAACGGATGATCACCCGGTCCAGACGGCGGATCTCTTTCTCTCCGGCGGGTCTGCGCTGTCCGCCGACGACAGCCTCGTTATTGGCCTCGTCGGCCTGCTCGGCTGGGCTACTGACCTGGCTGGTCACTGGACTGGACCTCCCTCGAGGCGGCTGCTCGGGCCCGGCCGGCCCACCGGCCGTCCCATTAGCCACCCTACGTCGGTAAGGGTGGCCTTCCCTGGACCGTTCATATTTCGGACATCCTTTTGGGACACCCTCACGCCCTGGTTTGCCATGCTTTGCTCGCCCCCTGGGTCCTTCTGGTAAGACGCTCCCCGCTCATTCTTTGGTTCTCGGGCTGCCGGCCGACTCAACATCTGACAGAGTGTCAGTCAATTACGAGTTGAGGTAGGTCAACACTGCCAGGACACGCCGGTGATCCCCGTCACTGGGGGACAGTCCGAGCTTGAGAAAGATGTTGCTGACGTGCTTTTCCACCGCGCCGTCGCTCACCACCAGCTGTTTGGCGATCGCTGAATTCGTCCGCCCTTCGGCCATCAGACCCAGGACCTCCCGTTCGCGCGGGGTGAGGCCGGCCAGCACATCCTGCTTACGGCTGCGACCGAGCAGCTGCGCGACGACCTCGGGGTCCAGCGCGGTGCCGCCCTGGGCCACGCGGACCACGGCGTCCACGAACTCGCGCACTTCGGCTACCCGGTCCTTGAGCAGATATCCCACGCCGCGGCTGCTGCCCGCGAGCAGCTCGGTGGCGTACTGCTCCTCTACGTACTGC
Organism: Streptomyces sp. NPDC002868; assembly: GCF_055563295.1. Lineage (NCBI taxonomy): Bacteria > Bacillati > Actinomycetota > Actinomycetes > Kitasatosporales > Streptomycetaceae > Streptomyces > Streptomyces sp. NPDC002868. Next base: position 895,872 of record NZ_JBVHDR010000002.1, on the reverse strand, counting down.
GAGAGGACCAGCACGCCGATCCCGGGGTGCTCCCGGCGCAGCCGCACCGCCGCCCGTACGCCCTCGTCCGTATGAGTGGGCGGCATCCGCACGTCGGCGACCACGACATCCGGCAGCGCCTCCTGGGCGGCCAGATCCCCGACCGTCTTGATCAGCGCTTCCGCGTCCCCGACGCCGGCCACGACATCGTGCCCGCGGTCGGTCAGCAGCCGGGTCAGGCCCTCCCGAAGCAGCACTGAGTCCTCGGCGATGACCACCCGCACTCTGTCCTTCACAACCCTGAAGCCCCCATGTCGATCTGCTTCCCACCCCTGCGTCTTCCAGCATCCCAGTATTCGGACCGGACCGCGCCCAGCCTTAGGGAATCGCCGGGATTGGGGGTCTGGGGGGTTGACGGTAGGGGGGTCTGGGGGATTCAGGGGTCCGGCAGGTGGTGATCGGTGTGGTGACGGGTGCGGTGATCGGTCTGGTGATCAAGGGATGGGGTCAGCCGCGCCAGGGGAGCTCGGCGGTCACCGTCGTCGGGCCGCCGGGCGGCGAGTCCACGGCCAGGATTCCGTCCACGGCGTCCAGCCGCTCGGCCAGGCCCGCGAGACCACTGCCCACCGAGTCCGCGGCAGAGCCGCTGACGGGCAACGCCGCGCCGCCCCGGCCGTCGTCGGTGACCTGCAGCATCAGCCGGTCCTGGGAGCGCCAGACGTCCACCGATGCACGGCCGGCCCGGGCGTGCTTGCTGACGTTCTGCAGCAGCTCGGAGACGGTGAAGTACGCGATGCCCTCGATGGCGGGCGCGGGCCTGGAAGGCAGGTCCACCTCGACCGTCACCGGGACCGTGCAGCGGGAGGCGACGGAGGAGAGGGCCGCGTCCAGGCCGCGGTCGGTCAGTACGGCGGGGTGGATGCCGCGGGCCAGATCGCGCAGCTCCTGCAGCGCCACCTTCACCTCGCCGTGCGCCTCGTCCACCATCCGGGCCGCCGCGTCCGGGTCCTCGAGCAGCTTCTCCTTGGCGAGACCCAGGTCCATGGCGAGGGCGACCAGGCGGGCCTGAGCGCCGTCGTGCAGATCACGCTCGATGCGGCGCAGGTCGGCGGCCGCCGTGTCGACGACCACACCGCGGTCCGACTCCAGCTCGACGACCCGGGTGGCGAGCATGGAGGGCCCGAGGAGCCCGGTGACCATGAGCCGGTCGACGGAGGCCAGGCCACGGATCAGCCAGGGGGTCGCGAGTACCAGCACCAGGCCGACAGCTGCGGTCGCGCCGATCTCGAAGGGGGTGTCGAGGTAGAACTCGTTCCCGCCGGTGTCGCCGTAGAGCGCGATGCCGGGCTCGCCGAGATAACGGGGGAAGGTCCACCGCCACAGCGGGTAGAGCAGCAGGCTCCAGCTGGTGACCCAGAACGTGACCGAGACGGTGAACGCGAAGACCGCCCAGGGGAAATGCAGTATCGCGTAGAGCAGATGCCGCCAGGAGGCGCCGCTCTTGAGGACGGCGCCGACCCAGGGCATCAGCCCGCTCTTGCCGGCGCGTACGGGGGTGGGGTCGCCGACGGACAGCCGCAGCAGCCCCCGGGCGCGGGCCCGCTCCAGCGCGCCGAGGCCACGGCAGCCGGCCAGCCCGGCGGCGAGCACCGGGATGCCGAGGAAGGTGATGAGCAGACCCGAGCCGAGGGAGATGGTCGCGACGGCGAAGGTGAAGAACACGATGCTGATCGGCAGGCTCAGCAGCAGATAGCCGAACTCGCGCCAGGTCCGGCCCTCGAGTGGCGCGCGCAGAGCCGGGGGGAGGAGACGGCCCCGGAGCTCCTGTCGCTCCCGATGCTCCCCATGCTCGTGCCGCTGCGGTCGCTGTGGTCGCGGCGCCTGCTCCGGTCGGTAGTCCGTCGCCATCGAAGTCGTCCGTTCTGCGATGCGGGCTGTCATGCCTCAAGACTGCGGCGGCGCCAGGGCCCGCACCATGAGGGCGGTTACCGTGTTGGAGCGGGGGTTTTCCCCACCATGCCCGGGCGCCCGGGCTCGTGGATGCCGTCGGGCAGCCGAACGGGACATGCGGACCCCGAAAGGGACGGGCGGGCCCAGAAGGGGAGAGGCGGGCCTTCCCTGAACGGGACAGGCCCCAACGGGACAGGCCCCAACGGGACAGGCCCCAACGGGACAGGCCCCAACGGGACAGGCCCCAACGGGACAGGCCCGAAAGGGAGGGGTGCGCTGCCGCGGGGGGTCAGCGATTGGCGCGCTCACGCCAGGGCAGCTCCGCCGTGACCGTCGTCGGACCGCCCTCCGGCGAGTCCAGGACGAACAGCCCGTCCACCGCGCCCAGCCGCTCCGCGAGGCCGGCCATGCCGGTGCCGCCGTCCAGTCGCGCGCCGCCGCGCCCGTCGTCCCTGACCTGGATCAGCAGCCGGTCGTTCGCCCGCCACACATCCACGGTCACGCTCTTCGCCTGCGCGTGCTTGCTGACGTTCTGCAGCAGCTCGGAAACCGTGAAGTAGGCGATGCCCTCGATAGCTTCGGCCGGTCGCTGGGCCAAGTCGACGGTCACCTTCACCGGCGCCGTACAGCGGGAGGCGACCGAGGAGAGGGCCGCGTCCAGGCCGCGGTCGGTCAGTACGGCGGGGTGGATCCCACGGGCCAGATCGCGCAGCTCCTGCAGCGCGAGCTTCACCTCGCCGTGCGCCTCATCGACCATCGCCGCCGCCGTGTCGGGATCTTCGAGCAGCTTCTCCTTGGCGAGACCGAGCCCCATGGCGAGCGCCACGAGCCGGGCCTGAGCGCCGTCGTGCAGATCGCGCTCGATGCGGCGCAGGTCGGCGGCCGCCGTGTCGACGACCACACCCCGGTCCGACTCCAGCTCGGCGATGCGCCGCTCCAGTTCGTCGGAGGGCGAGAGCAGCCCGCGGGCCATCGCCCGGTCGGCGTTGGTCAGCCCGCGCGCGATGAAGGGAAGCACGGGCCAGAGCACGAACAGGCTCACCATCATCACGCTGAAGGTCAGCACGCCCCACGGCAGCCGGATGAAGGAGTACAGCACCGACCGCCACGCCACCGGGTCCTTCAGGCTCGTCCACAGCCGGGGGGCGAGCCCTTCGCCGCGGTGCGGCCGGAACAGCGGGCTCGGCTCGTCGATCCGTACGCCGAGCAGCGCCCGGGCCCGGGCCCGCTCCGCCCGGCCGAGAAGGCGCGCGCCCGCGAGCCCGAGGGCGAGGAGCGGCAGACCGATCACCGTCACGGACAGTCCCACGCCGGTGAAAATCGCGAACGCCACGTAGACAAAACCGATCAGCGCGACCGGCAGATTGCCGAGGAGATACGCGATCTCCTTCCAGGTGTGGCGGTCGAAGGCGAAGCGCGCGGGCGGCGGCCGGTCGTCGCGGTCGTTGTCGCGGTCGTTGTCGGGGGCGGTGATGCTCGCGGTCATGCGGCACAGCCTGCCGGGCCCGGTCGCCGCACGCCATGGGGTACATGGGTGGGGCGAAGTAGGGATAACCCCACCTGATCCCTGACGCGACTGCTTACCGTCCCTTTAGCAGGGCCTAGACTCCGGTTCGTAGAGATAGATCGCCGAACTGGTCGAACATCACGATCACTGCGATCAGGAACGATCACGGTGATCACGGTGATCAAGGCGATCCATCTGGTCGAACGTATCGACAACGAGGTCAGGGAGCGAGGGGCGGACGTGCCGGAACCGACCGTGGCCGTGCTCGCGGCGGACTATTTCGAGGGTTATTCGGTCGTCGGACTGCTCGCGGTGATCGGCGTGCTGTTCGTCGCCGTCGCCTTCGGGGCAGGCCGGCTGCTGCGGCCTGTGGTGCCCACGCCGGAGAAACTGCTGACGTACGAATGCGGAGTGGACCCCGTCGGCGAGGGCTGGGCGCACACCCAGGTCCGCTACTACGTCTACGCGTTCCTGTACGTGATTTTCGCCGTCGACTCGATCTTCCTCTTCCCGTGGGCTACGGTCTTCGCCGCCGCGGGATACGGAGCGACGACGCTCGTGGAGATGTTCATCTTCCTCGGCTTCCTGGCCGTGGGACTCCTCTACGCATACAAGAAGGGCGTCCTGACATGGACGTGACCCAGCCCGAGGCCCAGCCCCACGCCCAGTCCGGGGCGCAGCCCGAGCTGCTGCCGGAGCCGAAGCGCCTGGGCGTTCTGTCGCGCCTGGCTCCGGAACCGATGAAGGTGGTCCTCAACTGGGGCCGCCGCTACAGCCTCTGGGTCTTCAACTTCGGGCTCGCCTGCTGCGCGATCGAATTCATCGCGGCGTCGATGGCACGCCACGACTTCATCCGCCTCGGTGTGATCCCCTTCGCGCCCGGCCCGCGCCAGGCGGACCTGATGGTCGTCTCCGGCACGGTGACGGACAAGATGGCCCCGGCGGTGAAGCGCCTGTACGAGCAGATGCCCGAGCCCAAGTACGTCATCTCCTTCGGCGCCTGCTCCAACTGCGGCGGCCCATACTGGGACTCGTACTCCGTGACCAAGGGCGTCGACCAGATCATCCCCGTCGATGTGTACGTGCCGGGCTGCCCGCCGCGGCCCGAGGCGCTGCTCCAGGGCATTCTGAAGCTCCAGGAGAAGATCGCGCGGGAGTCGCTCGGCGAGCGGTACTCGAACTCCGCACGACCCTCCGCCGCCGCCCTGCAGAGCGGCCTGGTGCTGCCGCCGACGCCGGGGGAGGGTGGCGCATGAACGCGTACGACCGTCTTCCGGACGCCGCGGCCGAGATCTTCGGCGAGGAGGCCACGGCCGAGCGGACGTACGACCTGCTCACGGTCGACGTCCCCGTCGGCTCCTGGATCGCCGCCCTCGAGACCGCCCGCGACAGGCTGGGCTGCACCTACTTCGACTGGCTGAGCGCGGTCGACGAACCGGGCACCGGCTTCCGAGTCTGCGCCCACGTGGTCGCCCTGGAGCAGGGGCGGGTGCGACGGCTGCTCGTGCGTACGACAGTCCCGCGCGAGGCTCCCGTACTCCCCTCCGCCGTCGAGATCTACGCGGGCGCGGGCTGGCACGAGCGCGAGACCTACGAGATGTTCGGCGTCACCTTCACCGATCACCCGCACCTCGTCCCGCTGCTTCTGCCGGAGGGCTTCGAGGGCCATCCGCTGCGCAAGGACTTCGTGCTGGCGGCCCGGGTCGCCAAGGCCTGGCCGGGCGCGAAGGAGCCGGGGGAGTCGGAGCACGGCGGCCCGAAGCGCCGCCAGATGCTCCCGCCGGGCGTCCCCGACCCGAACGAATGGGGCCCCCTCAAGGGCCAGCTCCCCCCGGCTCCCGCCCGCCCGGCAAGGGCGGCCCGCGGCGCGGCCGGCGCGACGGGCGACCGACCGCCGCGCCGTACGCGGAGTGTGTCGGAGGGCTCGGCGTCGCAGGCGACGGACGCACCGGGTGCGGTAGCGGGGGCGGCAACGCCCGAGGCACCGAAGGCTCCCGAGGCGCGGCCGCGCCGGGCGCGCAGCGCGACCGAGGGCTCGGCGACGCAGCGCGAGGAGACCCCCGCCACGCCGGATGCATCGGCCCCGGACCAGGACGCTTCGGCCCCGGAGGGATCCGGGCCGGCCGGGCCGCGGCGCTCCCGCAGCGCGGGCGCGGGCTCGGCGAGCCAACGGCAGGAGGCCGACGCCGCCCCGGCTGTGCCTCCCGCGCAGGAGCCCGCGGAGACCGGGGAAGCCCCGGAACCCCCGGATGCCCCGGCTTCGCCGCCGCGAACCCGCAGCGCCGACGCCCCGTGGCACCACGCGCGCCCGGCGTTCGACGACGCCGACACGAGCACTGACACGAGCACCGACGTCGATACACCCACGGGCACCCCCACGGACATACCACCCACCCCTCGGCCGAAGACCGGGTCCGCCGAAGGACCCGACGACGAGCCGACCGAATCCGCCGGAGGAGACGCGTGAACGACGCTCTCGACGTTGCCTTGCGGCTGGTCGTCGTCTTCGCTGTGTTCCTTGTACTTCCTCTCGTCATCGGGCAGACCGAGCACAAGGTGATGGCCCATATGCAGGGCCGCCTCGGCCCCATGTACGCGGGCGGCTTCCACGGCTGGGCCCAGCTCGTCGCGGACGGCGTGAAGTTCGCGCAGAAGGAGGACGTGGTCCCGGCGGGCGCCGACCGCCGTATCTTCCAGCTCGCCCCGGCTGTCGCCCTCCTCCCGTACCTCCTCGTATTGGTCGCGATCCCGATCGGCCCGAGCGAGAGCGCGGTCGGCCAGGTCGTCGACGCGGGCATCTTCTTCGTGCTCGCCGTTATGGGCGTCGGGGTGCTCGGCTCGCTCATGGCGGGCTGGGCTTCGGCCAATAAGTTCTCCCTCCTCGGCGGTTTGCGCACCGCCGCGCAGCTGCTCGCGTACGAGCTGCCGATGCTGCTCGCCGCCGCCTCCGTCGCCATGGCGGCCGGCACGGTCTCGCTGCCCGGCATCCTGAACGCCTTCGAGTGGTGGTGGCTGCCCTGGCAGATCGTGGGGGCCCTGGTCTTCTTCGTGGCGGGCCTCGCCGAACTCCAGCGCCCGCCCTTCGACATGCCGGTCGCCGACTCCGAGATCATCTTCGGCGCGTACACCGAGTACACCGGCCTGCGTTTCGCGCTGTTCCTGCTCGCCGAGTACGCGGGCATCGTCGTCCTGTGCGGTCTGACCACCGTCCTCTTCCTGGGGGGCTGGCACGGCCCGTTCGGGGCCGAGGGCCTCGGCTGGGTCTGGACCCTGCTCAAGACGGCCGTGCTCGCCTTCATCGTCATCTGGCTGCGCGTGACATATCCGCGGATGCGCGAGGACCAGCTGCAGAAGCTCGCCTGGACCACCCTCGTCCCGCTCGCCCTCGCCCAGATCGCGCTCACCGGCATCGTGAAGGTGGTGATCCAGTAATGCCTCCGATCCCCGGCTCCGGGCTCGCGAAGGGCCTCGCCGTCACCCTGCGGACGATGACGAAGAAGACGGTCACTCAGCAGTACCCGGACGCCCAGCCCGAACTCCCGCCCCGCACCCGTGGCGTGATCGGCCTGTTCGAGGAGAACTGCACGGTCTGCATGCTCTGCGCCCGTGAGTGCCCCGACTGGTGCATCTACATCGACTCCCACAAGGAGACGGTCCCGGCCGCGGCCCCCGGCGGCCGCGAGCGCAGCCGCAACGTCCTCGACCGGTTCGCCATCGACTTCGCGCTCTGCATGTACTGCGGTATCTGCATCGAGGTCTGTCCTTTCGACGCGTTGTTCTGGTCGCCGGAGTTCGAGTACGCGGAGACGGACATTCGCGAGCTCACCCATGAGCGCGACAAGCTCCGCGAGTGGATGTGGACGGTGCCCGCACCGCCCGCGCTCGACCCGGGCGCCGAGGAGCCGAAGGAACTCGCCGCGGCCCGCAAAGCGGCCGAAAAGCTCGCGGCCGCGCAGGCGGACACAACGACGGAGCCCGCTGCGGGCCCGGCCGGCCCGGGTGACGCCGCGGCGCCGCCCGCCGGCCCGAGTGACGCCGCGGCGCCGCCCGCCGGCCCCGCCGGTCCGGATGATGCCGCCGCGCCCCGCTCCGGCGAGGGAGGACCGGCATGATGCTCGCCGCAACCGAGACGCACGGCTTCCTCTCCCCGACCGGCGTCGAGGTCGCCTTCCTCCTTGTCGGCATCGCCACCCTCGGCGCGGCCGCCATAACCGTCAAGACCAAGCAGCTGGTGCACGCCGCCCTCTGGCTGGTCGTGGCGCTCGGCGGCCTCGCCGTCGAATACCTCCTGCTGACGGCCGAGTTCATCGCCTGGGTGCAGGTCCTGATCTACGTCGGTTCCGTGGTCGTCCTCCTTCTCTTCGGGCTGATGCTCACCAAGGCCCCCATCGGCCGCTCCCCGGACGCCGACTCCGGCAACCGCTGGGTCGCCCTAGCCGTGGCCGTCGCCGCCGCGGCCGCCCTGGTCTGGGTGGTCGTCGACGCGTTCCGTACGACCTGGATCGACCTCGACGGACCCGCCCAGGGCTCCACACAGGTGTCCGGCGAGATCCTCTTCCGGCACTGGGTGCTGCCTTTCGAGGCGCTGTCCGTACTGTTGCTCGCCGCCCTGGTCGGGGCAATCGTCCTGTCCCGCAAGGACGCCAAGGACGCCAAGGACGCCAACGCGACCAAGGACGCCAACGCGACCAAGGACGCCAACGCGACCAAGGACGCCAACGCGACCAAGGATCCCGAGGGGAAGAGCTGATGCACCTCGCCTATCCCGCCGTGCTCGCCGTCCTCCTTTTCTGCGTCGGGCTGTACGGAGTGCTCGCACGCCGCAACGCGATCCTGGTCCTGATGTCCGTCGAGCTGATGCTCAACGCGGTCAACCTCAACCTCGTAGCCTTCGACGTCTGGATGCGCGACACCCTGCACGCCGGCCAGGCGCTCACCCTGTTCACCATCGCCATCGCCGCCGCGGAGATCGGCATCGGCCTGGCGATCGTCCTGATGGTCTACCGCAATCGCGGAACCTCGGACGTCGACAGGCTCCGCGACACCGCCGAGGGCCCCGACGGCATCCCCGACGCCCCTGACGCGACCGCCCCGGCGCAGAAGGCTGAGGCCACCGCGTGACCACCACGACCCTCGCCGTCCTCGTCCCCCTCCTTCCGTTTCTGGGCGCCGCGGCCGGACTGCTGCTCGGCCGCACCGCCCCCGGTTTCGTACGGCCCCTGGCCGTCCTGCCGACTCTCGCCGCGGCCGCCATCGCCGTGCTCGTCGCCGTACGCCAGGGCGGCGGGAAGGCGATCGACGCCTCGACCGAGCTGACCCCCACCGGGTCGGTCCCCATCGAACTCGCCCTGCACCTCGACGGCTTCGCGGTCCTCGTCGCCGTCCTCGTCGGCCTCGTCGCCTCCTGCGTGCAGATCTACTCGACGGGCTATCTGCGCGACGACCCGCGCTACCCCTCGTACGCGGCTCTCGTCTCCCTCTTCACCTCCGCGATGCTGCTCGTCGTCTACTCCGGCGACCTGATGGTGCTGCTGGTCGGCTGGGAGATCATGGGCATCTGCTCGTACTTCCTCGTCGGCCACTACTGGGAGACGCCCGAGGCGCGCGCCGCCTCCCTCAAGGCCTTCCTGGTCACCAAGCTCGGCGATGTCCCCTTTCTGATCGGTCTGTTCGCACTCGCCGCCGACGCCGGCACGTTCCGGATCACCGGGATCCTCGGCTCCGTCGCGGCCGGCGGGATCGAGAACCCCACGCTGATCGCACTGCTCCTCCTCGCGGGCGTGGCGGGCAAGTCGGCGCAGTTCCCGCTGCACACCTGGCTGCCCGACGCGATGGCGGGCCCCACCCCCGTCTCCGCGCTGATCCACGCCGCGACGATGGTCGCGGCAGGCATCTACTTCGTGGCCCGGCTCCTTCCCGTCTTCGCCGCCTCCGCGGCAGCGCTCACCGTCCTCGCCGTGATGGCCGCGGTCACCATGATCGGCTCGGGGCTCGCCGCCCTCGCCCAGGACGACATCAAGCGCGTCCTCGCCTACTCGACCATCGGCCAACTCGGCTATATGGCGGGCGCCCTGGCCGTCGGGGACCGTGGCGCGGCCGTCTTCCACCTCCTGTCGCACGGTGCGTTCAAGGCACTGCTCTTCCTCGCCGCCGGCGTGATCATCCACGCCGCCGGCACCAACTCGCTCGCCGCCATGTCCCGGATGAGCGGCCTCGCCAAGCGCGTCCCCGACGCGTACTGGACGATGACGGTCGCCCTGCTCGCGCTCGCCGCGATTCCTCCCTTCGCCGGCTTCTTCTCCAAGGAAGCCGTCCTCGTGGCCGCCGAGCACGCGGCGCTCGGCGAATCCGACATCGCACCGGGCGCCGCGGGCTGGACGGTGCTGGTCTCCGGTCTGATCACCGCCCTGCTCACCGCCGCGTACGCAACCCGCCTGTGGCTGCTCACCTTCCGCGGCCGCGGAGCCGAAGCCCCCGACCACGGCCGCCAGCCGATCGTGATGAACGCCGTGCTCTGGGCGCTTGCCATCCCCTCTCTGGCCTTTGGCCTGACCGTCGGCTACCTCGACGACTGGTTCGACGGCCACAGCCTCACCCCGACCGTCACCACCGCCGTCCTCGGCACCGGTGTCGCACTCGTCGGCGGACTGATCACCTACGGCACCTGGCGCGCCATCCAGTACCGCGCGGACGCCGCCCGCATCCCCCTGGGTGCCGTCGCCGCACATCCGGAAGCCGCGCCGTCAGTAGTCGAGGCCGAGGCCATCGCCGCCCACGTCCCCGCATACGGCGACATCGCGGCAGCCCCCGACCCGGCGGATCCCGGCCGACTGCTGCTCGGCCCGCTCCACCGCCACGCCGCGGCCGGTTTCCACATCGACGCCGTCTACTCCGCCCTGTTCGTACGCCCCGTCCGGGCCGCCGCCCAGCTGGTCAGCTTCCTTGACCGGGAGGTCGTGGAAACGTACGTACGCGGATCGGGCACCGGAACCCGCTGGCTCGGCACGGCCGTCCGCCGCGCCCAGACCGGCAATGTGCAGACCTACCTCAGCGCGCTGCTCGCCGGCTCCGTCGTCCTGGCGATCGCCGCCGTCGTCCTTTCCAACGTCAACGCCGGATCGTGAGCCGTGATCGATATCAGCGAGTCCGTGATGCAGTTCCTTCTCGCGTTCATCGTCGTCGGCCCGCTCGTCGGGGCCGCGGCGGCGCTGCTGCCCGCCCCGCCCGGGCTGCGCGGCAGGAGCCCGGACCAGGCCGTCCTGCGGCACGGCGTGACCGTCACCGGCGCGATCCTCGCCGCGGCGATCGTGCTGGCCCTCGGCTTCGACCACGACCACCCGTCGAAGATGCAGGCCACGACGGACATCAGCTGGATCGCCGCACTCGATGTGCGGATCCACTTCGGCATCGACGGCATTTCCCTCCCCCTCTTGGTCCTTACGGCGCTGCTGACCTTCCTGTGCGCGCTGTACAGCTACTTCAAGATGCCCGCGGGCCCTTCCCCGAAGGCCTTCGTCGCACTGCTGCTCGTCCTTGAATCCGGGACCCTCGCGACCTTCGCCGTCCTCGACCTGCTGCTCTTCTTCCTGGCCTTCGAGATGGTGCTCATCCCGATGTACTTCCTCATCGCCCGCTGGGGCGGTGAGGCGCGGCAGCCCGCCGCCTGGAAGTTCATCCTCTACACGCTGCTCGGCTCGATCGTCATGCTGCTCGGCCTGCTGCTGATCGGGCTGAAGACCGGCACATTCGACATGGTGGCACTCGCCACTGACAACGGCCGTGGGCTGACCGCATCCACGCAGGTCATCGCCGTTTTGGCGATCGGTCTCGGGCTGGCCGTCAAGACTCCGATGTGGCCGCTGCACAGCTGGCTCCCGGACGCGCACACCGCCGCTCCGACCGTTGGCTCCGTCCTCCTCGCCGGCGTACTCCTGAAGATGGGTACGTACGGATTTGTCCGCATCGTGCTGCCCATCACGCCGGACGGCATGCAGACCTTCGCGCCGTACCTCGCCGCCTTCGCCGTCGTCGGCATCATCTACGGATCCCTCGCCTGCCTCGCCCTCGCCAAGCAGGGCGCGGGCGGCGACCTCAAGCGCCTGATCGCGTACTCCTCCGTCGGCCACATGGGCTTCGTACTCCTCGGCATCGCGACGATGACTCCCACCGGCGTGAACGGCGCGCTCTTCGCCAACATCGCCCACGGCCTCATCACCGGCCTGCTCTTCTTCCTGGTCGGAGCGCTCAAGGACCGTTACGGCACCGCCGACCTCGACACCCTCGCCGGCGCCACCGGAGCGGCCCTCTACGGCCGCGCGCCCCGCCTCGGCGGCCTCCTCGCTTTCGCCGCCGTAGCCTCCCTCGGCCTCCCCGGCCTGGCCGGATTCTGGGGCGAGATGCTCGCGCTGTTCGGCGCGTTCGACCCCGCCGAGGGACTGAGCCGCCCCGCCTTCCTCACCTTCATGGCGATCGCCGGCTTCGGCACCCTGCTCACCGCCGCGTACCTGCTCATCGTCGTGCGCCGCGTCTGCATGGGCGCGCTGCGGCACGAGGAGGAGCCGGACGCGAAACCGCTCGCCGACGTCCAGACGTACGAATTCGCCGCCTGGACCCCGCTCGTCGCTCTCACCGTCCTCGCCGGACTGTGGCCCGCGGTCCTCCTCGGCCTCACCGACCCGGCCGTGCAGAAGCTCCTCGCAGGAGGCAAGTCGTGACCGTGGCAGCCGACAGCGTCACCAGCCTCGTCCAGTCCGTCGACTGGCTCACCATCGCGCCGCCCACCATCACCGCGGTGGTCGCCCTGATCGTGCTGGTCGCCGATCTGTTCGTACCTGAGCAGCGCAAGCGGCTGCTGGGTGCCGTCGCGATCGCCGGTCTTGTGGCCGCGCTCATCACTCTGGTGCCACTGCGCAAAGGCAACCGCGCGACGTTCTGCCTCACGACGGACGCCGACGCCTGCAGCTACACGGCCGATCACTTCACCCTGGTGATCCAGCTGCTGGTGCTCGGGGGCGCGCTGCTGACTGCCCTGCTCTCGCTCCACGACACCCGCAAGAAGCTCCCGGCAGGGGAATTCTGGTTCCTGCTGCTCTCTTCCGCGGCCGGCGCGGCCCTGCTGCCCGCCTCGCGCGACCTGGCCACCCTCGTCGTCGCCCTCGAAGTCGCATCGCTGCCCGCGTTCGCGCTCGTCGGCCTCAGGCGTGGCGACCGGCTCTCCAGCGAAGCAGCCCTGAAGTTCTTCCTCTCCTCGGTCGCCGCGACCGCCGTGATGCTGCTCGGCGTCAGCTTCGTGTACGCCACGACGGGCACCCTGCATCTCACCCAGATCGCCGCCGAGCTCGACAAGGTCCCTGGCCAGCTGGACACCCTCGCCAAGGTGGGCGTGGCGCTGACCCTCGTCGGCTTCGCGTTCAAGACGGCCGCGGTCCCCTTCCACTTCTGGGTCCCCGACACCTATGTGGGCGCACCGCTGCCCATCGCCGCGTACCTCTCCGTCGTCGGAAAGGCGGTCGGCTTCTCCGGCCTCATCCTGGTGACCGTCATCGCCTTCCCCGGATACGCGAACGTCTGGGGACCGGCGATCGCCGTTCTCGCCGGTCTCACCATGACCGCGGGCAATGTCGCGGCGCTGCGCCAGTCGGCCACGCGCGCGTGGAGCGCGGTACGCCTCCTTGCATGGTCCTCCGTGGCGCAGGCCGGCTACCTCCTGGTGCCGATCGCGGCCGCCGCGTACTCCAGCGACGACCAGATCGGCGCCACCGTCGCGTACGCCCTCATGTACGCGGTCGTGAACCTGGGTGCCTTCGCGGTGGCGGCGCTCGTCGCCCGTACGCATCCGCTCAACCGGATCTCCGACTACCGCGGCCTCTACACCACCCGCCCGCTCACCGCCCTCGCGATGGGCTTCTTCCTGCTCTGCCTGGCCGGTCTGCCGCCCGGCATCATCGGCCTGTTCGCCAAGGTGACCGTCTTCGCGTCGGCCGTCGACGCGGGCCTTGGCTGGCTGGCGGTCATCATGGGCGTCAACGTCGTGATCGCCCTGTACTACTACCTGCAGTGGACAGCGATCCTCTTCCGCGCTCCGGCGGGCGCCGAGGAGAGCGCCGATGAGGCCCAGCCGGTCAGAAAGCGCGCCCCCGCTGCGGTCACCGTGGCCATCGTCCTGACCGCCGCCGTCGGCGTCGTACTCTCTGGCTACCCCCAGCTGGTGCTCCGCGTCGCGGCGAGCAGCCTGTTCTGAGCATTACCCGAACGGCCCACTACCCGAACGGCCCACTACCCGAACGGCCCGCTCCAAGGCCGACGGCACAAGGGAACTAGCGACCTTCGCCTGGCGTTGACCAGTACAGAAGGGTCCACTGGAGAGTGGAGACAACCACGCAAAGGGTTCCCCTGCCGCACGACTTGGAGGGCGTACCGTGCACCGTCGGCACAACAGGCTGAAGACCGCCGTACTCCTCGGGGGACTGTCCGCCCTCATCCTCGTCATCGGCAGCTTCTTCGGTCGCACAGGCCTGCTGGTAGCGCTCGTTGTGGCGCTCGGCACCAATGCGTACGCCTACTGGAACAGCGACAAGCTGGCGCTGCGGGCCATGCGCGCCCGCCCTGTCAGCGAATTCGAGGCCCCCGCGCTCTACCGCATCGTCCGTGAGCTCTCCACCGCCGCCCGTCAGCCCATGCCCCGCCTCTACATCTCGCCGACGCAGGCCCCCAATGCCTTCGCGACCGGCCGCAACCCGCGCAACGCCGCAGTGTGCTGCACCGAAGGGATCCTGCAGATCCTCAACGAGCGCGAGCTGCGCGGCGTCCTCGGCCACGAGTTGAGCCATGTCTACAACCGCGACATCCTGATCTCCTCGGTCGCCGGCGCCCTCGCCTCCGTGGTGATGTTCCTGGTGAACTTCGCCTGGCTGATCCCCATAGGCCGCTCCGACGACGATGAGGGCCCGGGTCTCCTCGGCATGCTGCTGATCATGATTCTGGGCCCGCTTGCCGCCTCCGTGATCCAGCTCGCCGTCAGCCGTTCGCGGGAGTACGAGGCCGACGCCTCGGGCGCCCAGCTCACCGGCGACCCGCTGGCCCTCGCCAGCGCCCTGCGCAAGCTCGACGCCGGTACGAAGCAGTTGCCACTGCCTGCCGAGCCGCGCCTGGAGACCGCAAGCCATATGATGATCGCGAACCCTTTCCGGCCAGGCCCGGGCCTCTCCAAGATGTTCTCGACACACCCGCCCATGGCGGAACGCATCGCCCGACTCGAGCAGATGGCAGGTCGCCGCCCATGAAGACAATCCTGAATGTCATATGGCTCATCCTGTGCGGCTTCTGGATGTTCCTCGGCTACATCTTCGCGGGGCTGCTGCTCTGCATCACGATCATCGGCATCCCGTTCGGTCTGGCCGCGTTCCGCATCGGCGTCTACGCCCTCTGGCCCTTCGGCTACACCGTGGTCGACCGCCGCGACGCGGGCGCACCGTCCTGCGTCGGCAATGTGCTGTGGCTGATCCTCGCCGGCTGGTGGCTGGCGCTCGGCCACATCTTCACCGGCATCGCCCTGTGCATCACGATCATCGGCATCCCACTGGGCATCGCCAACTTCAAGCTGATCCCGGTCTCGCTGCTGCCCTTCGGCAAGGAGATCGTCCCCACGGACCAGCCCTTCGCCTCGCGGTAGGCGTTCGCGGATCTGCCGTTGCCGGTCCGCGAACGGTACGAACTGCTCGGCTGCGCCCCTGAGGGGGACCTGCCGAACGCCGTCTTGCAGGCCAGGTCCGAAGGGCCCGCGCCGCTGGGCTTCCTGGCCTGAATGTGCGGCTGGCCTAGCGTCGCCGCCGTACCGCGTACACCACCACTCCCACGGCCAGCACGGCCGCACCCGCGGCCACCGACAGCGCCGGCAGCGCGAGAGCCAGCACCAGACAACCCACCAGCCCGCATCCCGCCGTGACCCGGACCGTCATCGCTCGAGACTCCGTCACTCGAACGGGTGTATCCCGATCCGAATCGGAACTCAGCGTCCACGCCGAGGCGTTGGCAATTGCGTAGTACACCAGCACTCCGAACGACGAGAAGCCGATCGCCCCGCGCACATCCGCCGTCGCGGCCACCACTGCGACGACCGCCCCCACAGCCAGCTCCGCGCGGTGCGGCACCTGGAAACGAGGGTGCACGGCGGCGAGTGCACCCGGCAGATGGCCGTCCCGGGCCATCGCCAGCGTCGTCCGGGAGACCCCGAGGATGAGCGCGAGCAACGACCCGAGCGCCGCCACCGCGGCGCCCACCCGCACCACAGGCGCCAGCCACTGCGCGCCCGCCGCCCGTACGGCATCGGTGAGCGGAGCCGTCGCCTTGCCCAACTCCCCGGCTCCCAGCACAGAAAGGACCGAGACCGCGACACACACATAGACCACCAGCGCGATGCCCAGCGCCAGCGGGACGGCGCGCGGGATCGTACGTGCCGGGTCCCGCACCTCCTCGCCCAGCGTGGCGATCCGCGCGTACCCCGCGAACGCGAAGAACAGCAGTCCCGCCGCCTGGAGCACCCCGTCCACGGTGGCGTCCGCGCCGACATCCAGCCGCCCGAAGTCCGCCGAGCCCGATCCGAGAGAGACCACCACGACCGCAGCGAGGACCGCCAGCACGACTGCCACGATCGCCCGCGTCAGCCACGCCGACTTCTGAACGCCCCCGTAGTTCACGGCAGTCAGCGCCACCACCGCGGCGACCGCCACCGCGTGCGCCTGCTCCGGCCACGCATACGCCCCGACCGTCAGCGCCATCGCCGCGCACGACGCGGTCTTCCCTACGACGAACGCCCAGCCCGCCAGATACCCCCAGAACTCGCCGAGCCGCTCCCGGCCGTACACATAGGTCCCGCCGGACGCCGGATAGCGGGCTGCGAGCCGCGCCGACGACATGGCGTTGCAGTACGCCACGACCGCGGCCAGTGCCAGTCCCAGCAGTAGCCCCGATCCGGCGGCCCGGGCCGCCGGGCCCAGTGCCACGAAAATGCCCGCCCCGACCATCGACCCGAGCCCGATCACGACGGCGTCGAACAGTCCCAGGGATCGCCGCAGTTCCTGTGTCATGCGCCGAACCCTACTGATCTCCGCAACCGCGCCCCGTTCCACCGTCGTCCTTCAGTTCAACACCGTACGAAAGGCAGGTTCACGGCATGGGCATCATCAGCTGGATCATTCTCGGGCTGCTCGCCGGGGCCATAGCCAAGATTCTGCTCCCGGGCCGCGACCCGGGCGGTCTGATCGGCACGACGCTCATAGGCGTCGTCGGCGCGTTCATCGGTGGCTGGATATCGGCACGCTACCTGGACCGGCCGATCACCAACGAGTTCTACGACGGGGCCACTTGGGCAGCGGCCATCGGCGGCTCGCTCGTGCTGCTGATCGTCTACCGGATCCTGTTCGGCCACTCGCGTTCGCGCTAGCCGCCCAGCCCTGTCTCCCGCAGGGTGATGTTCAGCCGCCCGCTGCTCATCCCCGTCGTCGGGTCGGCCGTGCCCGGGCACACCTTCGGCACCCCGTGGTAGGCGAAGCGCGAGGGGCCTCCGAAGACGAACAGGTCCCCGGACGCCAGTTCCACATCGGTGTACGGCCGCCCCCGCGTCTCGGTGTTCCCGAACCGGAAGACACAGGTGTCACCGATACTCAGCGACACCACCGGCGCACCGGACCGCTCCTCCTTGTCCTGGTGCATCCCCATCCGCGCGGTGCCGTCGTAGAAGTTGATCAGCGCGGTGTCGGGGGTGTACCCCTGATCGGCCCCGGCCCCGACCGCACCCGCTATGCCCTCCGCCCCGTCCGTGCCGCCCACCTCGTACGCCACGGCCAGCGCCGCACGCCCCAACTCCACCAGCCAGTCGGGGAATTCGGCGACCCGTGCGCCGTTCACATCGTCCGCGGTGCGGCTGTACCGGTACGGCAGCCAGTGCCAGCCCACGCACACCGTCTGTACGGACATCACGCCACCGCCCGGCAGCACGGTGTAGCGGATCGGCACGGGACCGCGAGCCCAGCCGCGGCAGGCTTCGACCAGTTCCCGCTGACGCCCGACCGGCAGCCACCCGGGCACATGCACCGCTCCCGGGGCGACCACCGCACGCTCTCTCGGGAACAGTGCCTCGCCGCTCACGACGCCAGCGCGCCCTCGAGTCCGAGGAGCCGCTCCTTGCGCTCCAGGCCGCCCGCGTACCCCCGAAGGGCGCCGTCCGACCCGATCACCCGGTGGCAGGGCCGGACGACGAGCAGCGGATTGCGCCCGATCGCAGTGCCCACGGCCCGTACTCCCACGGCCGATGTGCCGACCCGCTCGGCAATCTCTCCATACGTCGCCGTCGCCCCGTACGGAATCTCCTCCAGCGCCCGCCACACCCGCCGCTGGAACTCGGTGCCGCCGAAGACGTACTCGATCTCGAAGCGCGTCAGCCTGCCGTCGAAGTACGAGGTCAGCTGATCGCCGATCTCCTCAAAGGCCGCCGGGTCGCGCCGCCAGCCGTCCCGGACGACAGCCGCGCCCTTCTGGCCCGGCAACGACAGCGAGGCGAGCGCAGTGCCGCCCTTTGCGGTGGCGGACTCCTCGCCGACCAGCAGCAGTTCGCCCAGCGGGCTGTCGATGGCCGTGTAGACCGTCATGGCTCGTTCCCTTCCGCGCGGCGTGTCCCGCGCCGTACCCGTGCGGCACTTCCTGCGCCGTACTTCTTGCGCCCTACTTCTTGCGCCGTACGCCTACGAGTCTGCGACCCCCACCCCGCCGAAGCTGGCGGATATCGGACGTCGCATCGACGGCCCGCTGACACGGGGCGGGGGCGGGGCGGCCGAGCCGCTCCCGCCCCCGGTCCGCCCGGAGCGCCCGCCGGAATCAGCGGTAGTTCACGAACTGCAGCGCGAAGTCGAAGTCCTGCCCCTTCAGCAGCGCCTGCACGGCCTGCAGGTCGTCCCGGCTCTTCGAGCTGACCCGCAGCTCATCGCCCTGGACCTGCGCCTTGACGCCCTTCGGGCCCTCGTCGCGGATGATCTTCGCGACCTTCTTGGCGTTCTCCTGGGAGATGCCCTCCTCGATCGAGGCGAAGATCTTGTACTCCTTGCCGGACAGCTGCGGCTCGCCCGCGTCCAGCGCCTTCAGCGAGATCCCGCGCTTGACCAGCTTGGACTGGAAGACGTCGAGGATGGCGGCGACCCGCTCCTCGGAGTTCGCCTGCATAAGGATCTTCTCGCCGGACCAGGCGATCGAAGCCCCGACGTTCTTGAAGTCGTAGCGCTGAGAGATCTCCTTCGCGGCCTGGTTGAGGGCGTTGTCGACCTCCTGCCGCTCGACCTTCGAGACGATGTCGAAACTGGAGTCGGCCATGTCCTGTGGCTCCTTGTATCGGGTGCGTGGAGACGCGGCCGGAAGTCCCCCGACCGCTCCCGCAAGCCTAGCCACCCGCACCCGCCCCGAGGGCTGATCAATCCAGTGGCGGAGCACCCCTGGGCATCGGGTATCGTTTACGTCGTTGCCACGGAGCACCGCCCCACAGCGGTCACTCTCGCGGCGACATCCCATGGCGGTGTGCCCGAGTGGCCAATGGGAACGGACTGTAAATCCGTCGGCTCTGCCTACCCAGGTTCGAATCCTGGCGCCGCCACGTGATGAAGATGGCCCCTGATCTGCGGAAACGCGGGTCGGGGGCCATCTGCGTGCGGGCAGCCGTCAGGCTGGACTGTCTCGCAATGTCTCGCTCCCGCACGCTCTCTACCAGTAGTTCTGGACGGGGCGTGGACGGGAATCCCCGCCCCGAGCAGGCTCTACGACCTGATCGCGATCGGGATCCGGCTGAGGGGTTCCGGTGCTGGTTCAGGCGGGCTGAGATCTTCGCATTGGCCGCGTCTTCGCCGCCCTTGAGGATCTTGGCGTAGATCCGGAACAGCACCGCCAAACTGCGCCCCGCTCGCTGCGCGACGATCTGCGGCTCCACTCCCGCACTCAGCCACGTCGACACACTCTTGCAGCCGTTAGCGAGGAAAGCTGAGTGCCCCCGACCGGGGTGGCCTGGGGGCACAAGGGGTGGCGCACGTTCATCGGGGCCGCCTGGAAGGCTCTTTGCGTCAACTACTGCGGCGGTAAAGGCAGATGTAGAGCAGAGGCAGGAGAACCGAGAGTGTCAGAAAGGCTGCTGGCACCTGCCAGGGTTCGGTTACCTTGGCGGCCTCCAAGGCCTTCGCCATCAGGTACGGCGCAGTCACTGACCCAATCACGCCTGACGTGATCCTGAGTGTTTCGAGGAGACGAACAGAGTGCTCCTCTGGGACGCCCACTGAGAGGGCCGGCCCCTCAGATGTCGTGAAAGTGACGTAGGCCGCTGCGGTCTGCTGGTCTTCGGTGCTGTCAAGCGTCGGAGCGCCTTCGGTGGCCATCTCAGACCCTTCACTATCACCCGTACCAGGTGCTTTTCACCTAGGTGGGAACCGGGTTCAAGGGCTTCACGGGACTCACCTCCTCCTCGCGTCGTGGGTCGCGTCGTGGGTCTGTCGCGCCAGCTAATTGACGCTGGTCACTTCCTCAAAGGTGCTCAGGACCCTCCTCTCACGATGGGCGTGACAAGGCCCGGATGCGCACCGCGTCGCCGCCTTGAAGCGGAGACGCGACCGCCGACGCTGCACCCCGAGCGCTACCGCAGGGCTTCCCCCTTGTGAGCCCCTTGCCGGTAGCGCCCGGGACGGGTCAAGGCTGGCCGCGTGCGCTTCAGGCGCGCGGACAGCGGTGACACCCGGGGCCAAGCAGCATCGAGCAGTGGGCACCGTCGGTGCTACTTCGCCCACACAGCGTACCGCTCAGGTGCATTTCTGCACCAGCATGGTTCAATAGAGGTGCTCATGAGGGTGCGGACGTCTGGGACGGCGGCCCGTACCTGGTGGATCTCACCGGAGAGGAGAAGGCTTCATGGCACAGCAAGCCGGCCCGCCGCAGACGACGGCCAGTGAGCGCTACTCGGTGACGCTCGTCCCGCCAGCGGTGAAGGCAGTTGCTGAACTCGTAGAGCGGAGCGGCCTGAGCAAGACGGATGTGATCAACCGAGCAGTCCAGATCTACGCCTATCTCGAAGCGCAGAAAGAGGAGGGTAGGGATCTCCTGCTCCGTGGCTCGGACGGATCGTTGGAGCGACTCCACATTGTTTGATCCGCCGCAAGTGTTCCGCCGAGGTCGCAGACGCTGAAGTCGAGTTCGGCGAGACGGCGCCAGGGCCTGTTGCGAAAGTGGATCTTGCTTGTGAAACGATCACGCCTCGTGGGGCGTGGTGATCTGACGAACAGCCAGTGGGTCCGGCTGCAGCCGTTGTTGCCGAAGGGCATCAAGCCGGGCCGCCCGCCGGTGTGGACCCCGCGGCAGCTGATGGACGGCATACGGTGGCGGACCCGGACGGGTGCTCCGTGGCGTGATGTGCCGGAACGGTATGGACCGGCGGGCGGACAAGGCGTACGACTCCCGTAAGAACCGCGCCTACCTGCGCAGACGCGGGATCAAAGCAACGATCCCGGTTCCCGCAGACCGCGTCCGCAACCGCCAGAAGCTCGGCACTCGTGGTGGCCGGCCGCCGAAGTTCGACAAGACCGACTACCGCGAACGCCACGCGGTCGAGTGCGGAACCTGCGCACCGCAGTCCGCCGCGTCCAGCTGGAGCACCGCCCGCACGTAGTTCCGGCCGCGCCTGCCCCCGCCGCGACTCCCGCCGCCGCTTCCGAATCCCCCTCCACTACGCCCCCCACTCTGCCGGTCTCAGTCAGCCAGCCGGAAAGCCAGCTCGACCTCCCACTTGGACATGTCCGGTTCCACCCGCGGGTCGGTCAGATAGGACTCCAGCCGGCACGCCCAGCGCTCAACGCCGTCGACCACCGTCATGTCCCACTCCAGCCCCTCCCGCTCGGCCCACTCCCGAACAGCCGTGATCACCCCGAACAGCTGGTCGGGATGGCCGACATGAGTGACCGTCACATAGTGACCCGCGGGCAGCACGGCGATCCCGATGTCCCCTTCGGGCTCCGGCATGGACACGACGGGCATGCCCGCCTCGACCTCCGACTCCGCGTCCATGTCGATGCTGTTGAAGCGGAAGAAGGGGGCGCCGGCGAACTCCGCCCCGCGGCCGGTCAGCCAGCCGATCAGTTCCGGCAACCGGTCCGCGATCGGGGCGAAGTCGTCCATCCGGACGGACCCGCGGATGAAGGCGTACAGCTGCTCCCCGCGGTCCACGATCGCGGGCTGAATCTCAGGCATGTGTTCCCTCATGACATCAAGGACCGTACGGAGACCGGAAATTAATCGGCGACCAATCCGCGAGTCAGCCGGTCAGTTTCCGGCGACGTCCTTCACCGCAACGGTCACCGGCACCGACCCGCTGATCAGTTCCAGCGTCAGCCCTGCCGTGGCCGGCGTCTCCACCAACTCAGCGAGCACCGCCGCCACATCGTCGCGCGGCACCATCCCGCGACCCGTCGAAGCCTTCAGTTGTACGAGACCTGTGCCCGCGTCGTTCGTCAGCGTGCCCGGCCGCAGAATCGTCCAGTCGAGGCCCGACCTGGACCGTACGTCGTTGTCCGCGGCGCCCTTCGCCCGCAGATAGGCGTCGAACTCCCCGTCGCCAGGGTGCTTCGCGTCGGCGCCCATCGACGACACCACGAGGTACCGCGGTACGCCTGCCCGTTCCGCTGCGTCCGCGAAGAGCACTGCGGCGCCGCGGTCCACTGTCTCCTTGCGGGCGATGCCGCTGCCAGGGCCCGCGCCCGCCGCGAAGACCGCCGCCCCGGCGCCCTGCAGCACCGCGGCGACCTCCTCGACCGAGGCCGACTCCAGGTCGAGTACGACTGGTTCGGCTCCGGCTTCGCGCAGGTCGGCGGCCTGTTCAGGTTTGCGGATGATGCCTACGACCTCGTGCCCGCCCGCCGCGAGCAGCCGCTCCAGACGGAGTGCGATCTGACCGTGTCCTCCAGCGATGACAATGCGCATGACTACGACGGTACGTCCGAAGCGCGGAGCCCGCTCAGGGACTGACGCGTTCCCTGCTCAAGGCCCAGGCTCAAGGCCCGGCCTTACGGCTCAAAGGCCGGGCTCAAAGCTCAAGAAGCAAGGCTCAGGGCCCCGGATCCGGGCGCCCCTGACGCGGCAGTTCCAGCGCCACCGCGACCGCCGAGTCGCAGTACTCGCGTACCGCGCTCGTCCGCGCCACCACCCGCCCGCGATGGATCACGATCCTGCTGTACGCCAGCGACAGCACCCCCGAGATCCGCTCGCCACGCACCGCCAGCAGCTCCGCGGGGAAACCGGCCTCCACCCGCACCTCGGGCAGTCCCATCGCCTCCCGCGCCGCCCCGGCCACCGATCCGTACGCGTCCTTCGCCCGCATCCCGCCCTGCGATGCCAGCAGATACGCCGCTTCCAGCGGATCGCCGCGCCCCACCGGATTCGATACGTCCCGCAGTGCCCCGCTGCCCGCCGCGACCCGCACCCCGGCCGCGCGCAGCAGACGCACCGGCGCGTTGCCCCGGAGTTCCACGGCCCCGCAGCCGCCCTGCGGCACGCAGACCACCGTCACGCCGGCCGCCGCGAGCTGGTCCGCGGCCCTCGAGGCCACTTCACGCGGCAGTCGGGCGAGCCCCGCGCACGGCCCGATCACCACCCCGGACCGCAGCCCGCCCGCCATCGCCGCCAGCCGTGCGAGCCGCGCCGGGTCGTCACCGTGCGTGTGCAGATCGACGGGGCAGCCGTGCTCCGCGGCGACCTCCAGCACCGCCTCCGCGTACCCGGTCGGATCCGGGTCGGCGTCCGGGCATCCGCCCACCACCCCCGCGCCCATCTTCACCGCGTCCCGCAGCATCGCCAGACCGTCCGCGCCCGCGACGCCCGTCAGCAGCCGGGGCACGGCCACAGCCGTCAGATCGGCGAGCCCGCGCAGCGAGCGCCGCGCCTGCAGGACCGCCTCCAGCGGGCCGAGCCCCTGCACATCCCCGATCCGTACGTGCGAGCGCAGCGCAGTCGCTCCGTGGCCGAGCTGCAACAGCGCGGCCTCTGTGGTGCGCCGCTGGACGTCCTCGGTGTCGTACGAGACGGGCCCGGGGGAGTCGGCGGTGAGCGCGGTGTCGCCGTGGGCGTGCGGCTCGGCGGGGGCAGGGAGCAGCAGGTAGCCGCTCAGATCCACTCGGGTGGAGCGCGGGGTGAGGCTGCCCGCGGTGCCGACAGCCTCGATGCGGCCGCCGCTGAGCCGTACGTCGACGGTGCGGCCGTCCGTGAGCCGGGCGCCGCAGAGCAGCAGCGCAGTGGTGTCCGCGGTGGTGCCGTCGGGTGGCTGCGGCTGGCTGTCGGGCATCGCGCTCCTGGGTGGGGCGGTGGGGCTCGGGCGGCGCGACGAGGGGCAAGATCACGCGGCGTGGGTCGAGCCTAGGGGCGCACCGAGCGCGCTTCGAGGAGGAGCGCAATAGTCGTACCGGTGTGGCCACGAGTGGCGTACGGGACGGGCGAGGTGGGGGCCGTGAGGGGAGCGGGAAACGGATTTGGGCGATCGGCGACCGACCGTGTAATGTCTTCATCGCTCGCCCCAATAGCTCAGTCGGTAGAGCGTCTCCATGGTAAGGAGAAGGTCTACGGTTCGATTCCGTATTGGGGCTCTGATGTCGGAGATCCTCACCTCCGGGTGAGGGGATCCGGTATCGCAGCGGTGTAGCTCAGTCGGTAGAGCAAGCGGCTCATAATCGCTGTGTCACCGGTTCAAGTCCGGTCACCGCTACACACAGTAGCCGATTGTGGGGTCGGTCCTCCGGTCGGCTACTCTCTTATGCGTTCATCCGTTCATCCGTCCGTCCAAGGAGCACTCACGTGGCTGCCACCGACGTCCGCCCGAAGATCACGCTGGCCTGCGTGGAGTGCAAGGAGCGGAACTACATCACCAAGAAGAACCGGCGCAACAACCCGGACCGTCTTGAGATGAAGAAGCACTGCCCGCGCTGCAACTCGCACACGGCGCACCGCGAAACGCGCTGAATCAGGCTCGTATACGAGGCCGTCCCCACTGGGGGCGGCCTCGTGTCGTTTGTCGTGGTCAATCCATCAGCTTGTGGTCAATCCATCAGGAGGGAGCCAGTCCATGGCGCTCGACCAGTCCTTTGTCGGGCGGACCTATCCGCCCACCCCGCCCTATGAGGTCGGCCGGGAGAAGATCCGTGAGTTTGCCGAGGCGGTGGGTGACGCCAATGCCGCGTACACCGACCCGGAAGCCGCCAAGGCTCTCGGCTACTCCGATGTGATCGCTCCGCCGACTTTCGCCTTTGCGATCACTTTCAAGGCAGCGGAACAGGTCATTCAGGATCCACAGTTGGGGCTGGACTACGACCGCGTGGTGCATCGCGACCAGAAGTTCGCGTACACGCGGCCGGTGCGGGCAGGGGACCGGCTGACGGTCACCTCGACCATCGAGACCATCAAGTCCCTTGCGGGCAACGACGTCGTGGACATCCGCGGCGAGGTGCACGACGAGGCCGGCGAGCATGTCGTGACCGCGTGGACCAAGCTGGTGGCGCGCGCCGCCGAGGAGGCGTGATGACGGCGAAGATCTCATACGCGGGCGTCGAGGTCGGCACCGAGCTGCCGGCACAGAGCTTCCCCGTCAGCCGGGCGGCGCTGGTGCAGTACGCGGGCGCCTCGGGCGACTTCAATCCGATCCACTGGAACGAGAAGTTCGCCACGGAGGTCGGACTTCCCGACGTGATCGCACACGGCATGTTCACCATGGCCGAGGCGGTCCGCGTGGTGACCGACTGGGTCGGCGACCCGGGTGCGGTCATCGAGTACGGAGTGCGCTTCACCAAGCCCGTCGTCGTGCCGAACGACGAGAAGGGCGCGCTGATCGAGGTCAGCGGCAAGGTCGCGGTGAAGCTGGACGACAACCTGGTGCGGGTCGACCTGACGGCGACGAGCGCCGGGGAGAAGGTGCTCGGGATTTCCCGGGCCGTCGTGCGGCTCGCCTGAGCGATACGGCGACGAGGTAAGGGGCACCCCGCAATGCGGGGTGCCCCTTACTCGGTTCTGCCCCTCCTTGACTTAGTTAGTGATTGGACACTAACTTAGTTTCATGGCCAGGATGAGTGCAGAGGAGCGACGCGAGAGCGTCATCCGCGCCGCGATCACCGAATTCGCGCACGGCGGCTACAACGGCACCTCCACCGAGGTGATCGCCAAGCGGGTCGGCGTATCGCAGCCGTATCTCTTCCGCCTCTTCAAGAACAAGCGGGAGCTGTTCCTGGCCGCGGCCCTCCGCTGTCTGGAGGAGACCCCCAAGGCATTTGCCGACGCCCTGGAGCGGCGTCCCGACGATTCGCCGATGGAGGCGATGGCTGCCGCGTACATGCGGCTCATCGATGACAGCGACAAGCTTCTGATGCAGATGCAGACGTATGTCGCGGTGGCCTCCGCCGACGCGGCCGGGGACCACGAGTTCGGTGAACGGATCAGGGCAGGCTGGGCCGAGGTCTGGGACCAGGCTCAGGTCGCCTTCGCCGGGGACTCGAAGCAGACGACCGACTTCCTCGGCTGCGGCATGCTGATCAACGTTCTGGTGGCGCTGGGCTTCCCGGAGGAGCACCGGGTGTGGTCCGGACTGAACATGTCGGACATCAAGGTCGCGTCGGACATCAAGGCTGCGTCGGACATCAAGGGTCCGCGCTAGTTGCAGCAACCGCCCCTTTCCCGGGGTGAGTTGTGCCTGTGAAAGTTAGTCATTAATAACTAACCCTCTGGGGGAGCAATGAACCAGCAAGCAGGCCGCCGCTCCAGCGCCGCCTGGGCCCTCGTCATCACCAGCGTCGCCGGCTTCATGGCGGCCCTCGACAATCTCGTCGTCACCACCGCTCTTCCTTCCATTCGCAAGGACCTTGGGGGCGCGCTGGAGGACCTCGAGTGGACGGTGAGCGCGTACACCCTCACCTTCGCCGTCCTGCTGATGCTCGGCGCCGCCCTCGGTGACCGCTTCGGCCGCCGCAGGCTCTTCATAGCGGGCCTGGCGATCTTCACCGGAGCATCCGCAGCGGCCGCCCTCGCGCCCGGTATCGACGCCCTCATCGCGGCCCGCGCCGTCCAGGGCGTCGGCGCCGCGGTCATGATGCCGCTCACCCTGACCCTGCTCACCGCGGCTGTCCCCGTCGCCCGCCGTGGCGCGGCCCTCGGCATCTTCAGCGCCGTCACCGGCCTCGCCGTCGCCAGTGGACCCCTCATCGGCGGCAGTCTCACCGAGCACATCTCCTGGCAGTGGATCTTCTGGCTGAACGTTCCGATCGGCCTTGTCCTGCTGCCGCTGGCCCGGCTGCGCCTGGACGAGTCGTACGCCCCCAACGCCCGGCTCGACGTCCCCGGCACCCTGCTCGTCAGTGGCGGCCTCTTCGGCATCGTCTACGCCCTGGTCAACGGCCAGGCCG
Organism: Streptomyces sp. NPDC002868; assembly: GCF_055563295.1. Taxonomy (NCBI): domain Bacteria; kingdom Bacillati; phylum Actinomycetota; class Actinomycetes; order Kitasatosporales; family Streptomycetaceae; genus Streptomyces; species Streptomyces sp. NPDC002868. The sequence continues at coordinate 868,989 of NZ_JBVHDR010000002.1, read as the reverse complement.
ACGGCTGGACCAGCACCCCGATCCTGGCCGGTCTGATCGTGGGCACGGCGCTCATCCTCGCTTTCGTCCGCTACGGGATCACCAGCAAGAACCCCATGCTCCCCATGCGGCTCTTCCGCGACCGCGCCTTCTTCGGGATCAATGTCGCGAGCCTGCTGATGTTCCTTGGGATGTTCGGCTCGATCTTCCTGCTCAGCCAGTTCCTGCAGGGCGTCGCCGGCTATTCGCCCACCGAGGCGGGCCTGCGGATGCTCCCCTGGACGGGCATGCCGCTGATCGTCGCGCCCATCGCCGGCTACCTCTCCGACAAGATCGGCGGCCGTCCGGTCGTCGCCACCGGCCTCGCCCTCCAGGCGGTCGGCCTCGGGCTCTTCGCCATCGTCCTGGAACCGGGTGTCTCGTACGCGGCTCAGCTCCCCGGCCTGATCCTCGGTGGCGTCGGTATGGCGCTGTACTTCGCCCCCGCGGCCAGCGTGGTCATGTCCAGCGTCCGCCCCGCCGAGCAGGGCATCGCCTCCGGCGCCAACAACGCCCTGCGCGAGGTCGGCGGAGCCCTCGGCATCGCGGTCCTGGGCGCGGTCTTCGCCGCCCAGGGCGGCTACGAGACCCCCGACGCCTTCACCGACGGCACCGTCCCGGCGCTCTGGATCGGCGCGGGAGCAGTGGCCCTCGCGGCGCTGGTCGCGCTGCTGATCCCGGGCCGCCGCCGCACGGCCCAGGCGGGGACGGAGGAGGCGGCCGCGACCGCCGATGAGCGCGCGCCCGTCGCCGTGTGACAGCCGCCTCACGGCAGCCGTGTCGCAGCCCGATAGCAGCCCTGTCGCAGCCGTACGACAGCGTGTGTACGCATGTGGTCCGTGGCCCCGCCCGAGCGGCGGGGCCACGGACCGTACCCTTGTCCCCGTGCAGGAACTCCACGACGCCCCCCTCGCCCCCCTGACCACCTTCCGGCTCGGCGGCCCCGCGACCCGCCTCGTCACGGCGACCACCGACGACGAGGTGATCGCCGCCGTACGCGAGGCGGACACCGCCGGCACCCCGCTGCTGATCATCGGCGGCGGCAGCAATCTGGTCATCGGCGACAAGGGTTTCGACGGCACCGCGCTCCGCATCGCCACCCGCGGCTTCGAACTGTCCGGCACGAAGCTCGAGTTGGCGGCCGGCGAGGTGTGGACGGACGCCGTCGCCCGCACCGTCGAGGCGGGCCTCGCGGGCATCGAGTGCCTGGCCGGCATCCCCGGCTCGGCCGGTGCGACCCCGATCCAGAACGTCGGCGCGTACGGCCAGGAAGTCTCCAGCACCATCACCGAGGTCGTCGCCTACGACCGCCGCACCGGCGAGACGGTCACCGTCCCGAACGCCGAGTGCGCCTTCTCGTACCGCCACAGCCGCTTCAAGCAGCACCCGGAGCACTATGTCGTCCTGCGCGTGCGCTTCGATCTTGAGGACGCGGACGGCCTCTCCGCCCCCCTCAAGTACGCCGAGACGGCCCGCGCCCTCGGCGTCGAGGCGGGCGACCGCGTCCCGGCCGCCGCGGCGCGCGAGACCGTACTGAAGCTGCGCGCCGGCAAAGGCATGGTGCTGGACCCCGAGGACCACGACACCTGGTCCGCAGGGTCCTTCTTCACCAACCCGATCCTGACGGCCGGGGAGTACGAGTCCTTCCTCACCCGGGTCCGTGACCGGCTCGGCGATGACGTCGCGCCGCCCGCCTTCCCGGCGGGGGACGGCCTCACCAAGACGTCGGCGGCCTGGCTGATCGACAAGGCAGGCTTCACCAAGGGGTACGGCACGGGCCCGGCCCGTATCTCCACCAAGCACACCCTTGCCCTGACCAACCGTGGCGAAGCCACCACCGAGGACCTGCTGGCCCTGGCCCGCGAGGTCGCGGCGGGCGTGCGCGAGGCGTTCGGCGTCACGCTGGTCAATGAGCCGGTGACCGTCGGCGTCAGCCTCTGAGGCCCCCGGCGGAACCTGCTGGGCTCTCCAGGTTGTCGAGTGGGTGACAGGGTCCTCGCGCATTCGTGGCAGGGAGCGTGCGTCGTCGCCGCGGACGGCTCGTCTGCCGGCGGGACGCCCCGCACACACCGCCGAAGATCCGGTGCAGGCCGCGCTCGTACGCGCCATCCGCACCAGGGTCGACGGCGGGCCGCGCGGACGCGAGGATTGGAACCGCCCGCGCGTTCACCACTCGCGAGGACCTGTCGCAAGAGACGGCCGAGGTACTCGGCCGTTCGCCCGGGACGGTCAGGAGCCGTACCCACAGGGCCTTGGAGCGGCTGCGTGCTGCGGGTGGCGCCGGCCGGTGACGCGGGAGGGGCACGTGATGAGTGACGAAGATCTGTTGAGGCGCGGACTGCGAGAACTGGCCGGGTCGGACGGTCGGCCCGGGCGCCCGCCCGTGGTGGACGCGCTGGTGACCCGCGGCCGCCGCACCCGGGCCCGCCGCCGGGTAGGGGCCGTGTGCTGCGCGACGGTCCTGATCGCGGGCGGCACGGGCCTCGGCCTGCGGTCGACGGACCATGCGCCGCGCACCCCGGACTCGGCGGCCTCCACCGCGACCGTCCCTGCGGATCGGCCCCTGCGACTGGGGCCGGCCGAACCGAAGATCGGCGTCAAGTACCCGTACGACCTGGTCACCAGCTGTGGGCTGCGCTTCGCCATATTCGGCGATGGCAAATGGGTCAGCACCTCGCAGCCGAGCTCCACGGCGAGCTCTGCCGGCGACCGGGTGTCCGGTCATATGACCCTGACGTCGAAGAACACCGCACGGTTCGAGTTCCCCGCAGGATCACCGGGCGGCACCATCACCTTTCATCCCGCGAGGGGCGGTGGACACTGCCCCCTCCTCCTCCCCGCACCGAACCCGGCCAAGCCGCCGGTCCTGGAACTCGCGCCCGACAAGGCCCGGGAAGGGGTCTGGTACCCGTACAACCTCTACGTCCACTGCGGCCTCCGCTATGCCACTTTCGACAGCCGGTTGTGGAAGACCGTCCGCACCTATTCGGAGGCGGAGACCGGCCTGGGCGGTGGGCGGGGGTTCCTGATGGTGAACGGCTTCATGAAGATGACGGGAGACAGGCTCCGGTTCGAGCTCGCCGAGGGCGGTCCGATCGAATTCCGTCCGGCCGATGCCGGCGAGCAACCGCCCCGTTGCGCCTGATTCAGTACGCCACCCCCACCGCCTGCTTGAGCGTCGCCGAATCATCGGCCATCGCCAGCATCGCGTGCGCCACATCCGCCCGCCCGATCTTCGATCCGCCCCGCAGATTGGCGCCGACGGCCGTCCGGTAGACGCCCGTCACCGGCGTATCGACCAGCTTCGGCGGCCGCACCGACGTCCAGTCGGTCGCGCTCCGCCGGAGCTCGTCCTCCATGACCCGCAGGTCGTCGTAGTGCTTGCGCAGAATCCGCGAGATCAGCGGCGTCCCGATGTAGCGCAGGAGGAACGTCTCGTTCGCCGGTACGGGCCCCAGGGGCGCCGCGCTCGCCACCAGGAAGCGGCGTACGCCCTCCGCGTCCAGCGCCTGAAGGATCACGCGCGTCAGGCCCGACGCGATGCCCACCTGCTTCATCGTGCGCGGGCCGAGCCCCGAGAACACCGCGTCCCGGCCCGCCACGGTCGGCCGCAGCGTTTCCGGGTCGTCGATGCCTGCCGTGAAGACCTCCAGACCCTCACCCGTCACCGTCAGCCGCGCCGGGTCCCGCACCACCGCGGTGACCTGGTGGCCCGCCGCCAGACCCTGCCGGACGATCTCCTGCCCGATACCCCCGGTCGCGCCGAAAACTGTGAGCCTCATGGCCCGCACCTCCAAGGTGGGTAAGTGTTCACTCACCCCTAGAGTGGGTAAGCACTCACCCACTCGTCAAGCCCCCGGTGTCCCGGTTCGGAGGATCCATGCAGAAACCGGCCCGCGTCCGCATCCTCGACGCCGCGCACGAGCTCATGCTCACCATCGGCCTCGCCCGCGCCACCACCAAGGAGATCGCCAGGGCGGCCGGCTGCTCGGAGGCAGCGCTCTACAAATACTTCGCGAGCAAGGAAGACCTGTTCGTGACCGTGCTGATGGAGCGGCTGCCCAGGCTCGGGCCGCTGCTCGGCAGTCTGATCGCGGACCCGGGCGAGCGGAGTGTCGAGGAGAACCTCACCGAGATCGCCCGCGAGGCCGCGCTCTTCTACGCCCAGAGCTTCCCCCTCGCCGCTTCGCTCTACGCCGAGCCCAGGCTCAAGCAGCGCCATGACGCGGCCGTGCGCGAGCTGGGCAGAGGCCCGCACATGCCCATCCGGGGCCTCGACGCCTATCTGCGGGCCGAGCAGGAAGCTGGCCGCATCGCCGCCGGAGCCGACACCTACGCGGCCGCGTCCCTGCTGCTCGGCGCCTGCGCCCAGCGGGCCTTCGCGTACGACATGACCGAGGACGGCAAGCCTCCGCAGCCACTCGACGAGTTCGCCGCGGGAATCGCCCGCACACTGCTGCGCGGAATCGGTTAGCAAAATCGGTCAGTCGTCCGGAGGCCCACCACACCATCCGATGGAACCTGCTGGGCTCCCCAGGTTGTCGAGTGGGGGACAGGGTCCTTGGACCTCAGACTCCTTGGGGGGAGCACCCGTGGGTGAGGGCGGTTCGGTTCGCGACGCGGAGTTCGCGGATTTCGTGGCGGGGGCGCACGCGTCGCTGCTGCGGACGGCCCGTCTGCTGACAGGCGATCGGCACACTGCCGAAGATCTGGTGCAGGCGGCGCTGGTGCGGGTCTATCTGCGCTGGGGCCGTTCGGCGGGCTGGGACTCGCCTCAGGCATATGCCCGCAAGGTGGTCGTCAATCTCTACGCGACCTGGCGCAGGCGCCGCTGGCACACGGAAGTCGTACGCCCCGAAGGGGACACCGGCTCTGACGGCCATGACATGGCGGGGAGTGCGGAGGCGAGGCTGGAGCTGGGGCGTGCGCTTGCCGCTCTGCCCCGTCCTCAGCGCGCGGTGGTGGTGCTCCGTTTCTACGAGGACCTGTCGGTGGAACAGACGGCCGAATTGCTCGGCTGTTCGCCCGGGACGGTCAAGAGCCGTACCAACAGGGCCTTGGAGCGGCTGCGCGCTGCGGGTGCGCTGGCCGGTTACGCGGGAAGGGGCACACGATGAGCGAGACAGCCCACTCGAACGAAGAGCTGTTGAGGCGGAGCCTGCACGATCTGGCCGAGTCGGACGGCTCGCCCGGGGGTCCGCCGGCGGTGGGCGCACTGATGGCCCGGGGCCGCCGGACCCGGGCCCGCCGCCGATTGGCGGCCGTGTGCTGCGTGACGGTCCTGGTCGCGGGCGGCACAGGCCTCGCCCTGTGGCCGACCGACGAGCACACGGCGCCGTCCGATCGTGCCTCGTCCATGGCCAAGGTGCCCCCGACGAAGCAGCTCCCGCCCGATGGGCTGGCGTCCAGGATTCGTCCGCCCCTGTCGCTGGAGGGCCCTTTGGCCACCGGACCCGCCAAGCCCAAGGAGCTGGTGAGGTACCAGTACGACCTGTCCGCGGCGTGCAATCTGGACTATGCCGTCTTCGGTGGCCGGACGTGGCAGCGCAGCAAGGACGGCATGCAGGTCGCCGTCAGCTGGGTGAGCAAGGATGCCCGCATGGGCGGGTACATGACCCTGACCGGGAAGGACACCGCCGTCTTCGACACCGATACGCCCGCGATGCCCGTGATGACCTTCCACCCCGTATCGGGCGATGCCCCCTGCCTGGCCGAGGAAGGGGAACGGAAGCTGTCCGACGAGCCCGCCCTCCCGATGGGCCCCTCGGCCCCGCACCTTCGGTCCACTTACCCGTACTCGCTGAGCAAGGACTGCGACCTGCGGTACGCCACGTTCGGAGGCAGGATCTGGGAGAGCGAGGACGCTGCTCGATTCGCCGCCACTGCCAGCTGGGCGAACAGCTCACCCATTGCCGGGTACATGACCCAGCTGTCGGCGGACACCGCCCGCTTCGAGACCCTCGGCCCCTCGAAGCAGACATTCACCTACCGAGCGGTCGACAAGAGGAGCGAGTGCTAGCCGGCCAGCCAGTCGTCGATCCCCGCCAGCAGCTTGTTCCGGACATCCTCCGGCGCCGCCGAGCCCCGCACCGACTGCCGCGCCAGCTCCGCCAGTTCCGCGTCCGTGAAGCCGTGGTGCTTCCGCGCCAGTTCGTACTGTGCCGCCAGCCGCGAGCCGAACAGCAGCGGGTCGTCCGCCCCCAGCGCCATCGGCACCCCCGCGTCGTACAGCGTACGCAGCGGCACGTCCGCCGGCTTCTCGTAGACGCCCAGTGCCACATTCGACGACGGGCACACCTCGCACGTCACCCCACGCTCGGCCAGCTTCCGCAGCAGCCGGGGGTCCTCCGCCGCCCGCACCCCGTGCCCGATCCGGGACGCGTCCAGATCGTCCAGACAGTCCCGTACGGACGCCGGTCCCGTCAGCTCGCCGCCGTGCGGCGCCGCCAGCAGTCCGCCGTCCCGGGCGATCGCGAAGGCGCGGTCGAAGTCCCGTGCCATGCCGCGGCGTTCGTCGTTGGAGAGGCCGAAGCCGACGATCCCCCGGTCCCGGTACCGGACCGCGAGCCGCGCCAGTGTGCGGGCGTCCAGCGGGTGCTTCATACGGTTCGCGGCGACCAGCACCCGCAGGCCGAGACCGGTCTCCCGCCCGGCACGCTCCACGGCGTCCAGGATGACCTCCAGCGCTGGGATCAGACCGCCCAGCATGGGGGCGTACGAGGTCGGGTCGACCTGGATTTCGAGCCAGCCCGAGCCGTCCCGCACATCCTCCTCGGCCGCCTCGCGCACCAGCCGCTGGATGTCCTCGGGGGAGCGCAGACAGGACCGCGCGATGTCGTAGAGCCGCTGGAAACGGAACCAGCCGCGCTCGTCGGTCGCCCGCAGTTTGGGCGGTTCACCGCTGGTCAGCGCATCGGGCAGATGGACGCCGTACTTGTCGGCGAGCTCGAGCAGGGTGGTGGGCCGCATCGACCCGGTGAAGTGCAGATGCAGATGGGCCTTCGGCAGCAGCCTGAGGTCTCGTACGTGCTCCATTGCAGGATCTTGCCGCACACGCGCGCAGACCGGCAGCCCCTTTCCCCGATCGGGCGCTTGCCCGAACGAAGAAACGGTCCTCAACCGGGCTCCCGCCGCCGACCCCGGCAAAAACGCCGGACGGGCTGGAGATCCAGCCCGTCCGGCGTTCGAGTACAGAAGGGGACGTAAGGGGATGTAGCGGAATCAGTCGCGGGCCTCCGCCAGCAGCTTCTGCATCCGCGACACACCCTCGACTAGGTCCTCGTCGCCCAGCGCGTACGACAGCCGCAGATAGCCCGGCGTACCGAACGCCTCGCCCGGTACGACCGCCACCTCGGCCTCGTCCAGGATCAGCGCCGCCAGCTCCACCGAGGTCTGCGGGCGCTTGCCGCGGATCTCCTTACCGAGAAGCGCCTTCACCGAGGGGTACGCGTAGAACGCGCCCTCCGGCTCCGGGCACAGCACGCCGTCGATCTCGTTGAGCATCCGCACGATCGTCTGGCGGCGGCGGTCGAAGGCGGTACGCATCTCGGCGACCGCGTCCAGCGAACCGGAGACGGCGGCCAGCGCGGCCACCTGCGCCACGTTCGACACATTGGACGTGGCGTGCGACTGCAGGTTGGTCGCGGCCTTCACCACATCCTTCGGGCCGACGACCCATCCCACACGCCAACCGGTCATCGCATAGGTCTTGGCCACACCGTTGACCACGATGCACTTGTCGCGCAGCTCGGGCACGAGCGCCGGCAGCGAGGTGAAGGTGGCGTCGCCGTACACAAGGTGCTCGTAGATCTCATCCGTCAGGACCCACAGACCGTGCTCGAGGGCCCAGCGTCCGATCGCCTCCGCGTCGGCCCGGTTGTAGACCGCGCCGGTCGGGTTGGACGGCGAGACGAAGAGCACGACCTTCGTACGCTCCGTGCGCGCCGCCTCCAGCTGCTCCACGGAGACCCGGTAGCCGGTGGTCTCATCGGCCACGACCTCGACCGGGACACCGCCCGCGAGGCGGATCGACTCGGGGTATGTCGTCCAGTACGGCGCCGGGACGATGACCTCGTCGCCCGGGTCGAGGATCGCCGCGAACGCTTCGTAGATCGCCTGCTTGCCACCGTTGGTGACCAGGATCTGGGCGGCCTCGACCTCGTAGCCGGAGTCGCGCAGCGTCTTCGCGGCGATGGCGGCCTTGAGCTCGGGGAGCCCGCCGGCCGGGGTGTAGCGGTGGTACTTCGGGTTGCGGCAGGCCTCGATCGCGGCCTCGACGATGTAGTCGGGTGTCGGGAAGTCCGGCTCACCCGCGCCGAAGCCGATCACCGGACGCCCGGCGGCCTTGAGAGCCTTTGCCTTGGCGTCGACGGCGAGGGTTGCGGACTCGGAGATCGCGCCGATGCGGGCGGAGACCCGGCGCTCGGTGGGAGGGGTTGCAGCGCTCATACGGCCCATGGTCCCAGACGGCAAACGGACCCGGCACACAGGTTTCGAGTAGCGGACAGGAACCGTCCGGGAGCTATCTGTTCGACGCCGGGCCTGCGACCACGTACACTCACTCGTCGTTGGCCCCTCACCAACCACATTCGCGGATGCGGTAGGTTGGGGAAACCACAAAGGGTCGTAGCTCAATTGGTAGAGCACTGGTCTCCAAAACCAGCGGTTGGGGGTTCAAGTCCCTCCGGCCCTGCTACACACACCTTCGCCAGGATGTGTGCGCATGTATGCACGTAATTCATTGCACAGCCGTGCGGCTCAACCGGGCGCGGCACGGCCACGACCCGGAATCAGGTGAGAGATCGTGACGGACGCCGTGGGCTCCATCGACATGCCTGATGCCGATGACGAGGCGCCGGAGTCGAAGAAGAAGACTCGTAAGGGCGGCAAGCGCGGAAAGAAGGGCCCGCTGGGTCGTCTCGCGCTCTTCTACCGCCAGATCATCGCCGAGCTGCGCAAGGTCGTCTGGCCGACTCGCAGCCAGCTGACGACCTACACGACAGTGGTGATTGTCTTCGTAGTCGTCATGATTGGTCTTGTGACCGTGATTGACTATGGGTTCCAGGAAGCCGTCAAGTACGTCTTCGGCTGATCCCGCGGAGGGCGCTGGCAGCGGCGCCCCTTTCGCATGTTCCACCCCATCTGTATCCAGGAAGAAGCAGCCACCGTGTCTGACCCGAACCTGAACGACGCCGTCGAGCCCGTGGAGGGCGAAGAGGCTGCGGCGACGGCCGAGGCGGCCGAGGCTGCGCCGGACACGGTCGACACCGACGCGCTCGACATCATCGAAGGGGCCGACGAGGTCGACCTCGTCGAGGCTGCCGACGCCGCGGCGGGCGAGCCGGCCGAGCAGGCCGCGATGCACGTCGAGGACGAGGCCACCGCCGTCGCCGAGGTGGCAGAGGACGAGACCGTCGCGGCCGACGCCGACGATGTCGAAGAGGCCGCCGACGCCGAGCCGGCCGAGCCCGAGGCCCCGGCGGACCCGATCGCCGCCCTCCGCGAGGAGCTGCGCGGCCTGCCCGGCGAGTGGTACGTCATCCACACGTACGCCGGATACGAGAAGCGCGTGAAGGCCAACCTTGAGCAGCGCGCCGTCTCGCTGAACGTCGAGGACTTCATCTACCAGGCCGAAGTGCCCGAGGAAGAGATCGTCCAGATCAAGAACGGCGAGCGTAAGAACGTCCGCCAGAACAAGCTTCCCGGGTACGTCCTGGTCCGTATGGACCTGACGAACGAGTCCTGGGGCGTCGTCCGCAACACCCCCGGCGTCACCGGCTTCGTGGGCAACGCCTACGACCCGTACCCGCTGACCCTGGACGAGATCGTCAAGATGCTCGCCCCGGAGGCCGAGGAGAAGGCCGCGCGCGAGGCCGCCGAGGCCGAGGGCAAGCCGGCTCCGTCGCGCAAGGTCGAGGTCCAGGTGCTGGACTTCGAGGTCGGCGACTCGGTCACCGTCACCGACGGCCCGTTCGCGACGCTGCAGGCGACGATCAACGAGATCAACGCCGACTCGAAGAAGGTCAAGGGCCTCGTCGAGATCTTCGGCCGCGAGACCCCGGTCGAGCTGAGCTTCGACCAGATCCAGAAGAACTGAAGCCTTCTGGAACATACGCCTCCGAACAGGTCAGACCGGCTCTCGCGGCCGCTCTGACCTGCTCGGTTTTTGGCCGCGCAGCTATACCCGTTATCGTTGTGCGGTATGCCTCCATCCGGATGATCGGGTGGAGCGCTGAAAACTCTCACTAGGACCCGGAGAGAGCAATGCCTCCCAAGAAGAAGAAGGTCACGGGGCTTATCAAGCTCCAGATCCAGGCCGGCGCGGCCAACCCGGCTCCGCCGGTCGGCCCCGCGCTCGGTCAGCACGGCGTCAACATCATGGAGTTCTGCAAGGCCTACAACGCCGCGACCGAGTCGCAGCGTGGCATGGTCGTGCCGGTGGAGATCACGGTCTACGAGGACCGTTCCTTCACCTTCATCACCAAGACTCCGCCGGCCGCCAAGCTGATCCTCAAGGCCGCGGGTGTGGACAAGGGCTCCGGCGAGCCTCACAAGACCAAGGTTGCCAAGCTCACCGGCGCCCAGGTCCGCGAGATCGCCACGGTCAAGATGCCCGACCTGAACGCCAACGACCTGGACGCCGCGTCGAAGATCATCGCCGGCACCGCCCGTTCGATGGGCATCACGGTCGAGGGCTGATCAGCCCCCGCGTGACCTCAGTGGTAGGACCAAGCGCTGGTCCGCACCACGACTCCATACCTGAAACGACACAGGAGCAGAAGTGAAGCGCAGCAAGACTCTCCGCGCTGCGGACGCCAAGATCGACCGGGAGCGCAACTACGCCCCCCTCGAGGCCGTCCGTCTCGCCAAGGACACCGCCGCCACCAAGTTCGACGGCACCGTCGAGGTCGCCATGCGTCTGGGTGTTGACCCGCGCAAGGCCGACCAGATGGTCCGTGGCACCGTGAACCTTCCGCACGGCACCGGTAAGACCGCCCGGGTCCTGGTCTTCGCGACCGGTGACCGTGCCGAGGCCGCGCGTGCCGCGGGCGCCGACATCGTCGGCGCCGACGAGCTCATCGACGAGGTTGCGAAGGGCCGTCTGGACTTCGACGCCGTCGTCGCCACCCCGGACCTCATGGGCAAGGTCGGCCGCCTCGGCCGCGTGCTCGGTCCGCGTGGTCTGATGCCGAACCCGAAGACCGGCACCGTCACCCCCGATGTCACCAAGGCTGTGAACGACATCAAGGGCGGCAAGATCGAGTTCCGCGTCGACAAGCACTCGAACCTGCACTTCATCATCGGCAAGGTCTCCTTCGACGAGACGAAGCTGGTCGAGAACTACGCCGCGGCGCTGGAGGAGATCCTCCGTCTGAAGCCGTCCGCCGCGAAGGGCCGCTACATCAAGAAGGCGACCCTGACGACGACGATGGGCCCCGGCATTCCGCTGGACGCCAACCGCACCCGCAACCTCCTCGTCGAGGAGGACCCGGCCGCCGCCTGAATCTGACGGCAGCCGCGGGTCTCGCGTGCTGAGCCGGCCCCCGCACCTCTTCGGAGATGCGGGGGCCGGTTTTCGTTGTCCCTGTGTCGTAGGCGTGCGTTACCGTTCAAGCGTTCGCAAACAACAAGGGGTGGGGCATGACCATGTCCGCATGGACGCGCGCGGGCGTCTCTTTGACGGCTGTGGCCGTCGTAGTCGGCGTAGCAGGCTGTCAGGGTGGCGACGGGGAGAAGAAGGCCGCCGAGACGCCCAGGAAGACCGAGACGCAGTCCCGCGCGGCGGTGACGCAGGTCCTCACGGCGGCGTACAAGAAGACCTCGGCCGCGAAGTCGGCGAAGGTCCGTATGACGATGACGATGCCGGCCGCCGTGGAGGGCGGCGGCACCATGGAGATGTCCGGAGTCATGGGGTGGGACCCCACGCTGATGGACATGACCATGAAGGGTTCCATGTTCAAGGCTGACCCGGCCGCCCCGGAGCAGATCCGCATGGTGTGGCTGAGCAACGCCATGTACATGGACATGGGCGCCAAGGCCGCCAAGGACATGGACGGCAAGCGCTGGATGAAGCTCGACCTCGGGGCCGCCGCCGAGGCGTCGGGGGACAAGGCGCTGCAGAAGCAGATGACCGGCAGCCTGGAGAGCATGAACCAGGACCCGGCCCAGCAGCTCGCGATGCTGCTCGAGTCGCCGAACCTCAAGCACATCGGCGCGGAGAAGATCGACGGGGTCGAGGCCCAGCACTACAAGGGCACGCTGACGCTCGACGAGATGGTGGCGTCGAACAAGTCGCTCAAGACGCTCAGCGAGAAGGAGCGCAAGGACCTCCTCGCCAATATGAAGAAGTCCGGCATCAAGGGGTACGACACCGAGGTCTGGGTCAACCAGGACAACTACCCGGTGAAGATGGACATCGGCATGGACAGCCCCGAGGGCAAGGTGAAGATCGTCGCCAACTACTCGGACTACGGCACCAAGGCCACCGTGCAGGCGCCGCCGGCCGGGGACACCTTCGACCTCATGGAGATGCTGAAGAAGGCCGGCGAGGGCATGGAGTCCGCGGGGCAGAGCTGACGCCCGCCCGATTTGCCTGACCGGGATCCTCTCCCGTACTCTTCCACAGAAGCCAAAGACCGCTGGTCGTTGCCGTGTTCTCGCAAGAGGGTGCGGCGGCCGAAGGATCCGCTAGCTGCGGACGTCCTGCGCAGGTGACTGTGGAAAGCTCCCGGACTCGCTCCGGTCGAGCTACGCCCCGTGCGCCTGCGCCGGGGCGTTTTGTTTGCCCAGCCCCTTCTGAGCGGTCCTCATCACCCGGAAGGAGGCCGACGCTCTATGGCAAGGCCCGACAAGGCTGCCGCGGTAGCCGAGCTCGCGGACCAGTTCCGCAGCTCGAACGCCGCCGTGCTGACCGAGTACCGGGGTCTCACCGTGGCTCAGCTCAAGGAGCTGCGCCGTTCGCTCGGTGAGAACGCCCAGTACGCCGTGGTGAAGAACACGCTGACCAAGATTGCGGCCAACGAGGCCGGGATCAACGCGCTCGACGACCTGTTCGCGGGTCCGACGGCGGTTGCCTTCGTCACCGGTGACCCGGTGGAGTCGGCGAAGGGTCTTCGTGACTTCGCCAAGGACAACCCCAACCTCATCATCAAGGGCGGTGTCCTTGATGGTAAGGCGCTCACCGCTGATGAGATCAAGAAGCTTGCGGACCTCGAGTCCCGCGAGGTTCTGCTCGCCAAGCTGGCGGGCGCCATGAAGGGCAAGCAGTCCCAGGCTGCCGCGCTCTTCCAGGCGCTTCCCTCGAAGTTCGTCCGCACCGCGGAGGCGCTTCGTGCCAAGAAGGCCGAGCAGGGCGGTGCCGAGTAATTCGGCTCGCGCATTGACCGTCGCCGCGTAGTGCGGCCGGTCGCAGCGGGCCGTTGTACGCCCGCCGACACAGACAACCGGCACCAGCCGAATTAGTGGAAGGACCGCCATCATGGCGAAGCTCAGCCAGGACGACCTGCTTGCGCAGTTCGAGGAGATGACCCTCATCGAGCTCTCCGAGTTCGTGAAGGCCTTCGAGGAGAAGTTCGACGTCACCGCCGCCGCCCCGGTCGCCGTTGCCGCTGGTGGCGCCGCTGCCGCCCCGGCCGAGGCCGAGGCCGAGCAGGACGAGTTCGACGTCATCCTCACCGGCGCCGGCGAGAAGAAGATCCAGGTCATCAAGGTCGTGCGTGAGCTGACCTCCCTGGGTCTGAAGGAGGCCAAGGACCTCGTCGACGGCACCCCGAAGCCGGTCCTCGAGAAGGTCGCCAAGGAGGCTGCCGAGAAGGCTGCCGAGTCCCTCAAGGCCGCCGGCGCGTCCGTCGAGGTCAAGTGACTTTCTGAGTCTCTGACTCATGGTTCCGCAAGGGACCGCTGAAGGCACAGCAGAAGGGCGATCACCCATACGGGTGGTCGCCCTTCGGCGTTGCCGTGGTGGCTGCCTTGCTCTTCCGTCCGCGGCGAGTATCGTGATCTTCGTCGTACGCCTCGCTGTGTCCCAGTAGCCCCGTTTGGGCTGGGGGGCCTTGACGAACCGCACGCAGCGCGCAATTCTCAGGACGCGTCGTCACAACGATCCGTATCCGAGGCATGGATCGACGACCGAACGGGCAGTATCGAGGTGCGCCACACGGCGCGAGGGTGTCGCGGAGTTGAGAACAACGAGGGTCTCGAAAACCCGCACTGGACATCAGTGTGCCAAGTGGCTACACTGACCCTTTGCGCTGCCTGTTAGCTGCCCCCTGCCCGTCACCAGGGGCATCCCCACGTATGAGCACCGTAGATTGAATCATCCCTGACCTGGGATTTCTATCTCCGTGCCCAGCATGGGACCGGTACGCGCGTAGTGAGTCCGAGCCCTCGGAAGGACCCCCTCTTGGCCGCCTCGCGCAACGCCTCGACCGCGAATACGAACAACGGCGCCAGCACCGCCCCGCTGCGCATTTCCTTTGCAAAGATCAAGGAGCCCCTCGAGGTTCCGAACCTCCTCGCGCTGCAGACCGAGAGCTTTGACTGGCTGCTCGGCAATGCCGCCTGGAAGGCTCGTGTCGAGGCGGCTCTGGACAGCGGACAGGACGTCCCCACCAAGTCCGGCCTGGAGGAGATCTTCGAGGAGATCTCTCCGATCGAGGACTTCTCCGGGTCGATGTCGCTGACCTTCCGCGACCACCGCTTCGAGCCTCCCAAGAACTCCATCGACGAGTGCAAGGAGCGCGACTTCACGTACGCTGCCCCGCTCTTCGTCACTGCCGAGTTCACCAACAACGAGACCGGCGAGATCAAGTCCCAGACGGTCTTCATGGGTGACTTCCCGCTCATGACCAACAAGGGCACCTTCGTCATCAACGGCACCGAGCGTGTCGTTGTGTCGCAGCTGGTCCGCTCGCCGGGTGTCTACTTCGACTCCTCCATCGACAAGACGTCCGACAAGGACATCTTCACGGCCAAGATCATCCCGTCCCGGGGTGCCTGGCTCGAGATGGAGATCGACAAGCGCGACATGGTCGGTGTCCGCATCGACCGCAAGCGCAAGCAGTCCGTCACCGTCCTGCTCAAGGCTCTCGGCTGGACCACCGAGCAGATCCTCGAGGAGTTCGGCGAGTACGAGTCGATGCGCGCCACCCTGGAGAAGGACCACACCCAGGGCCAGGACGACGCGCTGCTCGACATCTACCGCAAGCTGCGCCCGGGCGAGCCCCCGACGCGCGAGGCCGCTCAGACGCTGCTCGAGAACCTCTACTTCAACCCGAAGCGCTACGACCTCGCCAAGGTCGGCCGCTACAAGGTGAACAAGAAGCTCGGCGCGGATGAGCCGCTGGACGCCGGCGTGCTCACCACCGACGACGTCATCGCGACCATCAAGTACCTGGTCAAGCTGCACGCCGGTGAGACCGAGACGGTCGGCGAGAGCGGCACCCAGATCGTCGTCGAGACCGACGACATCGACCACTTCGGCAACCGTCGTCTGCGTAACGTCGGCGAGCTCATCCAGAACCAGGTCCGCACGGGTCTGGCTCGTATGGAGCGCGTCGTGCGTGAGCGCATGACGACCCAGGACGTCGAGGCGATCACGCCGCAGACCCTGATCAACATCCGGCCGGTCGTCGCCTCCATCAAGGAGTTCTTCGGCACCAGCCAGCTGTCGCAGTTCATGGACCAGAACAACCCGCTGTCGGGTCTCACCCACAAGCGCCGTCTGTCGGCGCTTGGCCCGGGTGGTCTCTCCCGTGAGCGGGCCGGCTTCGAGGTCCGTGACGTGCACCCGTCCCACTACGGCCGCATGTGCCCGATCGAAACCCCTGAAGGCCCGAACATCGGTCTGATCGGCTCGCTCGCCTCGTACGGCCGGGTCAACGCGTTCGGCTTCGTCGAGACGCCGTACCGCAAGGTCGTCGACGACCAGGTGACCGACGAGGTCGACTACCTGACCGCCGACGAGGAGGACCGGTTCGTTATCGCGCAGGCGAACGCCGCGCTCACCGAGGACATGCGGTTCGCCGAGAACCGCGTGCTGGTTCGCCGCCGTGGCGGCGAGGTCGACTACGTGCCCGGCACGGACGTCGACTACATGGACGTCTCGCCGCGCCAGATGGTGTCGGTCGCGACTGCCATGATCCCGTTCCTCGAGCACGACGACGCCAACCGTGCCCTCATGGGCGCGAACATGATGCGCCAGGCCGTTCCGCTGATCACGGCCGAGGCGCCGCTGGTCGGCACCGGCATGGAGTACCGCTGCGCGGTCGACGCCGGTGACGTCATCAAGGCGGAGAAGGAAGGTGTTGTCCAGGAGGTCTCCGCGGACTACATCACCGTCGCCAACGACGACGGCACGTACACCACGTACCGCATCGCCAAGTTCTCCCGGTCGAACCAGGGCACCTCGGTCAACCAGAAGGTTGTCGTGGACGAGGGCTCCCGGGTCGTCGAGGGCCAGGTCCTCGCCGACGGTCCGGCCACCGAGCAGGGCGAGATGGCGCTCGGCAAGAACCTGCTGGTCGCGTTCATGCCGTGGGAGGGTCACAACTACGAGGACGCGATCATCCTGTCGCAGCGCCTCGTGCAGGACGACGTCCTCTCCTCGATCCACATCGAGGAGCACGAGGTCGACGCCCGTGACACCAAGCTCGGCCCCGAGGAGATCACCCGGGACATCCCGAACGTCTCCGAGGAGGTCCTCGCCGACCTCGACGAGCGCGGCATCATCCGCATCGGCGCCGAGGTCGTCGCCGGTGACATCCTGGTCGGCAAGGTCACGCCCAAGGGCGAGACCGAGCTGACCCCGGAAGAGCGGCTGCTCCGCGCGATCTTCGGTGAGAAGGCGCGTGAGGTCCGTGACACCTCGCTGAAGGTGCCGCACGGCGAGACCGGCAAGGTCATCGGCGTACGCGTCTTCGACCGCGAGGAGGGCGACGAGCTGCCGCCGGGCGTGAACCAGCTGGTTCGCGTCTACGTCGCGCAGAAGCGCAAGATCACTGATGGTGACAAGCTCGCCGGCCGTCACGGCAATAAGGGCGTCATCTCGAAGATCCTGCCGATCGAGGACATGCCGTTCCTGGAGGACGGCACCCCGGTCGACATCATCCTCAACCCGCTGGGTGTCCCGTCCCGAATGAACCCGGGACAGGTCCTCGAGATCCACCTCGGCTGGCTCGCCAGCCAGGGCTGGAAGGTCGAGGGCAGCGAGGAGTGGATGGAGCGGCTCAAGACCATCGGCGCGGACGAGGTCCAGCCCGGTACGAATGTCGCCACCCCGGTCTTCGACGGTGCCCGCGAGGACGAGATCGCCGGTCTCTTCGAGTCCACGATCCCGAACCGCGACGGCAACCGGATGGTGCAGCCGTCCGGCAAGGCCAACCTGTTCGACGGCCGCTCCGGTGAGCCGTTCCCGGACCCGATCTCGATCGGGTACATGTACATCCTCAAGCTCCACCACCTGGTCGACGACAAGCTGCACGCCCGCTCGACCGGTCCGTACTCGATGATCACCCAGCAGCCGCTGGGTGGTAAGGCCCAGTTCGGTGGCCAGCGATTCGGTGAGATGGAGGTGTGGGCGCTGGAGGCTTATGGCGCCGCTTACGCCCTCCAGGAGCTGCTGACCATCAAGTCCGACGACGTCACCGGCCGCGTGAAGGTCTACGAGGCCATCGTCAAGGGCGAGAACATCCCCGAGCCCGGCATTCCCGAGTCCTTCAAGGTGCTCATCAAGGAAATGCAGTCGCTCTGCCTCAACGTGGAGGTGCTGTCCTCGGACGGCATGTCCATCGAGATGCGCGACACGGACGAGGACGTCTTCCGCGCTGCGGAGGAACTCGGTATCGACCTGTCCCGGCGCGAGCCGAGCAGCGTCGAAGAGGTCTGACGGGTCTGGCCGGGACCTCCTCGTGAGGTCCCGGCCCTGCCCCGGACCCGTACAGACCATGATTGAGACACGACCCCGAAAGAGGGATTGACGACAAGTGCTCGACGTCAACTTCTTCGACGAGCTGCGGATCGGCCTGGCCACCGCGGACGACATCCGACAGTGGTCGCACGGCGAGGTCAAGAAGCCGGAGACCATCAACTACCGCACGCTCAAGCCCGAGAAGGACGGACTCTTCTGCGAGAAGATCTTCGGTCCGACCCGGGACTGGGAGTGCTACTGCGGTAAGTACAAGCGTGTCCGCTTCAAGGGCATCATCTGTGAGCGCTGTGGCGTCGAAGTCACCCGCGCCAAGGTGCGCCGTGAGCGGATGGGCCACATTGAGCTGGCCGCGCCTGTCACGCACATCTGGTACTTCAAGGGCGTCCCGTCGCGCCTTGGCTACCTGCTCGACCTCGCGCCGAAGGACCTCGAGAAGGTCATCTACTTCGCCGCTTACATGATCACGTTCGTGGACGAGGAGCGCCGTACGCGCGACCTGCCCTCGCTGGAGGCGCATGTCTCCGTCGAGCGCCAGCAGGTCGAGAACCGCCGCGACGCCGACCTCGAGGCCCGCGCCAAGAAGCTCGAGACCGACCTGGCCGAGCTCGAGGCCGAGGGCGCCAAGGCCGACGTGCGCCGCAAGGTGCGCGAAGGCGCCGAGCGTGAGATGAAGCAGCTGCGTGACCGTGCGCAGCGCGAGATCGACCGCCTCGACGAGGTGTGGAACCGCTTCAAGAACCTCAAGGTCCAGGACCTGGAGGGCGACGAGCTGCTCTACCGCGAGCTGCGTGACCGCTTCGGCACGTACTTCGACGGCTCGATGGGTGCCGCGGCGCTGCAGAAGCGCCTGGAGTCCTTCGACCTCGAGGAGGAGGCCGAGCGTCTCCGCGAGATCATCCGTACCGGCAAGGGCCAGAAGAAGACCCGTGCGCTCAAGCGCCTCAAGGTCGTCTCCGCGTTCCTGCAGACCAGCAACAGCCCCAAGGGCATGGTGCTCGACTGCGTGCCGGTCATCCCGCCGGACCTGCGTCCGATGGTGCAGCTGGACGGTGGCCGCTTCGCGACCTCCGACCTGAACGACCTGTACCGCCGTGTGATCAACCGCAACAACCGCCTCAAGCGTCTCCTTGACCTCGGTGCCCCCGAGATCATCGTGAACAACGAGAAGCGGATGCTGCAGGAGGCCGTCGACGCGCTGTTCGACAACGGCCGCCGTGGTCGCCCGGTGACCGGTCCCGGTAACCGCCCGCTGAAGTCCCTGAGCGACATGCTCAAGGGCAAGCAGGGTCGTTTCCGTCAGAACCTGCTCGGTAAGCGAGTCGACTACTCGGCCCGTTCCGTCATCGTCGTCGGCCCGCAGCTCAAGCTGCACCAGTGCGGTCTGCCGAAGGCCATGGCGCTGGAGCTCTTCAAGCCGTTCGTGATGAAGCGTCTGGTCGATCTGAACCACGCGCAGAACATCAAGTCGGCGAAGCGCATGGTCGAGCGCGGCCGCACGGTCGTGTACGACGTGCTGGAAGAGGTCATCGCCGAGCACCCGGTTCTGCTGAACCGTGCGCCGACGCTGCACCGCCTCGGCATCCAGGCCTTCGAGCCGCAGCTGGTCGAGGGCAAGGCCATCCAGATCCACCCGCTCGTCTGCACCGCGTTCAACGCGGACTTCGACGGTGACCAGATGGCCGTCCACCTGCCGCTCTCCGCGGAGGCGCAGGCCGAGGCCCGCATCCTGATGCTGTCCTCGAACAACATCCTCAAGCCGGCCGACGGCCGTCCGGTCACCATGCCGACCCAGGACATGGTGCTGGGCCTGTTCTTCCTCACGACCGACGAGGAAGAGCGCAAGGTCATCGGCGAGGGCCGGTCCTTCGGCTCCACGGCCGAGGCGATCATGGCGTTCGACGCCCGCGAGCTCTCGCTCCAGGCGAAGGTCGACATCCGCTTCCCCGTCGGCACCATTCCGCCGCGCGGCTGGGTTCCCCCGGTCGCCGAGCAGGGTGTTGCGGACATCAGCGGCTCCGCTGGTGAGTGGCAGCAGGGTGACAGCTTCCGGCTGCGTACGACTCTGGGCCGCGCGCTCTTCAACGAGCTGCTGCCCGAGGACTACCCCTTCGTCGACTACTCGGTGGGCAAGAAGCAGCTCTCCGAGATCGTCAACGATCTGGCCGAGCGCTACCCCAAGGTCATCGTGGCGGCGACGCTCGACAACCTGAAGGCGGCCGGCTTCTACTGGGCGACCCGTTCCGGTGTCACCGTGGCCATCTCCGACGTCGTGGTCCCCGAGGCCAAGAAGGCGATCGTCGCGGGCTACGAGGCGCAGGACGAGAAGGTCCAGAAGCAGTACGAGCGCGGTCTGATCACCAAGGACGAGCGCACCCAGGAGCTCATCGCGATCTGGACCAAGGCGACCAACGAGGTTGCCGAGGCCATGAACGAGAACTTCCCGAAGACCAACCCCATCTTCATGATGGTCAACTCGGGTGCTCGTGGAAACATGATGCAGATGCGTCAGATCGCCGGTATGCGTGGTCTGGTGTCCAACGCCAAGAACGAGACCATCCCGCGGCCGATTAAGGCGTCGTTCCGCGAGGGTCTGTCCGTGCTGGAGTACTTCATCTCCACGCACGGTGCCCGTAAGGGTCTGGCCGACACCGCCCTGCGTACCGCCGACTCGGGTTACCTGACCCGTCGTCTGGTGGACGTCTCGCAGGACGTCATCATCCGCGAAGAGGACTGTGGCACCGACCGCGGCCTCAAGCTGCGGATCGCCGAGCGCGGCGCCGACGGTGTGCTGCGCAAGGCGGAGGACGTCGAGACGTCCGTGTACGCGCGGATGCTCGCCGAGGACGTCGTCGTCGACGGCAAGGTCATCGCGCCGGCCAATGTCGACCTGGGCGATGTGCTCATCGACGCGGTCGTCGCCGCGGGCGTCGAGGAGGTCAAGACCCGTTCGGTCCTGACCTGTGAGTCCGCGGTCGGCACGTGTGCGTACTGCTACGGCCGTTCGCTCGCCACCGGCAAGCTGGTGGACATCGGTGAGGCGGTCGGCATCATCGCCGCCCAGTCCATCGGTGAGCCCGGTACCCAGCTGACGATGCGTACCTTCCACACCGGTGGTGTGGCCGGTGACGACATCACCCAGGGTCTGCCCCGTGTCGTCGAGCTCTTCGAGGCTCGTACGCCCAAGGGCGTCGCCCCGATCTCGGAAGCGGCAGGCCGCGTCCGTATCGAGGAGACCGAGAAGACCAAGAAGCTCGTCGTCACCCCCGACGACGGCAGCGACGAGACGCCCTTCCCGATCTCGAAGCGTGCCCGTCTGCTGGTGGGCGAGGGCGACCACGTCGAGGTGGGCCAGAAGCTCACCGTGGGTGCCACCAACCCGCACGACGTGCTGCGGATCCTCGGTCAGCGCGCGGTCCAGGTCCACCTGGTCGGCGAGGTCCAGAAGGTCTACAACTCGCAGGGTGTGTCGATCCACGACAAGCACATCGAGATCATCATCCGGCAGATGCTGCGCCGCGTGACGATCATCGAGTCCGGCGACGCGGAGCTGCTGCCGGGCGAGCTTGTCGAGCGCTCGAAGTTCGAGACCGAGAACCGTCGTGTGGTCACCGAGGGCGGTCACCCCGCCTCCGGCCGTCCGCAGCTGATGGGTATCACCAAGGCCTCGCTCGCCACCGAGTCGTGGCTGTCGGCGGCGTCCTTCCAGGAGACGACCAGGGTTCTGACCGACGCGGCGATCAACGCCAAGTCGGACTCCCTGATCGGCCTCAAGGAGAACGTCATCATCGGTAAGCTCATCCCGGCCGGTACGGGCTTGTCCCGTTACCGCAACATCCGGGTGGAGCCCACCGAGGAGGCCAAGGCCGCGATGTACTCGGCCGTCGGCTACGACGACATCGACTACTCGCCGTTCGGCACCGGCTCCGGCCAGGCCGTTCCGCTGGAGGACTACGACTACGGTCCGTACAACCAGTAAGCGATAGCAACGACCACAGGGCGGCCATCCCTCGCGGGATGGCCGCCCTGTGCCGTATGTTGCAGCCTGGTGTGTCCTGCGCGTGTGCATTTGTTTTGACCGCAGCCGATGCGGTAGGTACGCTCTGTCCTTGTGCCTGGGGTGTGCCTGGGCTCGTGTGCGTGTCCTCAACCGCATGGCGAGTCTGAAGAATCGGCCACCGTAATCTGCGCTCTCTCTGCCTTGCGGCGGGAGCCTGCAGTATTCGACACACCCGACCGCGTGGGTCGGCGACGTTCCAGGTTAGCTTCACGAACGGCACACAGAAACCGGAGAAGTAGTGCCTACGATCCAGCAGCTGGTCCGGAAGGGCCGGCAGGACAAGGTCGAGAAGAACAAGACGCCCGCCCTCGAGGGTTCCCCTCAGCGTCGTGGTGTCTGCACGCGTGTGTTCACGACCACCCCGAAGAAGCCGAACTCGGCCCTGCGGAAGGTCGCGCGTGTGCGTCTGACCTCCGGCATCGAGGTCACGGCCTACATTCCGGGTGAGGGACACAACCTGCAGGAGCACTCCATCGTGCTCGTGCGTGGTGGCCGTGTGAAGGACCTGCCGGGTGTTCGCTACAAGATCATCCGCGGTTCCCTCGACACCCAGGGTGTCAAGAACCGCAAGCAGGCCCGCAGCCGCTACGGCGCCAAGAAGGAGAAGTAAGAATGCCTCGTAAGGGCCCCGCCCCGAAGCGCCCGGTCATCATCGACCCGGTCTACGGTTCTCCTCTTGTCACGTCGCTGATCAACAAGATCCTGCTCAACGGCAAGCGTTCCACTGCCGAGCGGATCGTCTACGGCGCCATGGAAGGCCTCCGCGAGAAGACCGGCGCTGACCCGGTCATCACGCTGAAGCGCGCTCTCGAGAACGTCAAGCCGTCTCTCGAGGTCAAGTCCCGCCGTGTCGGTGGCGCCACCTACCAGGTGCCGATCGAGGTCAAGCCCGGTCGCGCCGCCACCCTCGCGCTCCGCTGGGTCGTGGGTTACTCCCGCGCCCGCCGCGAGAAGACCATGACCGAGCGCCTCATGAACGAACTGCTCGACGCCTCCAACGGCCTCGGCGCTTCGGTCAAGAAGCGTGAGGACACGCACAAGATGGCCGAGTCCAACAAGGCCTTCGCGCACTACCGCTGGTAGTCGCTACCCACATCGAGACCGAGAGAAGATTGAGCCTTATGGCCACCACTTCGCTTGACCTGGCCAAGGTCCGCAATATTGGGATCATGGCCCACATCGACGCGGGCAAGACGACGACCACCGAGCGCATCCTGTTTTACACCGGTGTGAGCTACAAGATCGGTGAGGTCCACGACGGCGCTGCCACGATGGACTGGATGGAGCAGGAGCAGGAGCGCGGCATCACGATCACGTCCGCCGCGACGACCTGTCACTGGCCGCTCGAGGACGTCGATCACACCATCAACATCATCGACACCCCGGGTCACGTCGACTTCACGGTCGAGGTGGAGCGTTCGCTCCGCGTGCTCGACGGTGCCGTCACGGTGTTCGACGGTGTCGCCGGCGTTGAGCCCCAGTCCGAGACTGTGTGGCGCCAGGCGGACCGCTACGGCGTTCCGCGTATCTGCTTCGTCAACAAGCTCGACCGCACCGGCGCGGAGTTCCACCGCTGCGTCGACATGATCGTGGACCGCCTCGGCGCGACCCCGATCGTGATGCAGCTGCCGATCGGTGCCGAGGCGGACTTCAAGGGCGTCGTCGACCTCGTTCGTATGAAGGCTCTTGTCTGGTCCGCCGAGGCCACCAAGGGCGAGATGTACGACGTCGTCGACATCCCGGCCACGCACACCGAGGCTGCCGAGGAGTGGCGCGGCAAGCTGGTCGAGACCGTGGCGGAGAACGACGAAGAGGTCATGGAGCTGTACCTGGAGGGCGTCGAGCCCACCGAGGAGCAGCTGTACGCCGCGATCCGTCGTATCACCATCGCGTCCGGCAAGGGCGGCGGCACCACCGTCACCCCCGTCTTCTGCGGTACCGCGTTCAAGAACAAGGGCGTGCAGCCCCTGCTCGACGCGGTTGTGCGCTACCTCCCCTCCCCCCTGGACGTCGAAGGCATTGATGGCCACGACGTGAAGGACGCGGAGAAGGTCATCACGCGCAAGCCGTCCGACGACGAGCCGCTGGCCGCTCTCGCCTTCAAGATCGCGAGCGACCCGCACCTGGGCAAGCTCACCTTCATCCGGGTCTACTCGGGTCGCCTGGAGTCCGGCACCGCTGTGCTGAACCCCACCAAGGGCAAGAAGGAGCGCATCGGCAAGATCTACCGTATGCACGCGAACAAGCGTGAGGAGATCGAGTCGGTGGGCGCCGGCGACATCGTCGCCGTCATGGGCCTGAAGCAGACCACCACCGGTGAGACGCTGTGCGACGACAAGAACCCGGTGATCCTGGAGTCCATGGACTTCCCGGCGCCGGTCATCCAGGTCGCGATCGAGCCCAAGTCCAAGGGTGACCAGGAGAAGCTGGGTGTCGCCATCCAGCGTCTCGCGGAGGAGGACCCTTCCTTCCAGGTCCACTCCGACGAGGAGACCGGCCAGACCATCATCGGTGGTATGGGCGAGCTTCACCTCGAGGTGCTCGTCGACCGTATGCGGCGCGAGTTCCGCGTCGAGGCGAACGTCGGCAAGCCGCAGGTCGCGTACCGCGAGACGATCCGCAAGACCGTCGAGCGTATCGACTACACGCACAAGAAGCAGACCGGTGGTACCGGTCAGTTCGCGAAGGTGCAGATCGCGCTGGAGCCCATCGAGGGCGGCGACGCGACCTACGAGTTCGTGAACAAGGTCACCGGTGGCCGCATCCCCCGTGAGTACATCCCCTCGGTGGACGCGGGCGCGCAGGAAGCCATGCAGTTCGGCATCCTGGCCGGTTACGAGATGGTGGGCGTCCGCGTCACCCTTCTCGACGGTGGCTACCACGAGGTCGACTCCTCCGAACTCGCGTTCAAGATCGCCGGTTCGCAGGCGTTCAAGGAGGGTGCTCGCAAGGCGTCCCCCGTGCTTCTCGAGCCGATGATGGCCGTCGAGGTCACCACGCCCGAGGACTACATGGGCGATGTCATCGGCGACCTCAACTCCCGCCGTGGCCAGATTCAGGCCATGGAGGAGCGCAGCGGTGCCCGGGTCGTCAAGGGCCTGGTTCCGCTGTCGGAGATGTTCGGCTACGTCGGAGACCTCCGCAGCAAGACCTCGGGTCGCGCAAGCTACTCGATGCAGTTCGACTCCTACGCCGAGGTTCCGCGGAACGTCGCCGAGGAGATCATCGCGAAGGCCAAGGGCGAGTAACTCTCCCGAGTACACGCTTTAGGCTTGTCACCGGAGCCTGCTGGGGCATTCCATCCGAATCCCGGATGGAATGCCCCGGGCCCCGGCATCCCAGCAAAGATCACCTGGCGCCGATGAGTAAGGCGTACAGAACCACTCCACAGGAGGACCCCAGTGGCGAAGGCGAAGTTCGAGCGGACTAAGCCGCACGTCAACATCGGCACCATCGGTCACATCGACCACGGTAAGACGACCCTCACGGCCGCCATTACCAAGGTGCTGCATGACGCGTACCCGGACCTGAACGAGGCCTCGGCCTTCGACCAGATCGACAAGGCTCCTGAGGAGCGCCAGCGCGGTATCACCATCTCCATCGCGCACGTCGAGTACCAGACGGAGTCGCGTCACTACGCGCACGTCGACTGCCCGGGTCACGCGGACTACATCAAGAACATGATCACGGGTGCGGCGCAGATGGACGGCGCCATCCTCGTGGTCGCCGCCACCGACGGCCCGATGCCGCAGACCAAGGAGCACGTGCTCCTGGCCCGCCAGGTCGGCGTCCCGTACATCGTTGTCGCCCTGAACAAGGCCGACATGGTGGACGACGAGGAGATCATGGAGCTCGTCGAGCTCGAGGTTCGTGAGCTCCTCTCCGAGTACGAGTTCCCGGGCGACGACCTCCCGGTCGTGCGCGTCTCGGCGCTCAAGGCTCTCGAGGGCGACAAGGAGTGGGGCCAGTCGGTCCTGAACCTGATGGCCGCCGTCGACGAGGCGATCCCGCAGCCCGAGCGTGACGTCGACAAGCCGTTCCTGATGCCGATCGAGGACGTCTTCACGATCACCGGTCGTGGCACCGTCGTCACCGGTCGTATCGAGCGTGGTGTCCTCAAGGTCAACGAGACCGTCGACATCGTCGGTATCAAGACCGAGAAGACCACCACCACGGTCACCGGCATCGAGATGTTCCGCAAGCTGCTCGACGAGGGCCAGGCCGGTGAGAACGTCGGTCTGCTCCTCCGTGGCATCAAGCGCGAGGACGTCGAGCGCGGCCAGGTCATCATCAAGCCCGGTTCGGTCACGCCGCACACCGAGTTCGAGGCCCAGGCCTACATCCTGTCGAAGGACGAGGGTGGTCGTCACACCCCCTTCTTCAACAACTACCGCCCGCAGTTCTACTTCCGTACCACGGACGTGACCGGCGTTGTGACCCTCCCCGAGGGCACCGAGATGGTCATGCCGGGCGACAACACCACCATGACGGTCTCGCTGATTCAGCCGGTCGCCATGGAGGAGGGCCTGAAGTTCGCCATCCGTGAGGGTGGCCGGACCGTCGGCGCCGGCCAGGTCATCAAGATCAACAAGTAATTGCTGATCTGATCTGGTTGCTCCCTGGAGCATCAGCAAGGGCCCCGCACCATCGGTGCGGGGCCCTTGTTCGCGTCTGGTTCGCGTCTTGCCGGTCTCAGCCGGCCGTTCCCGCCTCGGGCAACCAGGTCCAGGGGTGCGCGTCGGCCCCCAGGCCCACGACGGCGGCGCCGGAGTGGCCTACATGGAGGCCGGGCGCGTCCAGCGCCGCGATGCCATGAGCGCGCGTCAGAAGCCCTCTGCGGGTGCGGAGTTGGATCCGGCCGCGGGTGTCCTTGCCGAGCAGTACGAGGCCGCCGGGGGCCGCGGACGCGCTGAGTGGGCCGTAGCCGTCGAAGCCTTCCTTGCGGGGCCGGGCGGGCGCGCCGCCGGTGCGTACGGCCAGCACCACCGAGTCCGTCGGCTTGCGGTAGTACAGCTCGATGCCACCGTCGTCGGTCAGCACCGGGGCGAGCGGGCCCCCGGGGACCGGCAGCCGGCTGTCCGGGCGGAAGGTGAGCGGCAGGCCCATGGTGTCCTGCGTCCAGTGGTGCACGCTCTCGCGGCCGGAGCCGAAGACATGGACCCGGCCGGCACTGTCCACGACCGTGGACAGACCGTCCTGGATCTCCGCTCCGCCGAGGTCGCGCCAGCGGTCCCAGCGCCCGGCCCTGTCGCGGACCCGGGTGCTGATGCCCTTGTCGGCATTGCGGACGAAGAGGTGGACCCGGCCGTCGGGGGCCGCCACCGCCACCGGGACGCCGATGCGGCGGCCGCGGTCGTCGTCCCGCTCGGGGTTGCCCAGACCGTTCCAGGCGAGGAACTCGCCGCCGGGGGAGCCCTGCTCCAGCAGGACGACCTCGCGCTGGTTGGGGCCGCCGTGGCCGTCGAGGGCGGCGAAGCGCAGCGCGAACAGCAGCTGACGGCCGTCCTTGAGGGTGGCCGCGCCGAGGGCGGGCGCGAGCGGGCCGCCGCCGAGGTCGTCCGGGGCGCCCCACTGGCCGCTGCCGGGCCTGGTCTCCCGCCAGCGGACCGCACGCAGCCCGAGCACGCCGTAGGCGACCAGCCGGCCGGACGCCTCGGTGGCGACGGTGGCGCGGGGGCCGGGGTAGCGGTGGTGAGTGGCGCGGACCCAGCCCTTCTTGTTCTTGAGCGGGCGGATGCCGCCGACGTTGTAGTCGCCGCAGCCGGCCGTGTTGCCGCAATCCCAGTCCGGGCTGCCGCCGTACGGGACGAGGGCCGCGGCCTTCTCCCGGAGCACCGCGGCCGGGAGGTTCTTCGGCCAGTGGCGGTTGTAGTAGCCGCGGAAGGCGGTGGCGACGAAGCCGGGCACCTCACCGCTGTCCTTCGTCGCACGGGCGACCCAGCGGACCATCGCGGCCCAGCTGAACAACGCGACGGCGGTGTGGTCGGCGTGATCCGAGTAGCCGCGCTGTTCGCTGTCCTTCTTACGGGTCGCCTCGTCGCTGTGCTGGACGTCGGGATCGGGGTCCAGGGTCTGGATCACGGTCGGCCGGTACTGCTCCATGAGCCCGACGAGTACGTCGATGAGCTCGTCGTAGTCGTACGAAACTGTCCCGCGCAGCGGAGAGCCCGCGGCGACAACGGTGTTGAGGCCGAGCGAGCGGTCCCGCCACAGGCTGGGGAGGGCCATGTAGCGGCGAGTGGTGTGCATGGGGAGGTTGAGGAAGATCAGCTCGACCGTGGCGCGGCCGTTGGTGAGGGTGTTGATCTCGGCCCGGTGGCCGCCCTGCAGCGAGGCGACATCCTTGGTCCAGCCGGCGAACCTGTCGAGCCCGAGCAGGGCCGCGTAGGCCTGTCGCAGGCCCTGGTGGCGGGCGGCGGAGTAGGCGGGCCGGTCCGCGGGGACGTCCCAGTCCCCGGGTATGTGGTTCTTGCCGTCGTGCTCACCCGCGGTGACATATATGCAGACCAGCGGAACCCCGGCGTCCAGCATCCGCTGGGTGTCGGGGTTCATGAAGTACAGATCGTCATCCGGATGGGCCAGTATCTGCATCGCCTGCGCCCGCCGCGAGCTGGCGATCGGCATGCCCGGCGCGGGGTCCGCGGCGGGGGTGGAGCGCCGCGGGGCGGGTACGGAGCAGGAGCTGAGGGCCACGGCGGCGGCGAGGACGGTTGTGGCGGTGACCACATGGCGTCTGCTCGGGCCGCCGGGGCGCGCGGCAGCCGTCCCCCGGGCAGGCGCGTTGTTCATCTGTCGTGCTCCGTCCGCTCCCCCGCAGCGGGCAGAAAGGCCCCCCGTGCTGCGTACTGTCGATCTCAGGCAATGGCGGACGGGCTGCTGGTCAGAGCCGTTCCGCGGTCAACAAGACGGCTGAGTGACACGCGAGGTTGCTTCACTGTCGGAAGCTTGTGCGTGAGGCGGAGCGGTGGGGTACTCTCTCCGGCTGCGATTGGCGCGGGGTGTGCCCCCTATGGCACACTGACCAGGTTGCTCGGTTGAGTTGCCGATGTTGCGCGCCTCCCGCCGGGAGGACCGGAAGCGAGTCCCACAGTACTCGTCGCCCCATCTGCCGTAAGGCAGCGCTGGAGCGGACGTACGGGAATCTTCCGGGAAGTGTCAGCGGGGTACCAGCCAGGCACTCGGTGGGTGTTCTTCCCCCGACGCGTGGTCTTCGGCCCGCACCCCCTTGGCTGGGAAATCCTTCGGGAGATCTACGTAGAGGGAGTGCGACACGCCCGACCGCGGGGGTCGGAGAAGATCGCAGGACCGGCCGAGTTCCAGAGCGTTTCTAGAGACAGGACTACTGAGTAGCCATGGCGGGACAGAAGATCCGCATCCGGCTCAAGGCCTACGACCACGAGGTCATCGACTCATCGGCGAAGAAGATCGTCGAGACGGTGACCCGAACTGGTGCGTCGGTCGCGGGCCCGGTGCCGCTGCCCACTGAGAAGAACGTGTACTGCGTCATCAAGTCGCCGCACAAGTACAAGGACTCGCGCGAGCACTTCGAGATGCGCACGCACAAGCGCCTGATCGACATCCTCGACCCGACGCCCAAGACCGTTGACTCGCTGATGCGCCTGGACCTTCCGGCCGGCGTTGACATCGAGATCAAGCTCTGAGAGGCGCGGAAGAGATGGCTAAGCAGATCAAGGGCATCCTGGGCGAGAAGCTCGGCATGACCCAGGTCTGGGACGAGAACAACCGTGTCGTCCCGGTCACCGTGGTCAAGGCCGGTCCGAACGTTGTGACCCAGGTCCGTACGAATGACTCCGACGGCTACGAGTCGGTCCAGATCGCCTTCGGCGAGATCGACCCGCGCAAGGTGAACAAGCCCCTCAAGGGTCACTTCGCCAAGGCCGACGTAACCCCGCGCCGCCACCTGGTGGAGCTCCGTACCTCCGACGCCAGCGAGTACACGCTCGGCCAGGAGATCACTGCCGAGGTGTTCGAGTCCGGCGTCAAGGTCGACGTCACGGGCAAGAGCAAGGGCAAGGGCTTCGCCGGTGTCATGAAGCGTCACAACTTCAAGGGCCTCGGCGCCGGTCACGGTACCCAGCGCAAGCACCGCTCGCCCGGTTCCATCGGTGGCTGCGCCACCCCTGGGCGTGTCTTCAAGGGCATGCGCATGGCGGGCCGCATGGGTAACGAGCGGGTCACCACCCAGAACCTGACCATCCACGCGGTTGACGCGGAGAAGGGCCTGCTGCTCATCAAGGGCGCGGTTCCTGGTCCGAACGGCGGCCTCGTCCTGGTCCGCACTGCGGCCAAGGGGGTCTGAGGACTATGAGCACCATTGACATTCTGTCGCCCTCCGGCGACAAGTCCGGGACCGTCGAGCTCCCGGCCGAGATCTTCGACGCCAAGATCAGCATCCCGCTGCTCCACCAGGTCGTCGTCGCGCAGCTGGCCGCCGCCCGTCAGGGCACGCACAAGGTCAAGCGCCGTGGCGAGGTCCGTGGTGGTGGCAAGAAGCCTTACCGCCAGAAGGGCACCGGCCGCGCGCGCCAGGGTTCGACCCGTGCGCCGCAGTTCGCCGGCGGTGGCGTTGTCCACGGCCCCACGCCGCGTGACTACTCGCAGCGGACCCCGAAGAAGATGAAGGCCGCCGCCCTGCGCGGTGCCCTCACCGACCGGGCCCGCAACTCCCGTATCCACGTCGTCACCGGCGTGATCGAGGGTGAGGTCTCCACCAAGGCCGCGAAGACCCTGCTGGGCAAGATCAGTGAGCGCAAGCACGTGCTCCTGGTCGTCGAGCGGGCCGACGAGGCCGCGTGGCTCTCCGCCCGCAACCTGCCCCAGGTGCACCTCCTGGAGCCGGGCCAGCTGAACACGTACGACGTGCTCGTCTCGGACGACGTGGTCTTCACCAAGGCCGCCTTCGAGTCCTTCGTGTCTGGTCCCAAGGCCGATGAGACCGAAGGGAGCGACGCCTGATGTCTGAGGCGACCGTAACCAGCAAGACCTTCTCGGACCCGCGCGACGTTCTCGTCAAGCCGGTTGTCTCCGAGAAGAGCTACGCCCTGCTCGACGAGAACAAGTACACGTTCATCGTCGCGCCCGGCTCCAACAAGACCCAGATCAAGCAGGCCGTCGAGGCGGTCTTCTCGGTCAAGGTCACCGGGGTCAACACGATCAACCGTCAGGGCAAGCGCAAGCGCACCCGCACCGGTTTCGGCAAGCGCGCCAACACCAAGCGCGCCATCGTGACCCTCGCTGAGGGCGACCGAATCGACATCTTCGGCGGCCCGACCTCCTGACGGAGGTCGAGTCGTCCGGAATCGGACGAGGACTGAGAAATGGGTATCCGCAAGTACAAGCCGACGACCCCGGGCCGTCGTGGCTCCAGCGTCGCCGACTTTGTCGAGATCACGCGGTCCACGCCGGAGAAGTCGCTGGTCCGCCCCCTGCACAGCAAGGGCGGCCGTAACAACACCGGTCGTGTGACCGTCCGTCACCAGGGCGGTGGCCACAAGCGCGCCTACCGCCTGATCGACTTCCGTCGTCACGACAAGGACGGCGTTCCGGCCAAGGTCGCTCACATCGAGTACGACCCGAACCGCACCGCGCGCATCGCGCTCCTGCACTACGCAGACGGCGAGAAGCGCTACATCATCGCGCCGCGTGGCCTGTCGCAGGGCGACCGTGTCGAGAACGGCCCGGCCGCCGACATCAAGCCCGGCAACAACCTGGCGCTGCGCAACATCCCGGTCGGTACGACCATCCACGCCATCGAGCTGCGGCCCGGCGGCGGCGCGAAGTTCGCCCGCTCCGCGGGTGCCTCCGTGCAGCTGCTGGCGAAGGAGGGCTCCATGGCCCACCTTCGTATGCCGTCGGGTGAGATCCGCCTGGTCGACGTCCGCTGCCGCGCCACCATCGGCGAGGTCGGCAACGCCGAGCAGTCGAACATCAACTGGGGCAAGGCCGGCCGTCTGCGGTGGAAGGGCGTTCGCCCGACCGTCCGCGGTGTCGCCATGAACCCGGTCGACCACCCGCACGGTGGTGGTGAGGGCAAGACCTCCGGTGGTCGCCACCCGGTCAGCCCGTGGGGTCAGAAGGAGGGTCGTACTCGCTCGCCGAAGAAGGCGTCCAGCAAGTACATCGTCCGCCGCCGCAAGACGAACAAGAAGCGCTAGGAGCGGGTTTAGATGCCGCGCAGTCTCAAGAAGGGGCCCTTCGTCGACGACCACCTCATCAAGAAGGTGGATGTCCAGAACGAAGCCGGCACCAAGAACGTCATCAAGACCTGGTCCCGTCGCTCGATGATCATCCCGGCCATGCTCGGCCACACGATCGCGGTGCACAACGGCAAGATCCATGTCCCGGTGTTCGTCACCGAGTCGATGGTCGGCCACAAGCTCGGCGAGTTCTCGCCGACTCGCACCTTCCGCGGCCACGTCAAGGACGACCGGAAGTCGAAGCGCCGCTAACGCGGGGTGACTGACTATGACTTACACCGAAGGGACAACCATGGAAGCCAGGGCCCAGGCGCGGTACATCCGCGTCACGCCCATGAAGGCCCGCCGAGTGGTGGACCTCATCCGTGGCATGGATGCCACGGAGGCTCAGGCGGTCCTGCGTTTCGCCCCGCAGGCCGCGAGCGTGCCGGTTGGCAAGGTGCTTGACAGCGCCATTGCCAACGCTGCACACAACTACGACCACACCGACGCCTCTTCGCTGGTCATCAGCGAGGCGTACGTGGACGAGGGCCCGACCCTGAAGCGGTTCCGTCCGCGTGCTCAGGGCCGTGCCTACCGGATCCGTAAGCGGACCAGCCACATCACCGTGGTCGTCAGCAGCAAGGAAGGAACCCGGTAATGGGCCAGAAGGTTAACCCGCATGGGTTCCGGCTCGGCATCACCACGGACTTCAAGTCCCGTTGGTACGCCGACAAGCTGTACAAGGACTACGTCAAGGAAGACGTCGCCATTCGTCGCATGATGACGAAGGGCATGGAGCGAGCCGGTATCTCGAAGGTTGAGATCGAGCGCACCCGCGACCGCGTCCGCGTTGACATCCACACCGCCCGCCCGGGCATCGTCATCGGTCGCCGTGGCGCCGAAGCCGACCGCATCCGCGGCGAGCTGGAGAAGCTGACCGGCAAGCAGGTCCAGCTGAACATCCTCGAGGTCAAGAACCCCGAGGTGGACGCTCAGCTGGTGGCCCAGGCCGTCGCCGAGCAGCTCTCCTCCCGCGTCTCCTTCCGTCGCGCCATGCGTAAGAGCATGCAGGGCACGATGAAGGCCGGCGCCAAGGGCATCAAGATCCAGTGCGGTGGCCGTCTCGGCGGCGCCGAGATGTCCCGCTCGGAGTTCTACCGCGAGGGCCGTGTGCCCCTGCACACGCTCCGCGCGAACGTCGACTACGGCTTCTTCGAGGCCAAGACGACCTTCGGCCGTATCGGTGTGAAGGTCTGGATCTACAAGGGCGACGTCAAGAACATCGCCGAGGTCCGCGCCGAGAACGCTGCGGCCCGTGCGGGTAACCGCCCGGCCCGTGGTGGCGCCGGCGACCGTCCGGCCGGTGGCCGTGGCGGTCGTGGTGGCGAGCGGGGCGGCCGCGGTGGTCGCAAGCCGCAGCAGTCTGCGCCGGCAGCCGAGGCCCCCAAGGCCGAGGCTCCCGCCGCTGCCGCTGCTCCGGCTGCTGAGAGCACCGGAACGGAGGCCTGACCGAAATGCTGATCCCCCGTAGGGTCAAGCACCGCAAGCAGCACCACCCGAAGCGCAGCGGTATGTCCAAGGGTGGTACGCAGGTTGCGTTCGGCGAGTACGGCATTCAGGCCCTCACTCCGGCGTACGTGACCAACCGCCAGATCGAGGCGGCTCGTATCGCGATGACCCGCCACATCAAGCGTGGCGGCAAGGTCTGGATCAACATCTACCCGGACCGCCCGCTGACCAAGAAGCCTGCCGAGACCCGCATGGGTTCCGGTAAGGGTTCCCCTGAGTGGTGGATCGCGAACGTCAAGCCCGGTCGGGTGATGTTCGAGCTGTCCTACCCGAACGAGAAGATTGCGCGTGAGGCGCTTACCCGCGCTGCTCACAAGCTTCCGATGAAGTGCCGGATCGTTCGGCGCGAGGCAGGTGAGTCGTGATGTCGGCCGGTACCAAGGCGTCCGAGCTGCGCGAGCTGGGCAACGAGGAGCTTGTTGCCAAGCTTCGCGAGGCCAAGGAAGAGCTGTTCAACCTCCGCTTCCAGGCGGCGACCGGTCAGCTCGAGAACCACGGCCGGCTCAAGGCCGTCCGCAAGGACATCGCGCGGATCTACACCCTCATGCGTGAGCGCGAGCTGGGCATCGAGACGGTGGAGAGCGCCTGATGAGCGAGAGCAATGTGACTGAGACCAACACTGACCGCGGTTTCCGCAAGACCCGTGAGGGTCTGGTCGTCAGCGACAAGATGGACAAGACCGTCGTCGTCGCTGTCGAGGACCGTGTGAAGCACGCGCTGTACGGCAAGGTCATCCGCCGTACCAACAAGCTCAAGGCGCACGACGAGCAGAACGCTGCCGGCGTCGGCGACCGCGTCCTCATCATGGAGACGCGTCCGCTGTCGGCGACCAAGCGCTGGCGCATCGTCGAGATCCTCGAGAAGGCCAAGTAATCCCTGAGGGGTTTCCCTCAGGACAGTTCCGCCAGGCTCGGCAGGGGCACCCAGGTGCCCCTGCCGGGAACCGGCAGACGATCAGGAGATAGACGTGATCCAGCAGGAGTCGCGACTGCGTATCGCCGACAACACTGGTGCCAAGGAGATCCTTTGCATCCGTGTTCTCGGTGGTTCCGGTCGCCGCTACGCGGGCATCGGTGACGTCATCGTCGCCACCGTCAAGGACGCGATCCCCGGTGGCAACGTGAAGAAGGGTGACGTCGTCAAGGCGGTCATCGTTCGCACCGTCAAGGAGCGCCGCCGCCAGGACGGCTCGTACATCCGCTTCGACGAGAACGCCGCCGTCATTCTGAAGAACGACGGCGACCCTCGGGGCACCCGTATCTTCGGCCCGGTGGGCCGTGAGCTGCGCGAGAAGAAGTTCATGAAGATCATCTCGCTCGCGCCGGAGGTGCTGTAAGCATGAAGATCAAGAAGGGCGACCTGGTTCAGGTCATCACCGGCAAGGACAAGGGCAAGCAGGGCAAGGTCATCGCGGCCTTCCCCCGCGAGGACCGCGTCCTGGTCGAGGGTGTCAACCGGGTCAAGAAGCACACCAAGGCCGGCCAGACCGCTCGCGGTTCGCAGACCGGTGGCATTGTCACGACTGAGGCCCCTGTTCACGTGAGCAACGTTCAGCTCGTCGTGGAGAAGGACGGCAACAAGGTCGTCACGCGCGTCGGTTACCGCTTCGACGACGAAGGCAACAAGATCCGCGTTGCCAAGCGGACGGGTGAGGACATCTGATGGCTACCACCACCACTCCGCGTCTGAAGACGAAGTACCGCGAGGAGATCGCGGGCAAGCTGCGTGAGGAGTTCTCGTACGAGAACGTCATGCAGATTCCCGGCCTCGTCAAGATCGTGGTCAACATGGGTGTGGGCGACGCCGCCCGCGACTCCAAGCTGATCGATGGCGCGATTCGCGACCTCACCACGATCACCGGCCAGAAGCCGGCCGTCACCAAGGCCCGTAAGTCCATCGCGCAGTTCAAGCTGCGTGAGGGCCAGCCGATCGGTGCCCACGTCACGCTTCGTGGCGACCGCATGTGGGAGTTCCTGGACCGCACACTGTCGCTCGCGCTTCCGCGCATCCGCGACTTCCGTGGTCTGTCCCCCAAGCAGTTCGACGGCCGTGGCAACTACACCTTCGGTCTCACGGAGCAGGTCATGTTCCACGAGATCGACCAGGACAAGATCGACCGCGTCCGGGGTATGGACATCACCGTGGTCACCACGGCGACCAACGACGCTGAGGGCCGCGCGCTCCTTCGTCACCTCGGCTTCCCGTTCAAGGAGGCGTAAGCGAGATGGCGAAGAAGGCTCTTGTTGCCAAAGCTGCTCGTAAGCCCAAGTTCGGTGTGCGCGCCTACACCCGCTGCCAGCGCTGTGGCCGTCCGCACTCCGTCTACCGCAAGTTCGGCCTGTGCCGCGTGTGCCTTCGTGAGATGGCTCACCGTGGCGAGCTGCCGGGCGTGACCAAGAGCTCCTGGTAATTCCCTTCTTGGGAATTACCGGAGGCTCTCGGTAAGTATCTGGTCGGCGGGAGCCCTCCCTCACATGCCGTAGGCTTGTGGGGTTGGGCGCCCGTCGCCCTGACCGACTTACTACGCCGTAGGTCCCCGCACCGCACCCGTCCCGCCACTGAGTGGGGAGAGGGATGGCGCATACAGGAAACCCCGGCGAGAGAGGCCGAAGGCCAATTCATGACCATGACTGATCCCATCGCAGACATGCTCACGCGTCTGCGTAACGCGAACTCGGCATACCACGACTCCGTCGTGATGCCGCACAGCAAGATCAAGTCGCACATCGCGGAGATCCTCCAGCAGGAGGGCTTCATCACCGGCTGGAAGGTCGAGGACGCCGAAGTCGGCAAGAACCTCGTCCTGGAGCTGAAGTTCGGCCCGAACCGCGAGCGTTCGATCGCCGGCATCAAGCGCATTTCCAAGCCGGGTCTGCGCGTGTACGCGAAGTCCACCAGCCTGCCGAAGGTTCTCGGCGGCCTGGGCGTGGCGATCATCTCCACGTCCCACGGTCTCCTGACCGGCCAGCAGGCGCAGAAGAAGGGCGTGGGTGGGGAAGTCCTCGCCTACGTCTGGTAGTCGGGAACGGAGGAAAAGCTAATGTCGCGAATCGGCAAGCTCCCCATCCAGGTTCCCGCCGGTGTGGACGTCACCATCGATGGCCGCACGGTCGCGGTGAAGGGCCCCAAGGGTTCCCTCTCGCACACCGTCGCCGCGCCGATCGAGGTCACCAAGGGCGAGGACGGCACCCTGAAGGTGCTGCGCCCGAACGACGAGCGTCAGAACAAGGCCCTCCACGGCCTGTCCCGCACGCTGGTGGCGAACATGATCACCGGCGTGACCCAGGGGTACGTCAAGGCGCTCGAGATCAGCGGTGTCGGTTACCGCGTTGCCGCGAAGGGCTCCAACCTGGAGTTCCAGCTCGGTTACAGCCACTCGATCCTGGTGGAGGCGCCCGAGGGCATCTCCTTCAAGGTCGAGTCGCCGACCAAGTTCTCGGTCGAGGGCATCGACAAGCAGAAGGTCGGCGAGGTCGCCGCGAACATCCGCAAGCTGCGGAAGCCCGACCCGTACAAGGCCAAGGGTGTCAAGTACGCCGGCGAGGTCATCCGCCGCAAGGTCGGAAAGGCGGGTAAGTAAGCCATGGCATACGGTGTAAAGATTGCCAAGGGCGACGCGTACAAGCGCGCTGCCATCAAGCGCCGCCACATCCGCGTCCGCAAGCACGTCTCCGGCACGCCGGTACGTCCGCGCCTGGTCGTGACGCGCTCCAACCGCAACATCGTTGCGCAGGTCATCGACGACATCGCGGGCCACACGCTCGCGTCGGCGTCGACCCTGGACACCTCGATTCGTGGTGGCGAGGGCGACAAGAGCGCCCAGGCCAAGCAGGTCGGCGCGCTTGTCGCCGAGCGTGCGAAGGCTGCCGGCATCGAGACCGTCGTGTTCGACCGTGGTGGCAACAGGTACGCCGGGCGCATTGCCGCTCTGGCTGACGCCGCCCGCGAAGCCGGGCTGAAGTTCTAAGCCCCGGTTCCGGGACTAACGGACGTAACAGAGAGAGGTAAATCCAATGGCTGGACCCCAGCGCCGCGGAAGCGGTGCCGGTGGCGGCGAGCGGCGGGACCGGAAGGGTCGCGACGGTGGCGCTGCCGCCGAGAAGACCGCTTATGTTGAGCGCGTTGTCGCGATCAACCGCGTTGCCAAGGTTGTCAAGGGTGGTCGCCGCTTCAGCTTCACCGCGCTGGTCGTGGTGGGCGACGGTGACGGCACCGTAGGTGTCGGATACGGCAAGGCCAAGGAAGTTCCCGCGGCCATCGCCAAGGGCGTTGAAGAGGCCAAGAAGAACTTCTTCAAGGTTCCGCGTATCCAGGGCACCATCCCGCACCCGATCACGGGCGAGAAGGCCGCGGGCGTCGTCCTGCTCAAGCCTGCTTCCCCCGGTACCGGCGTTATCGCCGGTGGCCCGGTGCGTGCGGTGCTCGAGTGCGCCGGCGTTCACGACATCCTGTCGAAGTCGCTCGGCTCGTCCAACGCGATCAACATCGTGCACGCGACCGTGGCGGCCCTCAAGGGCCTGCAGCGTCCCGAGGAGATCGCGGCTCGCCGTGGTCTGCCCCTCGAGGACGTCGCCCCCGCGGCTCTGCTTCGTGCACGTGCGGGAGCGGGTGCGTAATGGCCCGTCTCAAGATCACGCAGACGAAGTCGTACATCGGTACTAAGCAGAACCACCGCGACACCCTGCGTTCGCTCGGGCTCAAGCGCCTGAACGACGTGGTTGTCAAGGAGGACCGTCCCGAGTTCCGCGGCATGGTGCACACCGTCCGCCACCTCGTCACGGTTGAGGAGGTCGACTGACATGGCGGAGAACAACCCGCTGAAGGTCCACAACCTCCGGCCCGCCCCGGGCGCCAAGACCGCCAAGACCCGTGTGGGTCGTGGTGAGGCGTCCAAGGGTAAGACCGCCGGTCGTGGCACCAAGGGCACCAAGGCCCGCTACCAGGTTCCGGAGCGCTTCGAGGGTGGGCAGATGCCCCTCCACATGCGGCTCCCGAAGCTCAAGGGCTTCAAGAACCCGTTCCGTACCGAGTACCAGGTCGTGAACCTGGACAAGCTGGCCACGCTCTACCCGCAGGGTGGCGAGGTCACTGTGGCCGATCTGGTCGACAAGGGTGCGGTTCGTAAGAACAGCCTCGTCAAGGTCCTTGGCCAGGGCGAGATCTCCGTGGCGCTGCAGGTGACGGTTGACGCCGTCTCCGGTTCCGCCAAGGAGAAGATTGCCGCTGCCGGCGGCACCGTCACCGAGCTCGTCTGAGACGAGTTCGATGGCTGAAAGCTGAAAACCGACCGGGGATGCCTCTCAAATGGGGCATCCCCGGTTGGTCGTTCCTAGGGGGGCACTTCCGCCGGTAAGGTGGCGTGCACTGTTGCTGTAAACAAAGGGGGTTCTGCCCCCGGCCGCGCGGTCTGTCCGACTAAGATCGTGCGGATTGCCTGTTACGTATTCGTCGATCCTCAATACCGTCACCTCTGACGCAGTAGCGCGGGGGTCGCAGGAGGCACCGTGCTCACCGCGTTCGCCCGGGCGTTCAAGACGCCCGACCTGCGCAAGAAGCTGCTCTTCACACTCGCCATCATCGTGCTGTACCGGCTGGGGTCCCATATTCCGGTCCCAGGCGTCAGCTACCAGAACGTACAGATCTGTGTGGACGCGGCCCAGAAGGGCAACAACAGCCTGTTCGGCCTGGTGAACATGTTCAGTGGCGGGGCGCTGCTGCAGATCACCATCTTTGCGCTGGGCATCATGCCGTACATCACGGCGAGCATCATCCTGCAGCTGCTGACCGTGGTCATTCCGCGGCTGGAGGCCCTCAAGAAGGAGGGTTCGGCCGGCACCGCGAAGATCACGCAGTACACGCGATACCTGACTGTCGCCCTCGCCGTGCTGCAGGGCACCGGCCTGGTGGCAACGGCCCGCAGTGGTGCGCTCTTCAGCGGCTGCACAGTCGCCGACCAGATCGTTCCGGACCGGTCGATCTACACGACCATTGTCATGGTCGTCACCATGACCGCGGGCACCGCGGCCGTCATGTGGCTCGGTGAGCTCATCACCGACCGCGGTATCGGCAACGGCATGTCGATCCTGATGTTCATCTCGATCGCCGCCGGCTTCCCGGGCGCCCTGTGGGCCATCAAGGAGAGCGGCAAGCTCGCCAAGGGCTGGATCGAGTTCAGCACGGTCATCCTGATCGGCTTTGTAATGGTCGCCCTGGTCGTCTTCGTCGAGCAGGCTCAGCGCCGTATCCCGGTGCAGTACGCGAAGCGCATGATCGGGCGGCGGTCGTACGGCGGTACGTCCACATACATCCCGCTCAAGGTGAACCAGGCGGGTGTGATTCCCGTCATCTTCGCCTCGTCGCTGCTCTACATCCCGGCGCTGGTCGCGCAGTTCAGCAGTGGCACTTCGGGCTGGAAGACATGGATTGAGCAGCACTTCGTCAAGGGTGACCACCCGTACTACATCGCCACGTACTTCCTGTTGATCGTGTTCTTCGCCTTCTTCTATGTGGCGATCTCGTTCAACCCCGAGGAAGTCGCGGACAACATGAAGAAGTATGGTGGCTTCATCCCGGGTATCCGGGCAGGTCGACCTACTGCCGAGTATCTGAGCTACGTGCTCAACAGGATCACTTGGCCGGGCTCGCTGTACCTGGGTCTGATTGCTCTTGTCCCGACGATGGCGTTGGCAGGCTTCGGCGGCGCGAACCAGAACTTCCCGTTCGGCGGGACGAGCATCCTCATCATCGTGGGTGTGGGTCTGGAGACCGTGAAGCAGATCGAGAGCCAGCTCCAGCAGCGCAATTACGAAGGGTTCCTCCGCTGATGCGAATCGTCCTCGTCGGACCGCCCGGTGCCGGCAAGGGAACGCAGGCTGCGTACCTTGCCAAGAACCTGTCGATCCCGCACATCTCCACGGGCGACCTCTTCCGCGCCAACATCAGCCAGGGCACGGAGCTCGGCGTACAGGCCAAGGCCTACATGGACGCTGGAGAGCTGGTGCCCGACGAGGTCACCATCGCGATGGCCAAGGACCGGATGGAACAGCCGGACGCCGCGAACGGCTTCCTGCTCGACGGCTTCCCGCGCAATGTCTCGCAGGCCGAAGCGCTCGACGCGATGCTGAAGGCCGAAGACATGACGCTGGACGCGGTGCTCGACCTGGAGGTCCCCGAGGACGAGGTCGTGAAGCGGATCGCGGGCCGCCGCATCTGCCGCAACGACTCGAGCCACGTCTTCCATGTGACGTACTCCCCGCCGAAGACCGAGGGTGTCTGTGACATCTGCGGCGGCGAGCTGTACCAGCGTGACGACGACTCCGAGGAGACGGTGCGCAGGCGGCTCGAGGTCTACCACACGCAGACCGAGCCGATCATCGACTACTACAAGGCCCAGGGCCTGGTGGTCACGATCTCCGCGCTGGGCAAGGTCAATGAGGTGACCCAGCGGGCGATGGACGCGCTCAAGAAGTCCCGCGAGGACTGAGCAGTACTCCGTAGTACCCCAGCAGTACCTTCAGTACGGCCGCGGTGTCCGATGGGCGCCGCGGCCGTACTGTTGAGCAGAGACACGTCAGAGGTGGAAGGCAAGGCAATGGTGCAGATCAAGACCCCGGAGCAGATCGCGAAGATGCGAGAGGCGGGGCTGGTCGTCGCCGCGATCCACGCGGCGACCCGCGAGGCGGCGGTGCCCGGCGCCACCACCAAGGATCTGGACGAGGTCGCCCGCAAGGTGATCGACGACCACGGTGCGAAGTCGAACTTCCTGGGGTACGGCGGGTTCCCCGCGACCATCTGCACGTCGGTGAACGAGGTTGTCGTGCACGGCATCCCGGACGAGAAGACCGTCCTCAAGGACGGCGACATCATCTCGGTCGACGCCGGCGCGATCATCGACGGCTGGCACGGGGACGCGGCCTTCACCGCGTTCGTGGGCACGGGGCACCCTCCGGAGCTGATCGAGCTCTCCCGGGTCACCGAGGAGTCGATGTGGGCCGGCATCGCCGCGATGAAGAACGGCAACCGGCTGGTGGACGTCTCGCGTGCGATCGAGACGTACATCCGCCGCCAGCCGAAGCCGGGTGGTGGCCGGTACGGGATCATCGAGGAGTACGGCGGCCACGGCATCGGCACCGAGATGCACATGGACCCGCACCTGCTGAACTACGTCACGCGCAAGCGCGGCAAGGGCCCGAAGCTGGTCCCGGGCTTCTGCCTGGCGATCGAGCCGATGGTCTCGCTCGGCACCCCGCACACCGAGGTCCTCCAGGACGACTGGACGGTCATCACGACGGATGGGACCTGGTCCTCGCACTGGGAGCACTCGGTGGCGCTGACGGAGGAGGGCCCGCTGGTCCTCACGTCTCCTGATGGCGGCAGGGCGAAGCTGGCGGAACTGGGCATCACCGCGGCCCCGGACCCGCTGGCCTGACCCCCTCGCCGCCGCTTAAGGATCTCCGTCGGTGGGCAGACTTGCCGGATTCGTCTTTTCGAGTGGCCTGTCGTAGACTGATGCGTCGGCTCTTGTGTACCCGTGTGTCTCCATGCGGCCGCGCGAGTCGATCAAGGTAGCCGATTCGAAGGGCGAAGCGTGGCCAAGAAGCAAGGTGCCATCGAAATTGAGGGCACCGTGATCGAGTCCCTCCCGAACGCGATGTTCAAGGTGGAACTCCAGAACGGTCACAAAGTCCTCGCGCACATCTCCGGCAAGATGCGGATGCACTACATCCGTATCCTCCCGGACGACCGGGTCGTCGTGGAGCTCTCTCCGTACGACCTGACGCGTGGCCGGATCGTCTACCGGTACAAGTAGATCTTGTCGTCACCCCATTCCGTGGGGTGCCGGCACTGACCCGGAGAACCTCACATCCCATGAAGGTCAAGCCGAGCGTCAAGAAGATCTGCGACAAGTGCAAGGTGATCCGCCGTCACGGCCGGGTCATGGTCATCTGCGACAACCTGCGCCACAAGCAGCGCCAGGGCTGACGCACGACCTTTTGCACTCGCAGTTCTTCGGGCGACGCACGTAAGTAAGTACATACGCAGATCCCGCCTGGCTTCGGCTGGCGATACCCCCGGTGGAGGCCGGGGACCTGGTCCGTACCACCCTCCTTTTTCACTAAGGGTCGGCGGCCACGGAATGGCTCTGCGGAAGACCTCCGAAATTAAACAGGAGCCATGAATGGCACGCCTTTCCGGCGTTGACCTCCCGCGCGAAAAGCGCGTCGAGATCGCCCTCACCTACGTCTTCGGCATCGGGCGTACCCGGTCCAAGGAAGCCCTTGCGGCCACCGGTGTCGACCCCAACACCCGCGTTCGTGATCTGCCCGAAGAGGACCTGGTCAAGCTCCGCGAGTACGTGGACGCCAACCTCAAGACCGAGGGTGACCTCCGTCGCGAGGTCCAGGCCGACATTCGCCGCAAGATCGAGATCGGCTGCTACCAGGGTCTGCGGCACCGCCGTGGCCTGCCGGTCCACGGTCAGCGCACCAGCACGAACGCTCGTACCCGCAAGGGCCCGCGTCGCGCCATCGCCGGTAAGAAGAAGCCGGGCAAGAAGTAGTCCTCAGCCGGACGCTCATCAGCGGTCTTCGCTGTAGGACCGACCACCTCCCGTAGGAGTAATAGATGCCCCCCAAGGGTCGTCAGGGCGCTGCCAAGAAGGTGCGCCGCAAGGAAAAGAAGAACGTCGCTCACGGGCACGCCCACATCAAGAGCACGTTCAACAACACGATCGTCTCGATCACGGACCCCTCGGGCAACGTGATCTCCTGGGCCTCCGCCGGCCACGTCGGCTTCAAGGGCTCGCGCAAGTCCACCCCCTTCGCCGCGCAGATGGCCGCCGAGTCGGCCGCCCGCCGCGCGCAGGAGCACGGCATGCGCAAGGTCGACGTCTTCGTCAAGGGTCCCGGCTCCGGCCGTGAGACCGCGATCCGCTCCCTCCAGGCCACGGGCCTCGAGGTCGGTTCGATCCAGGACGTCACCCCCACCCCGCACAACGGCTGCCGCCCCCCGAAGCGCAGGCGCGTCTGACCTCAGGTGCGTGACGCATCTGTGGTTTCGGGCGGTACGTTCCTTCCGGGGCGTGCCGCCCGTACCCTTGTTCCGTTGGCATCAAATAGTGGGTGCCAAGACTGGAGGCATTTCTCATGCTTATCGCTCAGCGTCCGTCGCTGACCGAAGAGGTCGTCGACGAGTACCGCTCCCGGTTCGTGATCGAGCCGCTGGAGCCGGGCTTCGGCTACACCCTCGGAAACTCCCTT
The DNA here is from genome assembly GCF_055563295.1 of Streptomyces sp. NPDC002868. Classification (NCBI taxonomy): domain Bacteria; kingdom Bacillati; phylum Actinomycetota; class Actinomycetes; order Kitasatosporales; family Streptomycetaceae; genus Streptomyces; species Streptomyces sp. NPDC002868. The sequence goes on along the minus strand of NZ_JBVHDR010000002.1, from coordinate 824,961 downwards.
CGCCGTACGCTCCTCTCCTCGATCCCCGGCGCTGCTGTCACCAGCATCCGGATCGACGGTGTCCTGCACGAGTTCACCACCGTGCCGGGCGTCAAGGAGGACGTCACCGACCTCATCCTGAACATCAAGCAGCTGGTCGTCTCCTCGGAGCACGACGAGCCGGTCGTGATGTACCTGCGCAAGCAGGGTCCCGGCCTGGTCACCGCTGCTGACATCGCCCCGCCGGCCGGCGTCGAGGTCCACAACCCGGACCTCGTTCTCGCGACGCTGAACGGCAAGGGCAAGCTGGAGATGGAGCTGACCGTCGAGCGCGGTCGCGGCTACGTCTCCGCCGTGCAGAACAAGCAGGTGGGCCAGGAGATCGGCCGTATCCCGGTCGACTCCATCTACTCGCCGGTGCTCAAGGTCACGTACAAGGTCGAGGCGACCCGTGTCGAGCAGCGCACCGACTTCGACAAGCTGATCGTCGATGTCGAGACCAAGCAGGCCATGCGTCCGCGCGACGCCATGGCTTCGGCCGGTAAGACCCTGGTCGAGCTGTTCGGTCTGGCGCGCGAGCTCAACATCGACGCCGAGGGCATCGACATGGGTCCGTCCCCGACGGACGCCGCGCTCGCTGCCGACCTGGCGCTGCCGATCGAGGAGCTCGAGCTCACCGTTCGTTCGTACAACTGCCTCAAGCGCGAGGGCATCCACTCCGTGGGTGAGCTCGTGGCGCGTTCCGAGGCCGACCTGCTCGACATCCGCAACTTCGGTGCGAAGTCGATCGACGAGGTCAAGGCGAAGCTGGCCGGCATGGGCCTGGCCCTGAAGGACAGCCCGCCCGGATTCGACCCGACCGCCGCCGCCGACGCCTTTGGCGCCGACGACGACGCGGACGCCGGTTTCGTCGAGACCGAGCAGTACTGATCGGGACCCGTCCGGCGGTTGAGTCCTCAATCGCCGGACGGGTTTGATCCACACACTTCCGGTGGGCGGCCGCCTGCCGGTAACTGACACCGGTACCTGGTACGGCCGGTGCAGATCACAAGGAGAAACACCATGCCGCGTCCCACCAAGGGAGCCCGTTTCGGCGGCAGCGCCGCGCACGAGCGTCTGCTTCTCGCGAACCTCGCGAAGTCGCTGTTCGAGCACGGCCGCATCACCACGACCGAGGCCAAGGCCCGCCGCCTGCGTCCGGTCGCCGAGCGCCTGATCACCAAGGCGAAGAAGGGCGACATCCACAACCGTCGCCTGGTGCTGCAGTCGATCACGGACAAGGGCGTCGTCCACACGCTCTTCACCGAGATCGCTCCGCGTTACGCCGAGCGCCCGGGCGGCTACACCCGTATCACCAAGATCGGCAACCGTCGTGGCGACAACGCCCCGATGGCTGTGATCGAGCTGGTCGAGGGTGAGATCGCGAAGAAGGCGACCGTTGCCGAGGCCGAGGCAGCTGCCAAGCGCGCGGTCAAGGAAGACGCCCTCAAGAAGGACGAGGTCGTCGAGGACGCCAAGCCCGAGGGCGACGCCGCTGCGGCGGACGAGTCCAAGGACGCCTGAGCGTTCTGAAGGCTGACGGACGGGCCCGTATCCCTTCGGGGGTGCGGGCCCGTTCCGCTTTGAGAGGATCTTTTCCGTGAGCGATGAGGTGGAGCCGGGGTACGTCCGGGTGCGGCTGGATCTGTCGTACGACGGCAAGGACTTCTCCGGGTGGGCCAAGCAGGCCGCTGGGCGGCGGACCGTCCAGGGGGAGATCGAGGACGCGCTGCGTACTGTGACGCGGTCCTCGCAGACGTACGAACTGACCGTCGCCGGGCGCACCGATGCCGGGGTGCACGCGCGCGGGCAGGTCGCGCACGTCGATCTGCCGGAGAGTGTCTGGGCCGAGCACCAGGACAAGCTGCTGCGGCGGCTGGCCGGGCGGCTCTCGCACGATGTGCGCGTCTGGAAGGTCGAGCAGGCGCCCGCCGGCTTCAACGCGCGCTTCTCGGCGATCTGGCGGCGGTACGCGTACCGGGTGACCGACAACCCCGGTGGCGTCGACCCGCTGCTGCGCGGTCATGTGCTGTGGCACGACTGGCCGTTGGACGTCGAGGCCATGAGCGCGGCCGCGGCCGGGCTGGTCGGGGAGCACGACTTCGCGGCGTACTGCAAGAAGCGCGAGGGCGCCACCACCATTCGTACGCTCCAGCAGCTCGCGTGGGAGCGGGACGAGGCGGGGATCATCACCGCGACCGTGAAGGCCGATGCCTTCTGCCACAACATGGTGCGCTCGCTGGTCGGCGCGCTGCTGTTCGTGGGAGACGGGCACCGGCCGGTGGAGTGGCCGGCCAAGGTGATGGCCGCGGGGGTGCGGGACTCGGCCGTCCATGTGGTGCGGCCGCACGGCCTCACGCTGGAGGAAGTCGGTTACCCCGCCGACGAGTTGCTGGCCGCCCGGAACCGGGAGGCCCGCAACAAGCGGTCGCTGCCGGGGTCACTGTCCGGCGGGAGCGGTGGCTGCTGCTGAGGCCTGGGCCTCGCCGCGGCGCACGATCTGACGGAACGTGAACTCCGCGAGGTCGTCGCCCGTCTGGAAGGCCTTGGTGTCGCCCTTGGTGACGGACTTGGCCTTGGTGTAGCCGGTGGCGGTGAAGTAGGCGTAGCGGCCGTAGGAGTTGGCGGTGAACCGGCAGACCGGGCCGCCCTTGCAGAAGGCCCCGACGCCGGCGCCGGGGAGCGGGGCGACATTGCCCTGCGCCTGCTGAGCGGCCTTCTTGGCCTCGGCCTCGGTGCCGAAGACCGCGACGCCGACGGTGACGGCGATGCCGTCCTTGCTGTACGTGGCGCGGAAGACCTGGTCGCAGCCGTTCTTCTCGAGGACCGAGCCGAGCGCGCCCTGGGTCGCGGAGGGGCAGGTGCCGGTGCGGGCGGTGGCGCCCTTGGCGTAGACCCGGTCGCCCATCGTCAGCTTCTTGCCCGGGAAGAGGATCTCCGCGCTCAGCGGCGCGGTGTCCTTCTTCTCGTCGGAGATGAAGTCCTTCGGGTTCGGTGGCGGCAGCGGCGCGACCGAGGAGAAGGACGGTTCGGGCTGCGTGGTGTCGCTGGGCAGGTCGGGGGCTGCGGGCAGCTCGCTCGCGTTCTCGTCCCCGGCCCGGTTGCCCCCGTCGCTGTTCGAGGAGACGATCCCGGTCGCCACGACGCCGGCTATCAGGGCGGTCGCGAGTGCGCCGCCGCCGACCAGCAGCCACCGCTTGCGGCGGGCGCGGGCGGCGGACGCGTCCGCCAGCGCGGCCCAGTCCGGGGTGTCCCTCTGCGCGCTCGAGCGCAGGCCGAAGGGGTCGGGTGAGCCCGGCCCGGAGGTGTAAGGGTCTTGCCCCCCGTACGGGTTCTGATTCTGTCCACCGGGGCCCCACTGAGGTCCCCCTTGCCCAAAGCTCATGCCGCGCATCCTAAACCTGTTGGGCGAGGGGGACGGCGGCGGCGAGAATCGGCGCATGGGACATCTCGAGGCGGCGCATCTGGAGTACTACCTACCGGACGGACGGGTGCTGCTCGGCGACGCCTCGTTCCGGGTGGGTGAGGGCGCGGTGGTCGCTCTGGTCGGCGCGAACGGTGCGGGCAAGACGACGCTGCTGCGGCTGATGGCGGGGGAGCTGCAGCCGCACGGCGGCACGGTGTCGGTCAGCGGCGGGCTCGGCGTGATGCGGCAGTTCGTCGGGTCGGTACGGGACGAGCGGACCGTACGGGATCTGCTGGTGTCGGTGGCGCAGCCGAGGATCCGCGAGGCCGCGCGGGCGGTGGACGCCGCGGAGCACCTGATCATGACGGTGGACGACGAGGCCGCGCAGATGAAGTACGCGCAGGCGCTGAGCGACTGGGCGGAGGTTCGGGGGTACGAGGCCGAGACCGTCTGGGACATGTGCACGATGGCCGCGCTGGGCGTCTCGTACGAGAAGGCGCAGTGGCGGCTCGTACGGACTCTGAGTGGCGGTGAGCAGAAGCGACTGGTGCTCGAGGCGCTGCTGCGGGGACCGGACGAAGTGCTGTTGCTGGACGAGCCGGACAACTATCTGGACGTGCCGGGCAAGCGGTGGCTGGAGGAGCGGCTGAGGGAGACCCGTAAGACGGTCCTCTTCGTCTCCCACGACCGGGAGCTGCTGTCGCGGGCGGCGGAGCGGATCGTGAGCGTGGAGCCGAGTCCCGCGGGGTCGGACGTGTGGGTGCACGGCGGTGGCTTCGGTACCTACCACGAGGCGCGCAAGGAGCGCTTCGCGCGTTTCGAGGAGCTGAAGCGGCGCTGGGACGAGGAGCATGCGCGGCTGAAGGCGCTGGTGCTGCGGCTGCGGCAGCAGGCGGCGATCAGCCCGGACATGGCGTCGCGGTACCGGGCGATGCAGACGCGCTTCAAGAAGTTCGAGGAGGCGGGGCCGCCGCCGGAGCCGCCGCGTGAGCAGGAGATCCGGATGCGGCTGCGGGGCGGCCGGACCGGGGTGCGGGCGCTGACGTGTGCCGGTCTTGAGCTGACCGGCCTGATGAAACCGTTCGACCTGGAGGTCTTCTACGGGGAGCGGGTCGCCGTGCTCGGCTCGAACGGGTCCGGGAAGTCGCACTTCCTGCGGCTGCTGGCGGGGGATGCGGTCTCCCACACGGGAGAGTGGAAGCTGGGGGCGCGGGTGGTGCCCGGGCACTTCGCGCAGACGCATGCCCATCCGGAGCTGCTGGGGCGGACGCTGGTCGACATCCTGTGGACGGAGCATGCGAAGGACCGGGGCGGCGCGATGAGCGTGCTGCGCCGGTACGAGCTGGAGCGCCAGGGCGACCAGCCCTTCGAGAAGCTGTCGGGCGGACAGCAGGCGCGGTTCCAGATCCTGTTGCTGGAGCTGGAGGGGACGACGGCGCTGCTGCTGGACGAGCCGACGGACAACCTGGACCTGGAGTCGGCTCAGGCGCTGCAGGAGGGGCTCGAGGCGTACGACGGGACGGTGCTGGCGGTGACGCACGACCGGTGGTTCGCGCGGGCGTTTGACCGGTATCTGGTGTTCGGGTCGGACGGGGTGGTGCGGGAGACGGGGGAGCCGGTGTGGGACGAACGGAGGGTGGATCGGGTGCGGTGACCTCGGGCCCGTCCGTTCCCGGGACGGGGCTCGGCCGTATCTGGAGCGCGTCGGTCAACGGCCGTTACAGTGGCGGCCGTTGACGGGTGGGGCAGGACCCGGGGGGCGGGCATGCAGGGTGACGGGGTCGCGGATGCGGTCGAAGTGGGGCGCGGCAGATTCGGGCCGTTCACGGTGCTGGCCGAGCTGGCCAGCGGTGGCATGGGGCGGATCTATCTCGCCCGATCGCCCGGCGGCCGTACGGTCGCCGTGAAGACGCTCCTCACCGACAGCGAGGACGACCGCCGGCGGTTCGCCCGTGAGGTGGTGCTGGCGCAGCGGGTCCGGGGCGTGTACACCGCGAGCGTCGTCGAGGCCGACGCGGGCGCGGCGGTGCCGTGGATGGCCACCGAGTACATCCCCGCGCCCTCGCTGCGGGACCTCGTCGAGGGCTGCGGGACTCTCGGCGCGAGTGCGCTCCACTGGGTGGCGGCCGGAATGGCCGAGGCCCTGGTCTCCATCCACGCGGCCGGCCTGGTGCACCGGGATGTGAAGCCGTCGAACGTACTGCTCCCGGTCGAAGGCCCGCGGGTGATCGACTTCGGCATCTCACAGGCCGGTGACGTGACCCGTACGCAGGTGGCACTGGGAACGGTCGCCTACGCCGCGCCCGAGCAGGCGCGGGGTGAGCCGACCACCGCAGCCTCGGACGTGTTCTCGCTGGGGGCGACCCTCTTCTGTCTGGCGACGGGCCGGGCGCCGTACCGCAACGGCGGCGCGGGCTCCGCGATGGAGCAGCTGGTGCGGGCGGCGACTGGCGATCTCGACGTCTCCGGGCTGCCCCCCGAGCTGGACGCGCTGATCCTGCCGTGCCTGTCCGTGGACCCGGCCGACCGCCCCGCCCCTGCCGAGATCCTGGCGTACTGCGGGTCCCGGCTCCGTGAGCGGCCGGACGCCCGCAGTGGCGAGGACTGGCTGAATCCGGCGTGGACCGAGGCCATCGAGCGGCACCGGGAGCGGCGGACCCGCGCGGTGGAGGACGCCCGGCGGCGGGTGCAGCCGGACGCGGTGACGGACGCGGTGCCGGCGCCTCGGCCGACCTCGCGGATGGCCACGGCGGGGCCGCCGGCGCCGGGTCCGGCCCGGGGCGGCCGGCTCTGGTGGGCTGCCGGCGCGGCGGTGCTCGCCGTAGGGCTCGCCGTGGTCCTGGTGGTGCGCCCGTGGGAGGGCGGCGGGACCGCAGCTACGAATGCCCCGGACAAACCCGTGCGCATCCTGGAGGTGGAGAGCGAGTCCGCCGGGACGTGCCCGACCGGTTCGCCGGACGGCCGGTCCTTCACTTCGGACGACCGCCAGACCTGCGTCGTCGTGTCGACGGCGCCCGGGATGACCGTCAACAGATTCAAGGAGGTTTCCGCCTTCGAGCACAAGGAGCCGGGGATGAGCGGCTGGGCCGTCAAGGTGACCTTCGAGGATGCCGACAAGGGGAAGTTCGCCGAGCTGACCGGGCAGGTCGCGGGCCGGCCCGGGCCGGAGGACCAGCTTGCGTTCGTCCAGGGCGACAATCGGCTGCTGGCAAGCCCGGCGATCATTGAGCGGCTGCCCGGCGGGAACGCGATCATCGCCGTGCGGCTCGGGGCCAACGAGGCCGAGTTTCTGGCCAAGGCGCTGGGCGCGCCCTGACCGGTACCCGTCACCGGTTTTGACCCGCCCGGGGGAGCGCGGGTATTCTTCTGGTTCGTTATGCGTATTGGCTTGCTCTATCTCACGTGAGGGGCCCTTACGCCGGTCCACCGGGCCGATGACCAGCGGCAGGCACTCGGGTTGCGTCCCCGTAGCGCCGCCAAGGCTGTCGTGATCGTCCGGGTGGCCCAGTCAGGACCCTTCCCCTAAGCCCTGGGGCTTGGGGAGGCCCCATCACTGAAGAAGCGAAGGCTACGACCGTGCGTACGTACAGCCCCAAGCCCGGCGATGTCACGCGCCAGTGGCACATCATCGACGCGCAGGACATTGTCCTGGGCCGTCTGGCGACTACGGCAGCGAACCTCCTCCGGGGCAAGCACAAGCCGATTTACGCCCCCCACATGGACATGGGCGACTTCGTCATCATCATCAACGCCGAGAAGGTTCACCTCTCCGGCAACAAGAAGACCCAGAAGATGGCGTACCGCCACTCCGGGTACCCGGGTGGTCTGCGCTCCGTCCGCTACGACGAGCTGCTTGCCAAGAGCCCGGAGAAGGCTGTGGAGAAGGCCATCAAGGGCATGATCCCCAAGAACACCCTGGGTCGTCAGATGCTCTCGAAGCTGAAGATCTACGCGGGCGCCGAGCACCCGCACGCTGCTCAGCAGCCGGTCCCGTTCGAGATCACCCAGGTCGCGCAGTAGTTCCGGCCACCCCCTAAGACGTACAGAAAGATCTGAGGAGAATCGTGGCCGAGACCACTGCAGAGACCCCCGTCGAGGGCACCGAGGCTGAAGAGACCTTCGCCGAGGTGACCACCTTCGAGTCGGAGGTTCCCGTCGAGGGCGAGTACACCAGCGAGTCGCTGGCGTCCCGCTTCGGCGACCCCCAGCCGGCTGCCGGCCTGGGCCGTCGCAAGAACGCCATCGCCCGCGTCCGGATCGTTCCGGGCACCGGCAAGTGGAAGATCAACGGTCGCACCCTTGAGGACTACTTCCCCAACAAGGTGCACCAGCAGGAAGTCAACGAGCCCTTCAAGGTGCTCGAGCTCGACAACCGCTACGACGTCATCGCCCGTATCTCGGGTGGCGGCGTCTCCGGCCAGGCCGGCGCCCTGCGCCTCGGCGTGGCCCGCGCCCTGAACGAGGCGGACGTGGACAACAACCGCGCCCCGCTGAAGAAGGCCGGCTTCCTCTCCCGCGACGACCGTGCGGTCGAGCGCAAGAAGGCCGGTCTCAAGAAGGCCCGCAAGGCCCCGCAGTACAGCAAGCGCTAAATCGCACGCTGGCCTGTACGGCTTTCGTTCGCCCCGGCGGCACTCCGTGCTGCCGGGGCGTTCGTTTATCGACAACCTCGGGCGTATAACGGGCTATGGCGCCCAGAGGCTTGCATTTTCGGAGCATTTTCGGAGGACAGCTGTGGGACGACTCTTCGGCACGGACGGCGTGCGCGGTGTCGCCAATGCGGATCTGACGGCGGAGCTCGCGCTCGGCCTGTCAGTCGCTGCGGCGCATGTGCTCGCCGAGGCGGGGACCTTTGAGGGACATCGGCCGACCGCCGTGGTCGGACGTGATCCGCGTGCGTCGGGAGAGTTTCTGGAGGCCGCCGTCGTGGCGGGTCTCGCAAGCGCGGGCGTGGACGTCCTGCGCGTCGGTGTGCTGCCCACCCCCGCGGTGGCGTACCTCACCGGTGCGCTGGGCGCCGACCTCGGCGTGATGCTCTCCGCGAGCCACAACGCCATGCCGGACAACGGCATCAAGTTCTTCGCGCGCGGCGGGCACAAGCTCGCCGACGAGCTCGAGGACCGTATCGAGACGGTGTACGAGCAGCACCGGACCGGTGCGCCGTGGGAGCGGCCGACCGGCGCCGGCGTCGGACGCGTGACGGACTACGACGAGGGCCTCGAGAAGTACGTCGCCCATCTCATCTCCGTACTGCCGAACCGGCTTGACGGGCTGAAGGTCGTCCTCGACGAGGCGCACGGCGCGGCCTCCCGAGTCTCGCCCGAGGCCTTCGCGCGGGCCGGGGCCGAGGTCGTCACCATCGGAGCCGACCCGGACGGGCTCAACATCAACGACGGCTGCGGGTCCACCCACTTGGGTCTGCTGAAGGCCGCAGTCGTCGAGCACGGCGCGGACTTGGGTATCGCGCACGACGGCGACGCCGACCGCTGCCTGGCCGTCGACGGTGCGGGCGAGGAAGTCGACGGGGACCAGATCCTGGCTGTGCTCGCCCTCGCGATGCGCGAGGCCGGGGCACTGCGCAAGGACACCGTCGTCGCCACCGTCATGTCCAACCTCGGCTTCAAACTGGCGATGGAGCGCGAGGGCGTACAGCTGGTGCAGACCGCGGTCGGCGACCGGTATGTGCTTGAGTCGATGAAGGCCGAGGGGTACGCGCTGGGCGGCGAGCAGTCCGGGCATGTCATCGTGCTCGACCACGCGACGACCGGCGACGGCACGCTCACCGGCCTGATGCTGGCGGCACGTGTCGCCGCTACGGGCCGCTCGCTGGCCGACCTGGCGGGGGTCATGGACCGGCTGCCGCAGGTGCTCATCAATGTGCCGGACGTGGACAAGTCGCGGGTCAACACCTCCGCGGAGCTGGCGGGCGCCGTCTCAGAGGCGGAGCGCGAACTGGGCGCCACCGGTCGCGTACTGCTGCGCCCGTCGGGTACGGAGCCGCTCGTACGGGTAATGGTGGAGGCCGCCGACATCGAGCAGGCCCGCTCGGTGGCCGGACGACTGGCTGATGCGGTGAAGTCCGCGCTCGGCTGACCTGATCACGCAAAGCGATACGCCGCCCGCCCCCTCCACGGGGCCCGGCGGCGTATCGCGTAGACCGCGTATCAGAGCAGCGACTTGGCCGCCGTACGCTCGCGCTGCTTCGCCCAGAAGAACTTCTGGGCGAGCAGCGTCAGCGTGCCCGCCAGCACGATGCCCAGCAGATTGAGCAGCAGTTGCCCCGTCGAGCCCCACGCCTGCTTGTACTCCTGGAAGCTGAAAGCCACCGCCGCGTTCGCCGCCGCCGGGACGGTGGTGACCGAGATCGCCACGCCCACCAGCGCACCCGACTTCGCCGAGGTCAGCGAGAGCATGCCGGCCGCGCCCGCCAGGACCGCGACCACGAACGAGAACCAGTCAGGGCGGTAGATGAAGTTGGTGTTGGGACGTTCCGCCGCCAGCATCTCCTGCTCGAAGAGGTCCACCCAGTCCATGAAGTAGCTGAAGACCACCGTCACGAGCATCGCCGCTGCGAAGCCCACGATCAGCGCCAGGAACGAGCGCCACGCCAGCCGCGGGGCGCGCTGCACCAGCGCCGTGCAGAAGCCCGCCAGCGGGCCGAACTCCGGGCCCACCGCCATCGCGCCCACGATCAGGATCGCGTTGTCGAGCACCACGCCGCACGCCGCGATCATCGTCGCCAGCGCCAGGAACGCGATGTAGGTGACCGAGAGCGTCGACTCCTCGTGCGTCGCGTCCGTCAGGTGCTCCCACAGGACCGCGTCAACGCCCTCGCCCGGAGCCTCTTCCTCCGCCTTGTCGGCACGCCCGGACAGCGACAGATCGATGTTCTCGACGGCGATCGAGCCGGACTCGTCGATGCCGAGCGCGCGCAGGCCGCCGATCAGTTCGTCGCCCGCTTCGCGCGCGACATCGCACATCACCAGGTCGCCCGGGGGATTGCGGGCGGCGCCGGGCACGACGGCGAGGTGCGTCGTGCCGACGGTCCTCTCGATCAGCCGGACCACTTCCGCGGTGCGGTCGGCCGGGGTGATCAGGCGAAGGTGCAGCACGCAGGCGGCTCCTCGGAGTTGGCGCCGGAGTTGCGTCGGAGCACGCGTCAGAGCTTGCGCAGGGACAGGCGCTGGACCTTGTGGTCCGGGCCCTTGCGCAGCACCAGCGTGGCACGGCCGCGCGTCGGAGCCACGTTCTCCAGCAGATTGGGTTTGTTGATGGTGCGCCACATCGTACGGGCGTAGTCCAGCGCCTCCTCCTCGGAGACCTGGGTGTACTTCCGGAAGTACGAGAACGGGTTCTGGAACGCCGTCTCGCGCAGCTTGCGGAAGCGGTTGAGGTACCAGGTCTCGATGTCCTCGGGGCGGGCGTCGACGTACACACTGAAGTCGAAGTAGTCGGCGAGGCCGACTCGCGTGCGGCCGTCCTTGCCGGGCAGGGCCGGCTGGAGGACGTTGAGGCCCTCGACGATCAGGATGTCGGGGCGGCGGACGGTGAGGCGCTCGCCCGGCACGATGTCGTAGATCAGGTGGGAGTAGACCGGGGCGGTGACCTCGTCCTTGCCCGCCTTGATGTCGGCGACGAAACGGGTCAGGGCGCGCCGGTCGTACGACTCGGGGAACCCCTTGCGCGACGTCAGGCCGCGGTCCTGGAGCTCCTTCATGGGCAGCAGGAAGCCGTCGGTGGTGACCAGCTCGACGCGCGGGTGCTCGGGCCAGCGGGCAAGCAGAGCCTGGAGCAGACGGGCGACGGTGGACTTGCCGACCGCGACCGAGCCGGCGACTCCTATGACGAAGGGGGTGCCGCGCTGCTCGCCGTGGCCATTGCCGGCTTCACCCAGGAAGGTGTTGAGCGCGCCGCGCAGACCAGCGGTGGCCTGTACGTACAGATTGAGCAGGCGGGACAGCGGGAGGTAGACGTCCCGCACCTCGTCCAGGTCGATGACATCGCCGAGACCGCGCAGCCGCTCGACCTCCTCGGCGGTGAGGGGGAGCGGAGTTTTCTCGCGCAGGGCGCTCCACTCCGCACGGGTCAGGTCGACGTACGGCGTCGACGCGTGCTCGGCCCGGCGGTGGGCGCTTCGTGGCGGCGAAGAGATCACACGGTCATTGTCGCGGTTTCATGGGCGCCGTGGCGGGTGGGATCGGTCACGCGCGGGGCGCGGGGCGCGGGGCGCAGACGACGAGGGTGGAATGTCAGTGGCGTACGTCACAGTTGTGGAAGGAGTGGGCGCCGACCCCGGCCCCCGCCGACCCCGAGGGGAATCCCATGACGTACGCGATCCAGGCGGAGGACCTGGCCAAACGGTTCAAGGAGACCCGGGCGCTGGCCGGAGTGGATCTGGCGGCCCGTACCGGCACGGTGCTCGGGCTGCTCGGGCCCAACGGGGCGGGGAAGACGACGGCGGTGCGGATCTTCGCCACACTGCTCCGGCCCGACAGCGGCAGAGCGTTCGTGGCCGGTCATGACGTTGTGAAGGAGGCCGGCGTGGTGCGCTCGCTCGTCGGCCTGACCGGGCAGTACGCCGCGGTGGACGAGAATCTGACCGGCACCGAGAATCTGCTGCTCATCGGGCGGCTGCTCGGCCTGCCGAGGTACGAGGCGAGGGCACGGGCCGCCGAGTTGCTGGACCGCTTTCAGCTGAGTGATGCGGCCGGGCGCGCGGTGAAGACTTTCTCGGGCGGGATGCGGCGGCGCCTCGACCTGGCGGCCAGCCTGGTCGGTCGGCCCAGGATCCTCTTCCTCGACGAGCCGACCACCGGTCTCGATCCGCACAGCCGAGGCGAGCTGTGGGACATGCTGCGCGGCCTGGTCGCCGACGGGGTGACGGCGCTGCTGACGACCCAGTATCTGAACGAGGCGGACCAGCTCGCCGACGACATCGTGGTGATCGACAAGGGCAGGGTCATCGCCGAAGGTACTCCCGACCAGTTGAAGTCCCAGGTGGGCGGACAGGTGCTGCAGGTAAGGCCGGTGCGAGCGGTGGACTTGGCAAGGGCACATCTGCTGGTGGCCGAGGCGGCGGGCCCGCAGACCCAGATCGAGGGCGAACTGATCACCGCTCCGGTGAAGGACCCGGAGTTGATGCCCGCGGTCGTCCGGCGGCTCGACCGTGAGGGAATCGCGGTGGGTGAACTGACGTTGCGGCGCTCCTCGCTGGACGAGGTGTTCCTGGCCCTGACCGGACACCGGGCGGAGCCCGAGCGACCCGACGACGCCGACGACGCAGGGCCGGACGAGAGCGAGCTGGAGAAGGCGGTGAGCTCGGCATGACCGCGACGACGATCACTGCCCCGCTGACCAAGTCGGGCCGGGTGCGGCCGCTGGCGGCGCTCCAGCAGACACTCACGATGGCCTGGCGGAGTCTGGTTGCGGTCAAGCACAACCCGCTGGAGCTGGTGGACTACAGCATCACGCCGATCATGTTCGTGTTCCTCTTCACCTATGTGCTCGGCGGGCAGATGGCCGGCTCGCCCCAGGAGTATCTGAAGTACGCGCTGCCCGGGATCATCGTCCAGAACACGCTGTTCATGACGATGTACACGGCGATGGCGCTCAACACCGACCTGACCAAGGGAGTCTTCGACCGGCTGCGCAGTCTGCCGATAGCCCGGTCCGCGCCGCTCGTCGGACGGATCACGGCGGACCTCGCCAAGCATGTGTGGGCGATGCTGCTGATGATCGGGCTGGGCCTGGCGCTGGGGTTCAGGATCACCGGCGGCCTCGACGGATTCCTGCTGGGCGGGCTGCTGTTGGTCGTCTTCGCGGCGGCGGTGTCGTGGAGCGCGGTGCTCATCGGGATGCTGGCGGGCGACGCGGAGAAGGTGCAGGCGTTCGCCTTCACACTGATCTTCCCGATCACCTTCACCAGCAGCGCGTTCGTCCGCGTCGACACGATGCCGGGCTGGCTCCAGGCGTGGAGCGACGTCAATCCGGTCACTCATCTGTCGGACGCGTACCGAGGCCTGCTGCTGGGCGGCGAGGTGGCCGAGCCGGTGCTCTGGTCGCTGCTGTGGGCCGCCGGGATAGCCGCGGTGTTCTACCCGCTGGCGATGCGGGCGTACCGGGCGAAGGCCTGACGGGGGTCGTAGGCTGCGGACATGTGCGGAATCGTGGGTTACGTCGGCGGACAGTCGGCGCTTGATGTGGTCGTCGCGGGCCTCAAACGGCTCGAGTACCGGGGCTACGACTCGGCCGGTGTGGCGGTACTCGCCGACGGCGGGCTGGCCGCGGCGAAGAAGGCGGGCAAGCTCGTCAACCTGGAGAAGGAGTTGGTGGACCGGCCGCTGCCGACCGGGTCCACCGGCATCGGGCACACCCGGTGGGCCACGCACGGCGGGCCGACCGACGCCAACGCCCATCCCCATCTGGACAACGCGGGGCGCGTCGCTGTCGTACACAACGGGATCATCGAGAACTTCGCGGCGCTGCGGGCCGAGTTGGAGACACGCGGGCACGAACTGGCGTCGGAGACCGACACCGAGGTCGTGGCGCATCTGCTCGCGGAGTCGTTCTCGTCGTGCGGGGACCTGGCCGAGTCGATGCGGCAGGTGTGCCGGCAGCTGCAGGGCGCCTTCACGCTGGTCGCCGTGCACGCGGACGAGCCGGATGTGGTGGTCGGTGCGCGGCGGAACTCCCCACTGGTGGTGGGCGTTGGGGAAGGTGAGGCCTTCCTCGCGTCGGACGTGGCCGCGTTCATCGCCCACACGCGGTCCGCGATCGAGCTGGGGCAGGATCAGGTGGTGGAGCTCCGCCGGGACGGCGTGACGGTCACCGACTTCGACGGTGCGCCCGCTCAGGTGCGGACGTACCACGTGGACTGGGATGCTTCCGCGGCCGAAAAGGGGGGCTATGACTACTTCATGCTCAAGGAGATCGCCGAGCAGCCCAAGGCTGTCGCCGATACGTTGCTCGGGCGGATCGACGCCGGCGGGTCGCTGACGCTCGACGAGATCCGGATCCCGGTGTCCGTGCTGCGGGAGGCCGACAAGGTTGTCATCGTGGCGTGCGGCACCGCCTTCCACGCCGGACTGATCGCCAAGTACGCCATCGAGCACTGGACCCGCATCCCGTGCGAGGTGGAGCTGGCGAGCGAGTTCCGCTACCGGGACCCGATCCTGGACCAGCGGACGCTGGTGATCGCGATCTCCCAGTCCGGCGAGACCATGGACACCCTGATGGCTCTGCGGCACGCGCGCGAGCAGGGCGCGAAGGTGCTGGCCATCTGCAACACGAACGGCTCGACGATTCCACGCGAGTCCGACGCCGTGCTGTACACGCACGCGGGTCCCGAGGTCGCGGTCGCGTCGACCAAGGCGTTTCTGACGCAGCTGGTGGCCTGTTATCTGGTGGCGCTGTATCTGGGGCAGGTGCGCGGGACCAAGTGGGGCGACGAAATCCAGGCCGTCATCCGGGACTTGGCGCAGATCTCGGGAGCGGTCGAGCGGGTCCTGGAGACGATGGAGCCGGTTCGGGAACTGGCGCGCTCGCTCGCCGGCAAGAACACGGTGCTGTTCCTGGGGCGGCATGTGGGCTATCCGGTGGCACTGGAGGGCGCGCTGAAGCTCAAGGAACTGGCATACATGCACGCGGAGGGCTTTGCGGCGGGCGAGCTCAAGCACGGGCCGATCGCGCTGATCGAGGAGGATCTGCCGGTGGTGGTCGTGGTGCCGTCACCGCGTGGGCGTTCGGTGCTGCACGACAAGATCGTCTCCAATATCCAGGAGATCAGGGCGCGCGGGGCGCGGACGATCGTGATCGCGGAGGAGGGGGACGACACAGTCGTGCCGTACGCGGATCACCTGATCCGCATCCCGGCCACGCCGACGCTGCTGCAACCGCTGGTGTCGACCGTGCCGTTGCAGGTCTTCGCGTGCGAGCTGGCGACGGCGCGCGGCAATGAGGTCGACCAGCCGCGGAACCTCGCGAAGTCTGTCACCGTCGAATGATCATCGGGGTGGGGATCGACGTCGCCGAGATCGACCGGTTCGCCGCGACGATGCGGCGCACGCCAAACATGGCCGGACGGCTGTTCCTGGAGCGGGAGTTGCTGCTGCCCAGCGGTGAGCAGCGGGGATACGCCTCGTTGGCGGCGCGGTTCGCCGCCAAGGAGGCGGTGGCCAAGGCCCTCGGCGCGCCCGGCGGGCTGTACTGGACCGACGCCGAGGTGTACGTCGAGGACAGCGGGCAGCCGCGGTTGCGGGTGCACGGGACGGTGGCGGCGCGGGCGGCCGAGCTCGGTGTGCGGTCCTGGCATGTGTCGCTCAGTCACGACGCGGGGGTGGCGTCGGCGGTGGTGATCGCGGAGGGTTGACCTTATGCGTACCGCTTACAGCGTGGAGACCGTACGGGCCGCCGAGGCCGAACTGATGGCGAGCCTGCCACAGGGCGCGCTCATGCAACGGGCCGCTGCCGGGCTGGCCGCGGCCTGTGCGGATCTGCTGGGCCGGGTGTACGGCGCGCGGGTGGTGCTGCTCGTCGGGAGCGGGGACAACGGCGGCGACACGCTGTACGCGGGGGCGCGGCTGGCGCGGCGGGGAGCCGGGGTGTCGGCGGTCCCGCTGGGGGCGCGCATCCATGAGGGCGGCCTCGCTGCCCTGCTCGGCGCGGGCGGTCGGGTCGCGGACGACCCCTTCGAGGTGCTGGCCGCGGCGGACCTGGTGCTGGACGGCATCACCGGGATCGGCGGGCACGGCGGGCTGCGTCCTGACGCATTGCCGGTGGCGCGGGCCGCGCGCGGGTCCAACGCGGTCGTCGTCGCGGTGGATCTGCCGAGCGGGGTGGAGGCGGACACCGGGGAGGTGCGGGGCGAGGCGCTGCGCGCGGATGCGACGGTGACCTTCGGTACGTACAAGCCGGGGCTGCTGATCGACCCGGCGAAGGAGTATGCGGGGACGGTGCGCCTCGTCGGCATCGGCCTGGAGCCGCATCTGCCGTCCGTGCCGGACCTCGAGGCGCTCCAACACGCGGATGTGGCTCGGCTGTTGCCGGTGCCGGCCGCGGAGAGCGACAAGTACCGGCGGGGTGTCGTGGGCGTCGTCGCCGGTTCCGCGCGCTACCCGGGCGCGGCGGTGCTCGCGGTCGCGGGCGCGCTGCGCGGCGGCGCGGGGGCTGTGCGGTACGTCGGGCCCGCGGCAGAAGCCGTGATCGCCCGGTTCCCGGAGGCCCTGGTCCACAGCGGCCCCCCGTCGAAGGCGGGCCGGGTGCAGGCGTGGGTCGTCGGCCCGGGGCTCGGCGACGGTCTGGATGTCGTACAGGAGGTACTGGACTCCGACGTACCGGTCCTGGTCGACGCGGACGGCCTGCGGCCGCTCGACGCGTCGGCGCTGCGGGACCGAGGCGCGCCCACGCTGTTGACCCCGCACGCGGGGGAGGCGGCCGCGCTGCTGGGCGTTCCGCGCGAGGAGGTGGAGTCCGCGCGGCTCGCGTCCGTGCGGGAACTGGCCTCGCGCTTTGGAGCGACGGTGCTGCTCAAAGGCTCGACGACACTGGTCGCTGACCCGGACGGTGGCCGTTCCCCGGTCCGGGTGAACCCCATGGGCACGCCCTGGCTGGCGACGGCCGGCAGCGGCGATGTCCTGTCGGGCCTGTCGGGGGCGCTGCTCTCGGCGGGCCTCGACGCGCGCGACGCGGGCTCGGCGGCGGCGTATCTGCACGGCCTGGCGGCCCGCCACGCGATCACGGAGGGCGCGCCGATCACGGCGTACGAGGTGGCGGGGGCGCTGCGGTCGGCGTGGCGCGACGTGCAGGAGACGGGCTGACGGTGCAGGAATGACGGGCGGGGCAGCCGCGACCTCGGCGAAACCGCCCTCCGTTCCCCGAAACCGTGATCAACCGCACAGGCGCAGACTTGTTGAACTCCGCACCGGTAGTACGACCGCTGTCGTACCCCTCTGAGACACTGGGCCCGATGAGCCAGACACTGCCCCTGAGAGCCCGCGCCGAGATCGACCTCGCGGCCCTGCGCGCCAATGTGCGTGCGCTGCGTGCCCGCGCTCCCCGTGCTGCCCTCATGGCCGTGGTGAAGTCGGACGCGTACGGGCACGGCATGGTGCCCTGCGCCAAGGCCGCGCTCGCGGCCGGGGCGACCTGGCTCGGGACCGCCACGCCGCATGAGGCCCTCGCCCTGCGCGAGGCCGGCATCCGGAGCAGGGTCATGTGCTGGCTGTGGACGCCCGGCGGGCCCTGGCGGGAAGGCATCGAGGCCGATCTCGACATGGCCGTGAGCGGCCTGTGGGCTCTCACGGAGGTCACCGCCGCCGCCCGCGAGGCCGGGCGGCCGGCGCGGATCCAGCTCAAGGCCGACACCGGGCTCGGGCGCAACGGCTGTCAGCCCGCCGACTGGCCCGAGCTCGTCGCCGCCGCACTCGCCGCCGAGGCCGAGGGCACCGTAGAGGTCACCGGGCTCTGGTCGCACTTCGCCTGCGCCGACGAGCCCGGGCACCCCTCCATCGCCGCCCAGATGGACGTGTTCCGCCAGATGGTGGCGTACGCCGAGAAGGCGGGCATCGAGCCCGAGGTCCGGCACATCGCGAACTCCCCGGCGACGCTGACCCTCCCGGAGACGCACTTCGATCTCGTACGGACGGGCATCGCGATGTACGGCGTCTCGCCCAGCCCCGAGCTCGGCACGCCCGCGGACTTCGGGCTGCGGCCGGTGATGACGCTCGTCGCCTCCGTGGCGCTGGTCAAGCAGGTCCCGGCGGGCCACGGCGTCAGCTATGGCCATCACTACGTCACCACGGACGAGACGACGCTCGGCCTCATCCCCCTCGGCTACGCGGACGGCATCCCGCGCCATGCCTCCGGCCGTGGGCCGGTCCTGGTCGGCGGCGAGTGGCGACGGGTGGCCGGCCGGGTAGCCATGGACCAGTTCGTAGTCGATCTTGGCGGGCAGAAGATCCCGGAAGGCACCGAAGCGCTGCTGTTCGGACCGGGCGACCGGGGCGAGCCGAGCGCCGAGGACTGGGCGCAGGCGGCGGACACCATCGCGTACGAGATCGTCACCCGCATCGGAACGAGAGTTCCGCGCGTCTTCCTGAACGAGGACCCCGACGAGTAGGAGCGGCACGGTGAGCGAGACCAGCACGGGGCCCGTAGTGGCCGCCGCGGCGACGGCTGCCACGACGGGCAACTGGCGCCGGGCGGGCATCGCAGGCGCCGCGATAGGTGTGATCGCCGCCGGCGCGGCCGCGGGCGTCGCGCTCGAACGCCTCACGGTCGGCCGAGGCATGCGCAAGAAGGCGCGGCTCGCGCTGGACGCGTCGGGGCCGTACGGCTCGCTGCGCGGCCTGCCGGGCAAGGCGATCGCCGACGACGGCACCGAGCTCTACTACGAGGCCGATGAGGTGGACCCGGAAGCGGGTGCCCCGCGCCGCCGCAGGCTCTTCGGCCGCAAGGCGCCCGCCCCGGTCACCGTCGTCTTCAGCCATGGCTACTGCCTGAGCCAGGACTCCTGGCACTTCCAGCGCGCGGCTCTGCGCGGCCTGGTGCGCACCGTGTACTGGGACCAGCGCAGCCACGGCCGGTCGGCCAGGGGAGCGGCCCAGTCGGGCGAGGACGGTGTGCCGGTCGCCATCGACCAGCTGGGCCGCGACCTCAAGGCGGTGATCGACGCGGCCGCGCCCGAGGGCCCGCTGGTGCTGGTCGGGCACTCCATGGGCGGGATGACGGTGATGGCGCTCGCCGACCATTTCCCCGAGCTGGTACGGGAGCGGGTTTCCGGAGTCGCCTTCATCGGCACCTCGGCCGGCAAGCTCGGCGAGGTCAACTACGGCCTGCCGGTCGCGGGCGTGAACGCGGTGCGCCGGGTGCTCCCGGGCGTGCTCAAGGCGCTCGGCTCGCAGGCCGAACTGGTCGAGCGGGGCCGCCGCGCCACCGCCGACCTCTTCGCAGGCCTCATCAAGCGGTACTCGTTCTCGTCCAGGGACGTGGACCCGGCGGTGGCCCGGTTCGCGGAGCGGATGATCGAGGGCACGCCGATCGATGTGGTCGCGGAGTTCTACCCGGCGTTCGTGGAGCACGACAAGGCCGAGGCGCTCGAGATCTTCCGCGAGGTGCCGGTGCTCGTCCTGGCGGGTGACAAGGATCTGGTGACGCCGAGCTCGCACAGCGAGGCGATCGCGGACCTGCTGCCGGACTCGGAGCTGGTGATCGTGCCGGACGGCGGGCATCTGGTGATGCTGGAGCACCCGGAGGTCGTCACGGACCGGCTGGCCGACCTGCTGGCCCGGGTCGGCGCGGTACCGGCACCGGCTAACGTTGGCCCGTATGGAAGCACCGCACAGCCCGGCGGCTGAGAGCGCCACCAACTCCACCAGCGCCCCCCGCCCCACCAGCGCCGCCCGTCTACCCGTCGAGTCCCCCGAGCAGATGCAGGAGTTGGGTCGCCGGCTCGCGAAGCTGCTGCGCGCCGGCGACCTGGTGATGCTCACCGGCGAGCTCGGCGCGGGCAAGACGACGTTGACCCGCGGCCTGGGCGAGGGCCTCGGAGTCCGCGGCGCCGTCACATCCCCGACCTTCGTCATCGCCCGCGTTCACCCCTCGCTGACCGGCGGCCCTGCCCTGGTGCATGTGGACGCGTACCGGCTGGGCGGCGGCCTCGACGAGATGGAGGACCTCGATCTCGATGTCTCGCTGCCGGAATCGGTGGTGGTCGTGGAGTGGGGCGTCGGCAAGGTCGAGGACCTCTCGGACGACCGGCTGCAAGTGCTGATCCACCGGATGGTCGGTGACACGGACGACGACCGCCGCGAGGTCACCCTGACGGGCTTCGGCGCGCGCTGGGCAATGGTCGACCTGGCGGCCCTGGGGGCCTGAGCCGTACAGCACCGGCGTATGCAGGACTCCACCGGCGTATGTATGCCGTTGTATGCCGTCAGTGTGTACGTTCCGACAAGACGTCGGCAAAATGTTGCGCAGGCCGTGCCGGGCGTGGTCACATGGTATCGGGCAGGTTAGGTCTGCCTAACCATGACTGCCCCCGGAGCCCCAGGAGGCGTCCATGTCGGCATCCGAGCGCGAATCCCAGTCACGGCAGCAGCCGGCGCGGCCGCAGGCGCTGACGCCGTCGGCCCTGTCGATGCGCGATCTTCTGGCGTCGTGCGCGGCGGCCAGCGCGGTCTCCACTCCGCCCCGTGAGGAACCGCTCCCCGAGGAGCGTGAAACCCGGCGCGACGCCGCGTAGTCCGTACGAGCTACTGGCTACGAGCCACGAGCCACGAGCTACGAGCCACGGGCCACGGGCTACGGGACGACGACGACCTTCGAGCCGATCGACGCGAACTCCCACATGGCGTCGCCGTCCGCCCGCTTCATCCGTACGCCGCCGGTCTTCTTGTCCGGGTCCGGGCTCGCCATCGACCCGTTCACCGCCGCGCTGAAGCCGATCGCCACATCGTCGACGCTCGCGAACCGCACCACATGCTCGATCGGCACCCCGTCCGACCCGGGGACGGTGCCGGACCGCGAGGTCACCGCGTACACACCGGGCGGCGGGCTGACCGTCGACGGCATGACCTCGAAGGTCCGCGTCAGCTTCCCGTTCTCGCCCACCAGCCACACGCGCCGCTCGGACAGCGAGTACACGACGCGCACGCCGACGCCCGACTTCGCGGGCAGCTGGAGAGGGTTCTTGGAATTGTGCTTGGGGCTGCCGGAGGCATGCGCGGACGGCACCGGGGTCTTGGGCTTGCCGAGCTGGTCGGGGGCGCTCGCCGACGCCTGGTAGGCGAGGTATCCGACGACGGCCAGAGCGGCCGCCGTGAGCCCGGCCACGAGTCCCGAGCTGCTCCGTGCCACCGTGCCCACCTTTCGAAAGTACGTATCCGTGGTGACGGTAGCAGCAGCCGCTTCCCTGGACGCGGCACCGTGCCCGGGCGCCGGAGCCGTAGGCTGTTTGCGTGCTCTTGCTCGCCGTTGATACCGCCACGCCCGCCGTTACCGCCGCCCTCCACGACGGCAATTCCGTCGTCGCCGAGTCCAGTCGCGTCGACGCCCGCCGGCACGGGGAACTGCTGCTGCCCGCCGTCGACCGCGTCCTGGCCGAGGCCGGGGTGAAGCTCGACGCCGTCACCGCCGTGGTGGCCGGCGTCGGCCCCGGTCCGTACACCGGGCTGCGCGTCGGACTGGTCACGGCCTCGACCTTCGGCTCGGCGCTGGGCGTTCCGGTGTACGGGCTGTGCACGCTGGACGGGCTGGCGTACGCCTCCGGTCTGGAGGAGCCGTTCGTGGTGGCGACGGACGCGCGCCGCAAAGAGGTGTACTGGGCGCGGTACGAATCCGCCCGCGGTCGCGTGAGCGAGCCCGCCGTCGACCGGCCCGCCGACATCGCCGAGCAGGTCGCGGGTCTGCCCGCGGTCGGCGCCGGTGCGCTGCTCTACCCCGAGACGTTCCCGGATGCCCGCGGGCCCGAGCATGTCTCGGCCGGTGCGCTGGCCGCGCTGGCCGCCGAGAAGCTGGCAGCCGGGGATGACTTCCTGCCGCCGCTGCCGCTGTATCTGCGCCGGCCGGACGCCCAGGTGCCGAAGAACTACAAGGTGGTCACGCCGAAGTGACCGACCGACCCACCGACCGACCCACCGCTGTGCTGCGTGAGATGCGCTGGTGGGACCTGGAGCATGTGCTTGCGCTCGAGCACGCGCTGTTCCCGGAGGACGCCTGGTCGGCCGGGATGTTCTGGTCCGAGCTCGCCCATGCGCGCGGCCCGCGGGCCACCCGCCGCTATGTGGTGGCCGAGGCGGAAGGGAAGATCGTCGGATACGCGGGCCTCGCGGCGGCCGGCGGCCTCGGAGACGTACAGACGATCGCCGTCGCCCGCGACCAGTGGGGCACGGGACTCGGCTCCCGGCTCCTGACCGACCTGCTGCAGCACGCCACCGCCTTCGAGTGCGACGAGGTGCTCCTCGAAGTGCGCGTGGACAACACCAGGGCCCAGAAGCTGTACGAGCGCTTCGGTTTCGAGCCCATAGGATTCCGCCGCGGCTACTACCAGCCGGGCAATGTCGACGCCCTCGTCATGCGGCTCCACGTACAAGGAACAGAGACTTAACTGATGGCTGACGAACCGCTCGTACTGGGCATCGAGACCTCCTGCGACGAGACCGGCGTCGGCGTCGTCCGCGGTACGACCCTGCTCGCGGACGCCGTCGCGTCCAGCGTGGACACGCACGCCCGGTTCGGCGGCGTGGTGCCCGAGATCGCGTCACGCGCGCATCTGGAGGCGATGGTTCCGACCATCGAGCGCGCCCTGAAGGACGCGGGCGTCTCGGCGCGCGACCTGGACGGCATCGCGGTGACGGCGGGGCCGGGCCTCGCGGGGGCGCTGCTGGTCGGGGTCTCGGCGGCGAAGGCGTACGCGTACGCACTGGGCAAGCCGCTGTACGGGGTGAACCATCTGGCCTCGCACATCTGCGTCGACCAGCTGGAGCACGGACCGCTGCCCGAGCCGACGATGGCGCTGCTGGTGAGCGGTGGCCACTCGTCCCTGCTGCTCGCGCCCGACATCACATCCGACGTACGGCCGATGGGCGCGACGATCGACGACGCGGCGGGCGAGGCCTTCGACAAGATCGCGCGGGTCCTTGACCTGGGCTTCCCGGGCGGTCCGGTGATCGACCGGCTGGCGAAGGAGGGCGACCCGGCGGCGATCGCGTTCCCGCGCGGCCTCACCGGCTCGCGCGACCCGGCGTACGACTTCTCCTTCTCGGGGCTCAAGACCTCGGTGGCCCGCTGGATCGAGGCCAAGCGGGCGGCGGGCGAGGAGGTGCCCGTACGGGATGTGGCGGCGTCGTTCCAGGAGGCGGTCGTCGATGTGCTGACCCGCAAGGCGGTGCGCGCCTGCCAGGACCAGGGCGTCGACCACCTGATGATCGGCGGCGGCGTTGCCGCCAACTCGCGGCTGCGGGCGCTGGCCCAGGAGCGCTGCGAACGGGTGGGGATCCGGCTGCGGGTGCCGCGGCCGGGGCTGTGCACGGACAACGGCGCGATGGTGGCGGCGCTGGGGGCGGAGATGGTGGCGCGCAACCGGCCCGCCTCCGACTGGGAGCTGTCCGCGGACTCGTCGCTTCCGGTGACGGATCCGCATGTCCCGGGGTACGCCCACGACCACGATCATGTGCACGAGACCAGCAAGGACAACCTCTACTCATGACGGTCGCGCTGATGTGGGAGGCCCGGGCCGTGCAGGGGCGGGGCGCGGAGCTGCTCGAATGGGCGCGGGCCCAGGAGCTGGCCCGTGAGCCGGTGCGCCGCGAGACGTTCCGGGCACCCGGGGACCGGGTGCTGGTGATCACCTGGTGGGAGGGCTCCGACGTGGGCGCAGAGCTGCCCGAAATCCCGGAGCCGGACGCCGAGTTGATCACACGGGCGGTGCACCGCTGGCGCTTCGAGTCGCTGGAGACCCTGCCGTCCTGAGCCGTCCCGGGCCGTCCGGTGGCCGCTCCGGCAATCTCTGAGAAGAATTCTCCGAAGAATCTGCCGACGGATGTCGATCCGGCCGTCTCCCGTTCGACGGACGGGTGAGAGGCGGGGAACGGCCCCGCCCTCAAGACCCGAGGAGTCACCATGCCGCGCTACCTGTCGTTGGTCCGTATCGACGAGCAGAACGCCCCCGCCGAGGGCCCCAGCCCCGAGCTCATGGAGCGCATGGGCGCGCTGCTCGATGAGGTCACCAAGGCCGGGGTCATGCTGGACACCGCCGGGCTCACCCCGACCTCCGAGGGCACCCGGGTCACCTGGTCCGGCGGGAAGCTGAGCTACACGGACGGGCCCTTCACCGAGAGCAAGGAAGTCATCGGCGGCTACGCCATCATGCAGTGCAAGGACAAGGCCGAGGCCCTGGAGTGGACCAAGCGCTTCCTGCAGGTCCACGAGGATTTCTGGACCGTCACCGCCGAGGTTCGCGAGATCGCCGAGGGTTGATCCGGCCGCGCTTGCCCCGTCTCGATGCGGCTGCTCTGATGGGTGGCTGTGACGGCAGCAAGCGCGATGGAAACGGTCGAAGCGGTATTCAGGATCGAGTCCGCGCGGATCATCGCCGGCGTCACCCGCATCGTTCGGGACGTGGGCATCGCCGAGGAGATCGCGCAGGACGCTTTGGTCGCCGCGCTGGAGCAGTGGCCGGAGTCGGGTGTCCCGGACAAGCCGGGTGCCTGGCTCATGGCCACCGCCAAGCACCGCGCGATCGATCTCGTACGCCGCAAGGAGACCTACGCCCGCAAGCTGGCGGAGGTCGGGCGAACTCTGGAGGACGTACCGCCGCCCGAGCCGGCCGACGCCGAGGACATCGATGACGACCTGCTGCGACTGATCTTCACCGCCTGCCATCCGGTGCTCTCCACCGAGGCGCGGATCGCGCTCACACTGCGCCTGCTCGGCGGTCTGACGACCGAGGAGATCGCCCGCGCCTTCCTGGCCACGGAGCCGACCGTCGCCCAGCGCATCGTCCGCGCCAAACGCGCCCTCGCAAAGGCGGGCGTCCCCTTCGAAGTGCCGTACGGCTCCGAGCGCGCAGCGCGCCTGGACTCCGTACTGGAAGTCATCTACCTCGTCTTCAACGAGGGCTACTCCGCGACCGCAGGCGACGACTGGCAGCGCCCGGCCCTCTGCGAGGACGCCCTACGGCTTGCCCGGGTGCTGGCCGGCCTGATGCCCAAGGAGCCCGAAGTCCACGGCCTGGTCGCACTGTTGGAGATCCAGGCATCCCGCACGGCCGCGCGCACCGGCCCGGGCGGCGAGCCCGTGCTGCTCGCCGACCAGAACCGCTCCCGCTGGAACCAACTGCTGATCCGCCGCGGATTCACGGCGCTCGGCCGCGCGAACGCGGTGGCGGCCGGGGCCCCCGGGCCGTACGCACTCCAGGCCGCGATCGCCGCCTGCCACGCCAAGGCGGTGCGCTACGAGGAGACGGACTGGTCCGCGATCGCCGCCCTGTACGGGCAACTCGCGGCCCTCACCCCGTCCCCCGTCGTGGAGTTGAACCGCGCGGTCGCGGTCTCGATGGCCGAAGGCCCGGCGGCGGGCCTGGAGTTGGTGGACGCGTTGGCGGAGGAACCCGCGCTGAAGGAGTACCACTTGCTGCCGAGCGTGCGCGGGGATCTGCTGGCGCGGCTGGGCCGACGGGCTGAAGCGCGGGTGGAGTTCGAACGGGCGGCGTCCCTGACCCGTAACGCACGGGAGAGGGAGTTGCTGCTGGCGCGGGCGGAGGAGCGCGGCTGACCGCGGCTGATCATCCCTCCGGTACGGTCGGGGCGTCCCCGGTCCGCCGCGCCCGAGAAGGAACCGCATGCCCAGCCGTACGTTGCCGCCGCCTCCGCCGCCCGTCGAGATGCGGGCCTGGCCCGACCGTGAGGCTTTGCTCGCCGACCGGGCGCGGGCGATGGGCGAGTTGATCCGGCTGAGCATCGGGGTGCCACGACTGCTGCTGCTGTGGCTGACCGTGGCGGGCTTCGCGGTGGGGTGGAGCCTGATCGGCGCCGCGCTGGCGGCATTCGAGGAGAGCATCGACCCGCTCAGCTACCTCTTCGGCGGGATCTTCGCGTGTATCGGTGCCGCGTGCGTGATCCCGACCGTGTTCGTGATCGGGTTCGGCATCCGTCGCGACAAGCTGGTGCGTGAACGGCTCGGCCAGTGGTCGTCGTTGGAGCGTGACCCCCTGCGCGACGCCCACTTGCGGTCGCCGGCGCAGAGCCTGTTCTGGTTCATACCGTCGTTTCTGCTGGGCGCGCTGGGGCTGTGGATGTGCTTCGCGATTCCGGCGACGGCGAAGCCCGGGCGGGAGACGTATGCGGACGTCGCTCTGATGATGGGGCTGGGCTTCATCCTCTGGCTGACGGGCCTGATCGGTGTCGCGAAGGCGGTGAGCCACTACCGGTGGGCGGTGCGGCTGCTGGGCGCCGCGGGCTCGCCGACTGGGGCGCGTCAGGCGCACGCCGGGAGCCGGGGCCGGGCACACCGCTGAGCTCCGATGCTGTCAGTGCAGGGACCGGACTTCGTCGCTCGGAAGGTCCAAGGCCAGGCACGCAGCGAGCGAAGGCCGGTCGTCGCAGGGCGTGAATGCCGCTGCGCGGCGCGGCCGGGGCGGTGCCCTCGAAGAGCTCGCGTGCCACGTCTGCCTGACTCTCGGCCTGCCGCATACGCCGCAGCGCGCGGTACCTCGGCTTACGAGCGCGCGGTACCTCGGCTTACGCAGGCCGCCCGATCAGCATGGTCGGCGCCCCCGCCACCCTCGTCAGAAACACCGTCGCCGCGTTCGGCCCCTGCGGCTTCACCCTGCGGCGCAGCTCTTCCGGCTCCACCGCCGAGCCGCGCTTCTTCACCGTCAGTACGCCGACCCCGCGCTCCCGCAGCAGCGCCTTCAACCTCTTCAGACTGAAGGGGAGTTCATCGGTGATCTCATACGCCGTCGCGTACGGCGTCGCCCGCAGCTCGTCCGCCGTGATGTACGCGATCGTCTCGTCGATCAGCCCGCCGTCCAGCTGCTCGGCGACCTCGGCGACCAGATGCGCGCGGATGACCGCGCCGTCGGGCTCGTAAAGGAAGCGGCCCACCTTGCGCACCGCCGGGTCGGGCAGGCCAGTGCCGGTGAGCGAGCGCGGGCCCGGCAGCAGCGTGGCGCCGACCGTGCCCGGGCGCGTACCGAACCAGAACACCGCCTCCTTCACGTCGCCGCCGTCCGAGATCCACTCCGCCTCGGCGTCCTCGGGGACGGCCTCGTGCGGGATGCCGGGTGCGATCTTGAGCGCGGCGTGCGGGCGGGTGCGGGCCGCGCCGATCGCCCAGGACAGGGGCGGGGAGTACGCCTCCGGGTCGAAGATGCGGCCCCGGCCGCCCCGCCGGGCCGGGTCCACGAACACCGCGTCGTACGCGGCCGTGTCGACCTCCGTGACATCCGCGCAGCGGACCTCGATCCGCTCCGCCAGTCCCAGCGCGTCGGCGTTCGAACGTGCTACTTCGGCCGTCAGCGGGTCCCGGTCCACCGCAAGCACCCGGATCCCGGCCCGGGCGAGTGCGATCGCGTCGCCGCCGATCCCGCTGCACAGGTCCGCCACGCTGCGTACGCCGAGTCCCGCGAAGCGCTCGGCGCGGTACGAGGCGACGGAGCGGCGGGTTGCCTGCTCGACGCCGTTCGGCGTGAAGAACATCCGCCGCGCGTCCTCGGCGCCGAACTTCGCGACCGCCCGCTGCCGCAGCCGCGCCTGCCCCAGTGCCGCCGACACCAGTGCGGTCGGGTGCTCGCGGCGCAGCCGGGTGGCCGTGGCCAGCTCCTGCGCCGGGTCGTAGGCGTCCAGGGAGTCCAGCAGCGCCCGCCCCTCATCGGTGAGCAGTGCGGCGAAGGAGGCGAGGGGATCCAGGTCGTTCACCCGGCCCATTGTGGGCCAGGCGGGGGATGGTGCGCCCGCGGTGGCGGTGTCGGCCGGGCCGTACGGATCCGTGCTGACAGGATCCGGCGACATGCAGCTAGTAAGACAAAATGAGAAAAATCGTGCGCGGCGGAGCCGTGCAGTCCTGGCCGTGCTCCTCGTCGCCGCCCTCGGCTCCGCCTGTGCGGCCGAGCCCCCGAAACCTGCCGCCGGCGCGAACGCCGCCCGGGGCAAGGCGAAGCGGCCCGGCCCGGCCGGTGCGCTCTCCGCGTATGTGGAGAAGGTCAAGCGCACCCAGGCCGAACGGGCCGCCGCCGCCAAGAAGTGGGGTCTGGCCAACATCCCGCTCGCCGCGCCCCAGCCCCCCGCCACCAAACCGAAGATCACCACCCGCAAGGGCTTCGAGGTCGAGGACGGTGAGTCCTTGCCACCCGTCTTCACGACCGTGCCGGTCAAGGAGAAGATCGTCTTCCTGACGATCGACGACGGTTCGGAGAAGGACCCCGCCCTGCTCCAGATGATGAGCGAGCTCCAGATCCCGTACAGCGCCTTCCTCAGCGACTACGTGATCAACGACAACTACGGCTACTTCGAGCAGATGCAGGACCGCGGCGTCTCGCTGCACAACCACACCCTCAACCACCGCTATATGCCCGGCCTTTCGTACGACGAGCAGGAGCACGAGATCTGCGACCAGCAGACCAAGCTCGAGAAGCGGTACGGCAAACGGCCGTCGCTCTTCCGCCCGCCTTACGGCAACTACAACAAGAAGACCCTGCGCGCCGCCCAGTCGTGCGGGGTGAAAGCCGTGCCCCTGTGGGCCGCCGAGGCGTTTCCCGATCACATGGAGTGGCGGGAGTGGGACCAGGATCTGCACCCCGGCGACATCATCCTCACGCACTTCCGCGGCAGCGAGGACTGGGAGGGCACCATGCCCGACATGATCCGGCGGGTCATGAAGACGGTCACCGACAGGGGCTACGCCGTGGCAAAGCTGGAGGACTACGTATGACGCAGGCGCACCGGCTGCTGGCCGGACTGCTGGCGGCCGGTGCGCTTTTCACCGCGGGGTGCGCACAGTCGGTGGACCCGATCGAGCGGCTCGGGCGCAAGGCCGCGAAGCAGGTCACGCCGGGCGTGGGCGCGCCGGGGGCCGCCCACCGGCGGTGGGGGCTGGCCCGGCCGCTGGCCGCCGCGCCGAAGCCGCCCGCACGCCGGCTCTCGGCGCCGCCCGTGGTGGACCGGGTGCCCACCCGCGACAAGGTCGTCTTCCTCACCTTCGACGAGCGCGCGGCGCGCGATCCGCGGTTCGTACGGATGGCGGGCGAGCTGAAGTTACCGGTCAGCGTGTTCCGCACGGCCCGGCATCCGGACCTGCGCATGCTCTCGTACGAGGGACAGCGCGCCGAGATCTGCGGACACCATGAGGTCCGCCTCTTCCGCCCGCCGCGCGGCGCGTACAACGAGGACACGCTGCGGGCGGCGGCCGACTGCGGGGTCCGCGCGGTGGTCCTGGGGCGGGAGTACACGGAGGGCGAACAGTTGCGGCCCGGTGAGATCGTGAGGGCGGATGCCCGAACGGCAGCACGGCTGCTGCGCCGTATCGAGAAGCAGGGATACGCGGTGGCGCGCCTGGAGGACTACATCTGAGCCCTCGTGCCGGGGGGCGTGGGCCTGCGGAACCAATGGGTCGGGGGCGACGTTCTCCGTACCGGGATCAGTGCGGCGCGCGCCGTTGATTGGCACTCCGCTTGACCGAGTGCTAATCGCAGTCATAGTCTCGGGTCTGGCACTCCCCACTGGAGAGTGCCAACACAGCGACGGGCAGGTCCGGCACCCGCGACGACGGATCCACCTGGTCGCCACCTCAGACAGTTAGCCCCGTGAGATCTCCGAAGGGGGAGGTCGGATCGTGACGACCGCCAGCTCCAAGGTTGCCATCAAGCCGCTCGAGGACCGCATTGTGGTCCAGCCGCTCGACGCCGAGCAGACCACGGCCTCTGGCCTGGTCATCCCGGACACCGCGAAGGAGAAGCCCCAGGAGGGCGTCGTCCTCGCTGTGGGCCCGGGTCGCTTCGAGAACGGCGAGCGTCTGCCGCTCGACGTCAAGACCGGCGACGTCGTGCTGTACAGCAAGTACGGCGGCACCGAAGTCAAGTACAACGGCGAGGAGTACCTCGTCCTCTCGGCTCGCGACGTACTCGCGATCATCGAGAAGTAGGTCGGGGGTCTGGGGGTCGCCCCCCAGAGGACTCCGCACCCGAAGTTGTTTGATCTGCGCCCCTGGCCCCCGCACTGATGTAGCCGGGAGGTCAGGGGCGCAGTTCGTTTGAGAGGACAGAGAAGCTCCCATGGCGAAGATCCTGAAGTTCGACGAGGACGCCCGTCGCGCCCTCGAGCGCGGCGTCAACAAGCTTGCCGACACGGTCAAGGTGACGATCGGCCCCCGCGGCCGCAACGTCGTCATCGACAAGAAGTTCGGCGCCCCCACCATCACCAACGACGGTGTCACGATCGCCCGTGAGGTCGAGCTCGACGACCCGTACGAGAACCTCGGCGCCCAGCTGGTGAAGGAGGTGGCGACCAAGACCAACGACATCGCGGGTGACGGCACCACCACCGCCACCGTGCTGGCCCAGGCGCTGGTCCGCGAGGGCCTGCGCAACGTCGCAGCCGGCGCGTCCCCGGCCGCCCTGAAGAAGGGCATCGACGCCGCGGTCAGGGCCGTGTCCGAGGAACTCCTCGCGACCGCCCGCCCGATCGAGGACAAGGCCGACATCGCCGCCGTCGCCGCGCTCTCCGCGCAGGACCAGCAGGTCGGCCAGCTCATCGCCGAGGCGATGGACAAGGTCGGCAAGGACGGTGTCATCACCGTCGAGGAGTCCAACGCCTTCGGCCTGGAGCTCGACTTCACCGAGGGCATGGCCTTCGACAAGGGCTACCTGTCGCCGTACATGGTGAGCGACCAGGAGCGTATGGAGGCCGTCCTCGACGACCCGTACATCCTGATCCACCAGGGCAAGATCGCCTCCATCCAGGACCTGCTGCCGCTGCTGGAGAAGATCATCCAGGCGGGTGGCTCCAAGCCGCTGCTGATCATCGCCGAGGACGTCGAGGGCGAGGCCCTGTCGACCCTGGTCGTGAACAAGATCCGCGGCACCTTCAACGCGGTGGCCGTCAAGGCCCCCGGCTTCGGCGACCGCCGCAAGGCGATGCTCGGCGACATGGCCGCCCTCACGGGTGCCACCGTCATCGCCGAGGAGGTCGGCCTCAAGCTCGACCAGGCCGGTCTGGACGTGCTGGGCACCGCCCGCCGCGTGACCGTCTCCAAGGACGACACCGTCATCGTCGACGGTGGCGGCAACCACGAGGACGTCGTCGGCCGTATCAACCAGATCAAGGCCGAGATCGAGTCCACGGACTCCGACTGGGACCGCGAGAAGCTCCAGGAGCGCCTCGCGAAGCTGGCCGGCGGCGTGTGCGTGATCAAGGTCGGCGCCGCCACCGAGGTGGAGCTGAAGGAGAAGAAGCACCGTCTGGAGGACGCCATCTCCGCGACCCGCGCCGCGGTCGAGGAGGGCATCGTCTCCGGTGGTGGCTCCGCGCTCGTCCACGCCGCCAAGGTGCTCGAGGGCAACCTCGGCAAGGAGGGCGACGAGGCCACCGGTGTCGCGGTCGTCCGCCGCGCCGTCGTAGAGCCGCTGCGCTGGATCGCCGAGAACGCCGGCCTCGAGGGCTACGTCATCACCTCCAAGGTGGCGGAGCTGGACGCGGGCCAGGGCTTCAACGCCGCGACCGGCGAGTACGGCGACCTGGTGAAGGCCGGCGTCATCGACCCGGTCAAGGTCACGCGCTCCGCGCTGGAGAACGCCGCGTCCATCGCCTCGCTGCTGCTCACGACCGAGACCCTGGTCGTCGAGAAGCCGGCCGAGGAGGAGGCCGACGCGGGTCACGGCCACGGCCACGGTCACAGCCACTGACGTCGCACGACGTGTGAAGGCCCCCGGTCCCGCCGCTCGGCGGGAACGGGGGCCTTCGGCATCCGGCCGGGCGCGCTGTTACTGACCCATCGCGCCGAGCTGCCGCATCAGGCGCAGGATGTCGAAGTGCCACCAGCCTTCCTGGATCCTGCCGTCCTTGAACCGGAAGATCGTGGTGCCCGTCATGGTGCACTGCTTGCCCGTGGGCGCGATGCCCATGAACTCGCCCTGGTGGGTGCCGGTCCAGGTCCACAGCGTCACGACGTCGTCGCCCTCGCAGATCTGCCTGTCCAGGCTGAAGGTGAAGTCGAAGGCCGCGCGCCATGTGCTGACATCGCCGCGGATGACGTCGGACCCGACCGTGGTGTCTTCTTCCTTCATGATGTCGTGGTCGGCGTAGTCGGCCGCGAACACTTCGTCGATGGCGTCGAGGTTGCCCCCGGTGGCGATCTCGTGGAAGAACCGGCGAGAGGTTGCCTGGTTCAACTGTTCGTCGCGGACCACATCGAGGTCCGTGAAGGTGGGCATCCCGTCGCAGAGCGCCACCATCTCCTGGAAGATCCGGTCCGTCTCCGGCAGATGGGAGTTCTTCATGGCCTCTTCGTACGACGGAAATTCGACGATCTCGACGAAGTGCGACCCGTCGGCGCGGTCCTTGCCGATGAGGCTGTGGGTGGCGGTCCGCTTGCCTTGGGTCTGCTCGACCCACTGGTCCATGAGTCGGTCCATGTCGTCGAACCGCTCGGTCTTGCAGTCGATTATCTGTACGAATTTCATGGTGTCTCCCGGGATGGGTGGGATGCATCCATTTTAGTGAGATATGGGGCTTTTGAGCGTTCGAGGTGAATTGGCTCAGGCCGAGTGATTCAGGGCCCCGGGATGGACCGGGTCCGCGAAGGGCAGGCCCTGCGTGTAGCGCTCCAGTTCGTCGAGGGCATGGTCCGCCATCCGGTGGAGCTCATTGCCCAGCGAACCGGCGATATGCGGGGTCAGCAGGACGTTCGGCAGGGTGTACAACGGCGAGTCGGCGGCCGGGACTTCGGGGTCGGTGACATCGAGTACGGCGTGCAGCCGGCCCGAAACCAGCTCCGGCAGCAGCGCGTTCTCGTCGATCAGCGAGCCGCGCGAGGTATTGATCAGTGTCGCGCCGTCCGGCAGCAGCGCGAGCCGGCGTGCATCGATCATGTGGCGAGTGGACGCCAGCTGCGGAGCGTGGACCGTGACGATGCTGCTGAGGTGGCAGAGCTCGTCCAGCTCGGTGCGTACGACGCCCAGTTCCGCCGCTTCGGCGTCGGTGACGTACGGGTCGTACAACAGCACCTGTACGTCGAAGGGGCGCAGCAGTTCGATCACGCGACGGCCGATCCGGGACGCGCCGACGATCCCCACCGTCCGGCGGTAGTTGCCGACGCCGTCGAATTCGCACAAGTCGTGGTCGGTGCGCAGCCGCTCGTAGCGCTGGGCCGAGCGCAGGACGTGCTTGCCGGCGAAGAGGATCGCGGCCAGCGTGTACTCGGCGACGGGCAGGGCGTTGACCGCGGCGGCCGAGGACACCGTGATGCCGCGGGCCCAGCAGGCGTCGGTGATGTGGTGCTTGACGGATCCCGCGGCGTGGACGACGGCGCGCAGCCGGGGAGCGCCGGCGAGGACTTCGGCGGTGAGCGGGGGCGCGCCCCAGCAGGTCAGCAGGGCTTCGGCGGTGGCGAGCGCGGCGGCGACCGGGGGCGTCGGGGCGGCCAGGTCGTGGGCGATCAGGTGCGGGTCGGTGCGGGCGAGGGCGCTGAGGCGGTCGCGGTGACGGTCCGCGAACAGCCGCTCGGCGATGCCTGGGCCCATGGCGAGCAGAAGCGCGGGGCGCTCGGCGCCCGGCTGGGCGGGGCGCTCGCCGGGGCCGTCCGCCGGGCGACTGTCAGTGGCGCGGTCCATGGTGGAACTCGAGCTCCTCATATGTCGCTTGAGGTCACTTGACGCTGCCGGCGGTCAGGCCCGTGCCCTTACTGCGGACCGTACTTCCGGCCTGTCCTGGACGTCATCCCGCCGAGCAGCCTGCGCGGCGCCAGCTTCACCACACCCATCAGCGCCTTGTACCGCGGGTCCGGGATCGACAGCGACTTCCCACGGGCCAGGTCCGCCAGCGCCGCCGACACCAGCTTGTCCGCGTCCAGCCACATCCACCCCGGGATGTTGTCCGTCCCCATCCCGGCCCGCTGGTGGAACTCCGTGCGTACGAAACCGGGGCACAGCGCCATCAGCCGCACCCCCGACCCCGCCAGATCGCGGGCCGCTCCCTGTGTGAACTGCACGACCCACGCCTTCGAAGCGCCGTACGTCCCGCGCGGTACGAACGCTGCCACCGACGCCACATTCACCACCCCACCCCGCCCGCGTTCGCGCATCGACTCAGCGGCCGCCGAGGTGAGCCGGAGCACCGCCTCGCAGTGCACCTTCAGCATCGTCAGCTCGTCGGCCATGGACACGTCGAGGTAGCGCCCCTTGTTCCCGAACCCGGCGTTGTTGACCAGCAGATCCACCGGGCTCTTCGGGTCGGACAGCCGCTTCTCGACCGCCTCGATCCCGTCGTCCTGCGACAGATCGGCGGTCAGCACTTCCGCCTCGATGCCGTGCCGGTCGTGCAGCTCGGTGGCCTGCTCCTGCAGCCGCTTGGTGTCGCGGGCCACCAGCACCAGGTTGTGTCCCTCGGCGGCGAGCCGCCGCGCGAACGCGGCGCCGATCCCCGCGGTCGCTCCCGTAATCAGTGCAGTCGTCATAGGCGGCACGTTAGTGCCCCGTGTGTGAGTGCGGTGCACGCACCGTGCCCGCACGCTGTCCCTTCTCGACGACCACGAACTGACCCATCATCCCCAGGTCCTCGTGGTACAGCAGATGGCAGTGGTACATATACGGAGTGTCCGGGTCCGCGGGCCCGTCGAAGCGCATCGCGAGCTTGACCGTTTTGTGCGGCGGCACGAAAACCGTGTCCTTCGCGCCGCGCAGCTCCGGCGGCGGCTGCTTGCCGTCCACCTCCAGCACCCGGAACTGCACATCGTGCACATGGAAGTTGTGCGGGGTGCCGTGATCATTGCGTACGGTCCAGGTTTCGGCGGTGCCCCGGGTGACCGTCTCGTCGATCCGGTCCATCTTCATGCCCTTGCCGTTGATGCCGCTGGTCACAAGACCGAAGAACCGCCCGCGCACCGAGTCCGACCCGTCGGGGACCTCCAGCTTGCCCAGCTCCCCGGGGATGTCTGGCGAGGGCCGCAGCGCATGGGCCGCGCGCAACTCCAGTACGTCGAAGCTGTCGTCGCCACCGGCGAGCCGCCCCTGCCAGCCGCCTCCGTAACTGTCGTGCGGGAAGCTGCGCAGCACGGTCTTCTCGCCCGGCTTCATCCGCACCACGATCTCGGCCCGCTCAGCGGGCGACAGCTGGATGCGGTCCATCCGGGCCTGCTTCTCCAGCAGCCCGCCGTCCGTCCCGATCAGCGCGAACTCACGGTCGTCGGAGAATCCGAAGTCGAAGATGCGCGCGGTCGAGGCGTTGAGCAGCCGCAGCCGTACGAGCTCGTCGCCGACGACTTTGTACGGGCCGAGGGTGCCGTTGACCATCGTCCGGTCCCCGAGGAACCCGGTGTCCCGCAGGATCTTGTGCCCGTGGTCGAACTTCGCCCCGTTGAAGCGGACGTCCTGGACGATGACCGGCAGATCGTCGACGCCGTACTTCTTGGGCAGCGCCAGCCGCGCGGACTTCTCGTCGTCGAGGAAGAACATCCCGGCCAGCCCCCGCTGCACATGCTTCTCCGTCTTGCCGTGCGGATGCGGGTGGTACCAGAGGGTCGAGGCCGGCTGATTCACGGTCCAGCGCGGGGTCCAGGTTGCCCCGGGGGCGACCATCTGGTGCGGACCGCCGTCCATTTTCGCGGGCAGATGCATGCCGTGCCAGTGCACGGTGGATTCCTCGCCCAGCGCGTTCTTGATCTTCACCTCCACCTTCTCGCCGCGCTTCGCGCGCAGCGTCGGCCCGAGAAAGTCACCACCAGCCGCATCCCCCTGGGGACGACCCCCGGACCCGCGGAAGTACCAGGTGGGTGTGGGCTTCCCGGCTCGGAACTCCTTCTGGCCGGCCTGCATGGTCAGTTCGAAGAGCCGGGTCCCGTCGCGCTTCACCGTCGACTTCGCGAGCGGCGGTACAGCCAGCTCGTTGCTGAACTCCGTCGTCCCGGCCGTGGACACCTTGGCGTTCGAGTAGACGTAGAGAGCACCGCCACCGAGTGCGAGGCCTATGACGACGACGACCGTCGTGAGAATGATGAGGACGCGCTTCAGCCGAGACATACAACGAGCGTCCTGTGGGCCGCTCGTTGCGACATCGGGGACGGCCCCAGCCGTCCCCGAACCAAATCCCTTACTGTCTAAGGGATTTCCCCTCTAAGGGATTTTCCCTACGCGCCGTACTTCGCCACGTACTCCCGGGCGTCCTTGAGCTGCTCGGGGTGGAGCGCGTCGCCCGCCGCGAGCACCTGAGGCAGCAGCGTCCGCTCGGTGGTGTCCGCCCGGAACGACAGATCGACCGTCACCTCATGGTCCGGCCGGTGCACGATCTCGATCGCGTCGCCCGCGCGGATCTCGCCGGGCTCGATAACGCGCAGATACGCGCCGGGCGCGCCCTGCTGCGTAAAGCGCTTGACCCACCCTTTCTCGCCCAGCCAGCTCGCGAACGTACGACACGGAACGCGGCCGCTCGTCACCTCCAGCACCAGCTCGCCGCCGATCCGCCAGCGCTCGCCGATCCTCGCCCCGCTCACATCGAGCCCGCTCGTCGTGAGGTTCTCCCCGAACGCGCCATTGGCGAGGTGCCGGCCCAACTCCCGCTCCCAGAAGTCGAGATCCTCGCGGGCGAATGCGTACACCGCCTGGTCGGTGCCGCCGTGGTGGCGCAGATTGCAGACCGCGTCCCCGGCCACCCCGCTGGCACCTTCGCCTTTGGGGCCGGGGTCCATCACCCGTACGGCCCCGTCGGCCGGCCTTTTGTCGATGCCGGTCGCGCCGCCTGGTGCGTCGGCGTACTCGACGGTCTTGGGCCGGCCCACATTCACGGTCAGAAGCTTCATGGACAGCACGCTAACCCCCCGTTCTCAAAGGAACCACCCAATAATTATGGTTCCCCCCAAGGGTCCCTTATATTCGGAGTGTGATCGAAGCCCGTCATCTCCGAGTTCTGCGCGCCGTGGCCGCCACTGGCTCGTTCTCCGCCGCCGCGCGCAGGCTGGGCTGTACCCAGCCCGCCGTCAGCCAGCAGATGAAGGCACTGGAGACCACCGCGGGCACCCCGCTGCTGATCCGTACGGGCCGCGGAATGCGCCTGACCCAGGCGGGCGAAGCACTTGTACGCCACGCGTCGGGCATCCTCGCCGGGCTGACCGCGGCCGAGGAGGAGATCGCCGCCATCGCCGGTCTGCGGGCCGGCCGGGTCCGGCTCGTGTCGTTCCCCAGCGGCAGCTCCACGCTCGTGCCGACTGCTCTCGCTGCCCTGCGCGCGGCGCATCCGGGCACCCGGGTCTCCCTCGTCGATGCCGAGCCGCCGCGCTCGGTGGAGATGCTGCGCGAGGGCGACTGCGATGTGGCGCTGGCCTTTCGGTACGGCGCGACGGCCGCGGAGTGGGGCGACCTGATCGTCCGCCCCTTGCTCACCGACCGCCTCGTCGGGCTGGTCCCCG
Organism: Streptomyces sp. NPDC002868; assembly: GCF_055563295.1. NCBI lineage: Bacteria > Bacillati > Actinomycetota > Actinomycetes > Kitasatosporales > Streptomycetaceae > Streptomyces > Streptomyces sp. NPDC002868. Next base: position 787,433 of record NZ_JBVHDR010000002.1, on the reverse strand, counting down.
AGGGTCACCGGCTCGCCGATTCGGGCACGGTGACCATCGGCGATCTGGCCGACGAGCCCTGGATCGCGGGCTGCCCCCGCTGCCGACGCCAGCTGGTCGAGGTCTGCGAAGAAGCCGGGTTCACGCCCCGCATCGACTTCGCCACCGACGACTATCCGGCCGTGATCGGCCTGGTGGGAGCGGGTCTTGGCGTGGCGGTGCTGCCTGAGCTCGCGATGGAGTCGGTGCGGCCCAAGGGTGCGCGCACCGTGACCGTCGAGCCGTCCGTGCACCGCGAGATTGTGGCGCTCACGCTCCCGGACCTGGCCCAGGTCCCCGCGGTCGCGGCCACGCTCGACCAGCTGACACTGGCCGCGCGCCGCTAGGAAACCGCACCATCCCCGTCCGAGACGGGCGGGGATGGTGCAGGAACGTTTCTTCGAAACCTTTCGAACCTCGCGTGTCAGCTCCGCGCCGGGCCCCCCGCGCTGGACGCCGGAATCAGTCGGTGCCGCGCGCGCCCCATCAGCTCCTCGCGCTCGTCCTCCGTCAGTCCGCCCCACACGCCGTACGGCTCCCGCACCGCCAGCGCATGCGCCGCGCACTCCGCGCGGACCGGGCACCTCATACAGACCTCTTTCGCCGAGTTCTCACGCGCACTTCGTGCTGCGCCCCGCTCGCCCTCGGGGTGGAAGAAGAGAGAGCTGTCCACCCCACGGCAGGCTGCGAGGAGCTGCCAGTCCCACAAATCGGCGTTGGGTCCGGGAAGGCGGGAGAAATCTGCCATAGCGCATGTCCCCTTGAAACCGTGCTGAGTGGATACAGGTCAGGTCGAACACGAGCGGGGTACGAGCCGATCCGGCACCCGCACGTGCCTCACCGACCGTACATCTACTGTGTTAGTAGATGTAAATATGACTCATTGCGAATCTAGCCACATACGCCACAAAAAGGGAAGAAAAGGCGCTAAATGGGGCATAGCTTCCGGGTGAAGGACTCGTGACCTGCAGTGCTCTCCTCCGCGCACGGCCCCTCACATAGAGTGCTGAAGGCGGCTGTCCGACCCGTAACTCTTTCGAGTGACCGTCGTTGAGAGTGCGGAAGCGGTTGAAAGAAGAAGCGCTCGGGCACATGTCCGACAGCGTTCAACCGCACAGGTGACGAAACGTACCCAGCCTGGAGGCTCAAGGTGACGCGCATCAGCTGCGGAGGGCGGCCATGACATCCGTCCTCGTCTGCGACGACTCCCCGCTTGCCCGAGAGGCGCTCCGCCGGGCGGTTGCGACCGTGCCCGGCGTCGAGCGCGTGACGACCGCGGCCAACGGCGAGGAAGTCCTCCGCCGCTGGGGCGCCGACCGCTCGGACCTGATTCTGATGGACGTACGCATGCCCGGTCTGGGCGGCGTCGAGACGGTCCGCCGACTGCTGTCCGCGGACCCCGGCGCCCGGATCATCATGCTCACCGTCGCCGAGGATCTGGACGGCGTCGCGCTGGCGGTCGCCGCCGGCGCCCGCGGCTATCTGCACAAGGACGCCTCGCGCGCCGAACTGCGCGCGACCGTCACCCAGGCGCTCGCCGATCCGACCTGGCGGCTCGCCCCGCGGCGGCTGCGTTCAGCCGAAATGGGTGCGGCGCCCACGCTCACCGCGCGTGAGATCCAGGTGCTCGAAGGTATGAGCCACGGACGGTCGAACGCCGAGATCGGCCGTGAGCTCTTCCTCTCCGAGGACACGGTGAAGACGCACGCCAGGCGGCTTTTCAAGAAATTGGGCGCCTCGGACCGGGCGCACGCCGTGGCGCTCGGATTCCGCTGGGGCCTGGTCCGATAGGTCCCGCGAGTGCATTGCCGCGGGGGTACGACGAACCCCGCCCGCCGTCGGGTGGGCGGGGTGACGGAAGCCAGTGGGCAACCGTTTCCCTCGCGATGCCGCATCCTTGAGGGGTGGAGGACCTCGGGGACGAGTCGGTCGAGCGGAAGGGGAGGGCGCAGGAGATGAGTTCCGGCGCACCTACTCATAACGCTTCGGTGCACAACATTGGACGCGGTGCCACGGAATCTCAGCCGTCAAGGCACCATGGACCGATGCGCGAGGACGAGGCTGCGAATGCCCAAGGGGCCATCGGCGCGCTCGTTCATCTTGCCGTCGATGGCGACGAGCAGGCTACGCACGATCTCCTCGCGCATGTCCATCCGCTCGCGCTGCGCTACTGCCGCACTCGGCTCAGCCGGCTGCCGGGCGACGCGCGCCACTTCGTGGAGGACCTCGCGCAGGAGGTCTGTGTCGCCGTGCTGATGGCGCTGCCTCGGTACAAGGACACCGGCAGGCCTTTCGAGGCCTTCGTCTTCGCCATCGCGTCGCACAAGGTCGCCGATCTGCAGCGGGCCGCCATGCGGCACCCGGGATCGACCGCCGTGCCGTCCGACGAGATGCCGGAGCGCCCTGACGACTCCCTCGGTCCCGAGGAGCGCGCGCTGCTCAGCTCGGATGCCGAGTGGGCCAAGAAGCTCCTCGCCAACCTCCCGGAGAACCAGCGCGAGCTGCTGGTGCTGCGGGTCGCGGTGGGGCTGACCGCCGAGGAAACCGGGCAGATGCTGGGCATGTCCCCCGGGGCGGTACGGGTCGCGCAGCACCGGGCGCTCAGCCGTCTGCGGGCGCTTGCCGAGCAGTGATTCGGGCGGCGCGCCGCGTACGTACGAACACACAAAGCTGCCCAGTGATCTTGATCGTGGAATGAGACGGGTGTGAAGCCCGTTAGCATGGACATCCGCACCGATCAAGGCCATTTGGGGAAGGTGTCATGACCAACGTCGACGGAGTGCCCGATAAATTCGCGACACTCGGGCTGACCTACGACGATGTGCTGCTGCTGCCGGGCTCGTCGGACATGGCGCCCGACCAGATCGACACCGCCTCGTACATCTCGAAGAACGTACGGGTGAACATCCCGCTGCTGTCCGCCGCCATGGACAAGGTGACCGAGGCCCGGATGGCGATCGCCATGGCCCGGCAGGGTGGCGCTGGTGTGCTGCACCGCAATCTCTCCATCGCCGGCCAGGCCAACCAGGTCGATCTGGTCAAGCGCTCCGAGTCCGGCATGGTCACCGACCCGATCACGGTGAACCCGGACGCGACGCTCGCCGATGCCGACCAGCTGTGTGCGAAGTTCCGCATCAGCGGTGTCCCGGTGACCGACCGCGGGGGCAAGCTGCTCGGCATCGTCACCAACCGCGACATGGCCTTCGAGTCGGACCGCAGCCGCCAGGTGCGCGAGGTCATGACCCCGATGCCGCTGGTCACCGGCAAGGTCGGGATCTCCGGTGTGGACGCCATGGAGCTGCTGCGCCGGCACAAGATCGAGAAGCTTCCGCTGGTCGACGAGGCCGGTGTGCTCAAGGGCCTGATCACGGTCAAGGACTTCGTCAAGGCCGAGAAGTACCCGATGGCCGCCAAGGACAATGAAGGCCGGCTGCTCGTCGGCGCGGCCGTCGGTGTCGCGGGCGACGCCTTCGAGCGGGCCCAGGCGCTGATCGAGGCGGGTGTCGACTTCATCGTCGTCGACACCGCGCACGGCCACTCCCGGCTGGTCGGCGACATGGTCGCCAAGATCAAGTCGAACGCCTCGGGCGTCGACGTGATCGGCGGCAACATCGCCACGCGCGACGGCGCGCAGGCGCTGATCGAGGCCGGCGTCGACGGCATCAAGGTCGGCGTCGGACCGGGCTCCATCTGTACGACCCGCGTGGTCGCCGGCATCGGCGTACCGCAGGTCACGGCGATCTACGAGGCCTCGCTCGCCGCCAAGGAGGCCGGCGTCCCGGTGATCGGCGACGGCGGTCTGCAGTACTCCGGCGACATCGCGAAGGCGCTGGTCGCGGGCGCGGACACGGTGATGCTCGGCTCGCTGCTCGCGGGCTGCGAGGAGTCGCCGGGCGAGCTGCTCTTCATCAACGGCAAGCAGTTCAAGTCGTACCGCGGCATGGGTTCACTCGGCGCGATGCAGTCCCGCGGCGAGCAGCGCTCCTTCTCCAAGGACCGCTACTTCCAGGAGGGTGTCGCCTCCGACGAGAAGCTGGTGCCCGAGGGCATCGAGGGCCAGGTGCCCTACCGCGGCCCGCTCTCCGCGGTGGTGCACCAACTGACCGGCGGTCTGCGGCAGTCGATGTTCTACGTCGGCGGCCGGACGGTGCCTGAGCTGCAGGACCGCGGCCGGTTTGTACGGATCACGTCGGCGGGGCTCAAGGAGAGCCACCCGCACGACATCCAGATGACGGTCGAAGCGCCGAACTACAGCAGGAAGTAGTCCACGCGTGGTCAGGGGCGGTCCCGGTTCCCGGGGCCGCCCCTGACGTGTGTGTCGGGGATACTGGAACGGCAGACGTAGAGGGAAAGGCCACACATCGTGACTGAGATCGAGATCGGGCGCGGAAAGCGCGGCCGCCGGGCGTACGCGTTCGATGACATCGCCGTCGTACCGAGCCGACGCACCCGGGACCCGAAGGAGGTCTCGATCGCCTGGCAGATCGACGCCTATCGCTTCGAGCTGCCCTTCCTGGCCGCTCCGATGGACTCGGTGGTCTCCCCGCAGACCGCGATCCGCATCGGTGAGATGGGCGGTCTGGGCGTGCTGAACCTCGAGGGTCTGTGGACCCGGTACGAGGACCCGCAGCCGCTGCTCGAGGAGATCGCAGGTCTCGACGAGGCCGCCGCGACCCGTCGTCTGCAGGAGATCTACGCGGCTCCGATCAAGGAGGACCTGATCGGGCAGCGGATCAAGGAGGTGCGCGACTCGGGTGTGGTGACCGCCGCCGCGCTCTCACCGCAGCGCACCGCGCAGTTCTCGAAGGCCGTCGTGGACGCGGGTGTCGACATTTTCGTCATCCGCGGCACCACCGTCTCGGCCGAGCACGTCTCGGGCGCCGCGGAGCCGCTGAACCTGAAGCAGTTCATCTACGAACTCGATGTGCCGGTCATCGTGGGCGGCTGCGCCACCTACACGGCCGCGCTGCACCTGATGCGTACGGGCGCGGCGGGCGTGCTGGTCGGCTTCGGCGGCGGGGCCGCGCACACCACGCGCAACGTCCTGGGCATCCAGGTCCCGATGGCGACGGCTGTCGCGGATGTGGCCGCGGCCCGCCGCGACTACATGGACGAGTCCGGCGGCCGGTACGTTCACGTCATCGCGGACGGCGGTGTGGGCTGGTCGGGCGACCTGCCGAAGGCGATCGCGTGCGGCGCGGACGCGGTGATGATCGGCTCCCCGCTGGCCCGCGCGACGGACGCGCCGGGGCGCGGTCACCACTGGGGCATGGAGGCGGTCCACGAGGACGTGCCGCGCGGCAAGCTGGTGGACCTGGGCATCGTGGGCACGACCGAGGAGGTCCTCACCGGTCCCTCGCACAGCCCTGACGGGTCGATGAACTTCTTCGGCGCGCTGCGCCGGGCCATGGCTACGACGGGCTACAGCGAGCTCAAGGAGTTCCAGCGGGTCGAGGTGACGGTGGCGGACTCGCAGCACCGCCGCTGACGCCGCTGCGTACGAAGGGGCCCCGCACCGGGTGGTGCGGGGCCCCTTCGTATGCCTGGATCACGCGTGGATCAGCCGTTGGCCTTCTTGGCGCCCGCGAACGCGGCGGCCGCGCCGACAGCGAGGAAGACGTAGGACATGGCGTCCGCCGCCTCTTTCCACACCTTGGTCAGGTCGCTGAAGTTGTCGAAGAAGTACTCCGTGAAGGAGAGGTCACCCAGCTTTGTGAAGATGACCGCGATGGCGACCAGCTGGCCCAGGTAGACGGCGCCCAGCGCGAGCACCGCGCTGACGATGGGCAGCAGAGGGTTGCGACCGCCGACCTTGGCGGCGGCGAAGCCGACCAGGAAGCCGACACCGAGGGCCGCGTAGCCGATCTCGCGCTCGATGGCACCGCCGATGCCGCCGTACGCGCCCGCGGCGACCAGTGCGGCGACGATGGCCGCGACGATGCCGAGCCCCACGTTGTTACGGACGGGCGCCGGCGGCGGTGCCGGGGCGTACTGGGTGTCGGCGCCGGCGAACGGGTTGCCGGTCGGCGGTGGGACAGGCTGGCTCATGTGGAATTTCCCCCAGGGACGAGTGCATCGCACGACCGTGCGAGCGGAGATCCCGGAGACTAGCAGTCAGGTCCGACAGTGCCGCAGCGAGTTATCGGGCTGTTGTACTCGATCACAGGCGGTGTGCCGCACCGGCCGGGCTGGCTCCCCTTGTGTCGAGCAGGAGTTGGGCCTTGACCGCCAGTCCCTGGAGGTCGTACGTGCGGTGGTGCTGGAGCAGCACCGTCAGATCCGCGCTGGCGGCGGCCTCGTAGAGGGAGTCCGCACGGGGGACGGGCAGTTCGCGCACGCGCCAGTCCGGGACATACGGGTCGTGGTAGCTGACGGCAGAGCCCAGGTCCATCAGGCGGCGGGCGATCTCGGTGGCGGGGGAGCTCTCCAGGTCGGGGAGGTCCGGCTTGTAGGTGATGCCGAGGAGCAGCACGCGCGCGCCGCGGGCCGATTTGCCGTGTTCGTTGAGGAGCGTGGCGCAGCGCTGGATGACGTACTGCGGCATCCGGGTGTTGATCTCCTGGGCGAGGCCGACGATCCGCAGCGGGTGGCCGGGGGTGCGTCCGGTGTGCGGGAGGCCGTTGGGGTCCAGGGGGACGCCGTGGCCGCCGACGCCGGGGCCGGGGCGGAAGGCCTGGAAACCGAAGGGCTTGGTCTCGGCGCAGCGGATGACGTCCCAGAGGTCGACGCCCAGGTCGTGGCAGAGCACCGCCATCTCGTTGACCAGGGCGATGTTGACGTGGCGGAAGTTCGTCTCGAGGACCTTGACGGTCTCGGCCTCGCGCGGTCCGCGCGCGCGGACCACCTTGTCGGTGAGGCGGCCGTAGAAGGCGGCGGCCGATTCGGTGCAGGCAGGGGTGAGACCGCCGATGACTTTGGGGGTGTTGGCGTAGCCGTGGGTGCGGCTGCCCGGGTCGACGCGGCTGGGGGAGTACGCGAGATGGAAGTCGCGGCCCGCCCGCAGCCCGGAGCCCTCTTCGAGGATCGGGCGGAGGAAGGTTTCCGTGGTGCCGGGCTGGACGGCGGATTCGAGCAGCACGGTGGTGTGCGGGCGCAGCCGCGCGGCGAGCGCGCGGGCGGCCTCGGCGAGTGCCGTGAGGTCGAGGTTGCCGTCCGCGCCGAGGGGGGTGGGGGCGCAGATGGCGGCGGTGCGGACGCGGCCCAGCTCGGCCGGGTCGGTGACGGTCCTGAAGCCTCCGGAGAGCATGCGGCGGATGTCGGCGGGGGTACGCCCCGCCGCCGGTTCCGTGAGATGGCGGGGGTCCGTGTCGTAGCCGATGGTCTCGATGCCGGCGGTTACGGCGGCCTGGGCGAGGGGCAGGCCGAGATGACCGAGTCCGATGACGGCGAGATCTGCGGGCATGGCGTAGGCCGTCCTTCCCTTAACCGGAGGGGGCAGAGAGCGCAAGCCCTGTGGGCAGAACGAGCAGGCGCAATGTCAGACTAGGCATAAATATGACTGATATGCCGCATTGCGAGCCTGTGGCTGTCCGAGTGTTATCCACAGGCGGTGGCTGAAGTCGGCGACTGCGGACAGAATCGACGTTGTGAGCCCGACCGCAGGGGACACACGGGGGCGACGGGAGGCAGCAGTGAGGACAGCGACACTGGGACCCGAAAAGCGTGCCGAGGCGCTCGCCGGGATGGCCGAGCGTGAACTGGACGTGCTGGTGGTGGGCGCGGGCGTGGTCGGAGCCGGGACCGCGCTGGACGCCGTGACGCGAGGGCTCTCCACCGGTCTGGTCGAGGCCCGTGACTGGGCGTCGGGCACATCGAGCAGATCGAGCAAGCTCATCCACGGCGGGCTGCGCTATCTGGAAATGCTGGACTTCGCACTCGTACGGGAAGCGCTGAAGGAGCGCGGGCTGCTGCTGGAGCGGCTGGCGCCGCATCTGGTGAAACCGGTGCCGTTTCTGTACCCGCTCCAGCACAAGGGCTGGGAGCGGCTCTACGCCGGATCGGGCGTCGCACTGTACGACGCGATGTCGGTGTCGTCGGGGCACGGGCGAGGACTGCCCGTCCACCGGCATCTGTCGCGGCGGCACGCGTTGCAGGTCGCGCCCTGCCTGAAGAAGGACTCGCTGGTCGGAGCGTTGCAGTACTACGACGCGCAGATGGACGACGCGCGCTATGTGGCCACGCTGGTGCGGACGGCCGCGAGCTACGGCGCCCAGGTCGCCAGCCGGGCCCGGGTGATCGGCTTCCTGCGGGAGGGCGAGCGGGTCGTCGGCGCGCGGGTTCAGGACGTGGAGGCCGGCGGGGAGTACGAAGTCCGGGCCAAGCAGATTGTCAACGCGACCGGGGTGTGGACGGACGACACCCAGGCGCTGATCGGGGAGCGCGGGCAGTTCCATGTGCGCGCCTCCAAGGGCATCCACCTGGTGGTGCCCAAGGACCGGATTCACTCGACAACCGGGCTGATCCTGCGGACCGAGAAGTCGGTGCTGTTCGTCATCCCCTGGGGACGGCACTGGATCGTGGGGACGACCGACACCGACTGGGACCTCGACAAGGCCCATCCGGCGGCGTCCAGCGCGGACATCGACTATCTGCTTGAGCACGTCAACTCCGTGCTGGCCGTCCCGCTGACACGGGACGACGTCGAGGGGGTGTATGCGGGGCTGCGGCCGCTGCTCGCCGGGGAGTCGGACGCGACCAGCAAACTGTCGCGCGAGCACACGGTGGCGCATCCCGTGCCGGGCCTCGTGGTCGTGGCCGGCGGCAAGTACACGACGTACCGGATGATGGCGAAGGACGCGGTGGACGAGGCGGTGCACGGGCTCGACCAGCGAGTCGCGGCCTGCGTCACGGAGAACGTGCCACTGGTCGGCGCCGAGGGGTACGGCGCGCTGTGGAACGCGCGGGCGAGGATCGCGGCACGGACGGGGCTTCATGTGGTGCGCGTGGAGCACCTGTTGAACCGGTACGGCTCGCTGGCCGAGGAGGTGCTGGCGCTGATCGCCGACGACCCGAAGCTCGGCGAGCCGCTCGGGGGTGCGGAGGACTATCTGCGGGCCGAGATCGTGTACGCGGCGTCGCACGAAGGGGCGCGACACCTCGACGACGTACTGACGCGGCGGACCCGGATCTCGATCGAGACGTTCGACCGGGGGACGCGCAGTGCGCGGGAGTGTGCGGAGTTGATGGCGCCGGTGCTCGGCTGGGAGAAGGAGCAGATCGAGAAGGAGGTGGAGCACTACGAGAAGAGGGTGGAGGCGGAGCGCGAGTCGCAACGGCAGCCTGACGACCTGACGGCGGACGCGGCGCGGCTGGGGGCGCCGGACATCGTGCCGCTCTGATCCCGGGCGCCGCTCTGATCCCGATCCCGATCCCCTGCGCCGGTCTGGTCCTGGCGCCGGTCCGAACCGGTCGCCGGGCTGGTCCTGGTCCCCGCGACCGGTCCGAAACCGGTGGTTATCCGTCCGTTGGTGCTGATCCCGGTGGCGGCCGGGCAGGGCTGCGACCAGCGAGGCGGTGAGCTTTACGCCGTGTAGTGGCATTGTGGGTGGTCCCAACCTCCCGGGCCCGTCTGGCGGACGGCGGACCCGGGAGAAACGCCGGTCCCGGAGTAAGAGACAATGGAGGCTCTGCCAGGGCGGGTTACCGCATCGCGCGGGAAGCGGCAGGCGCGGGCGAAGATCAGGGATCGCAGAGGGGACGCATGTCGGAGGCGGAGCAGTCGCGGGAGCCCCAGCGGGACACGGCCGAGGAGCCCAAGGAGCCCAAGGAGTCCACGTCGCGGGAGTTGGGGGCCGGGGCCGGTAAGCAGTCCGCGGACGGTGCTGGGCGAGGCGCGGATTCGGGGGCCGGGGCCGAAGGGGTTGTCGATGCCGAGACCGGTTCCGAGGCCGGTTCCGGAGTCGAACCCGAGCGCGGGTCCGGTGTCCGGTCCGAGGGCGGAGCTACGGCCCGAGCCGGGGCCGAGAAGTCGGGCGAGGCTGCGGGACAGGTGTCCGCGAGGGCGTCCGCCGCGGGTGCCGTGCACGAGCGTGAGCAGAAGTCCGAACAGGGCTCAGAGAAGAGCGGCTCCGGGAAGCGGGACGAGGAGGTGCCCGCCCGGTCTGCTGACAGCGGTTCGGGGCGGGGCGATGCTTCCGGTGCCGGGCGGGAGCCCGCGCAGGCCGCTGACAGTGGCTCAGCGCCGGGCGGCGCGTCCGCGGCCGGGGCAGGCGCCGGGCGGGGGGCCGGGCAGAGTGCCGTCAAGGCGGGCGCGGCCGGGCGGAGTTCCGGGCGGGAGGCCGAGGGGCGGCTGCTCGCAGGGCGGTACCGGCTCGGAGGCGTGCTCGGTCGCGGAGGCATGGGCACCGTCTGGCGGGCCGTCGACGAGACCCTCGGCCGTACGGTCGCGGTGAAGGAGCTCCGCTTCCCCAACAGCATCGACGAGGATGAGAAGCGCCGGCTCATCACGCGTACGCTGCGCGAGGCCAAGGCGATCGCCCGGATCCGCAACACCAGCGCGGTCACCGTGTACGACGTCGTCGACGAGGACGACCGCCCCTGGATCGTCATGGAACTCGTCGAGGGCAAGTCGCTCGCCGAAGCCGTGCGCGAGGACGGGACGCTGACGCCGAGGCGGGCCGCCGAGGTCGGGCTCGCGATCCTCGACGTGCTGCGCTCCGCGCACCGCGAGGGCATCCTGCACCGCGATGTGAAGCCGTCCAACGTGCTGATCGCCGAGGACGGGCGCGTCGTGCTCACGGACTTCGGCATCGCGCAGGTCGAGGGCGACCCGTCGATCACCTCGACCGGCATGCTCGTCGGTGCCCCTTCGTACATCTCGCCGGAGCGCGCCCGCGGTCACAAGCCCGGTCCTGCCGCGGACCTGTGGTCGCTGGGCGGGCTGTTGTACGCGAGCGTCGAGGGCAGTCCGCCGTACGACAAGGGCTCCGCCATCGCGACGCTGACCGCGGTGATGACCGAGCCGCTCGACCCGCCGAAGAACGCGGGGCCCCTGGAGGAGGTCATCTACGGCCTGCTCGTCAAGGACCCCGATCAGCGGCTGGACGACGCGGGCGCGCGGGCGTTGCTCACCAACGTGCTCTACGCGCCCGAGGTTCCGGAGCCGCCCGTCGAGCCCGAGCCGGCGCCGGATGCGACGCGCGCCATACCGCTGCCGCCGATTCCGCCGGTGCCACCGCAGGCGAGGCCGAAGGATCCGGCCGCCGACCGGGTGCGGGCCGCGCTGCGCTCCGTACGGAATGCCGCGGCGGCTGCGAAGCCGGAACCGAAGCCTCGGCCCGCGTCGCAGACGCCCGCCGCGCGACCCGTGCCGGTGCGGGCGCCGCTCACCGATGTGGTGCCCCGGCGCACCCTGGTGATCATCGCGGTTGTCGCCGCGCTCGCCGTGCTGACCACGGTGCTCTATCTGACCCTGGGTGGCGACGACTCGGGCAGCAAGGGCAAGTCCAAGGACGACAAGACCGCTTCGGCCGGCGCTGCGAACGGCGGAAGTGGGAACGGCAAGGGCACGGACGCCACCCCGGACAAGGGCAAGGACACCGGGAATGGCGACAACGGCGGCGGGAGCGGCGGGAGTCCGGGCGGCGGGAAGCCGTCCGGCGCGCCCAAGGCGGACAAGCCCGCGGGCGGGAACGGAGTGCCGGCCGGGTATGCCCTGGTCTCCAACGACCAGTTCCACTTCACGATGGCGATGCCCAAGGGCTTCAGGCTGACCGGCATCGCCGGCCAGAACTCCGGCGGGATCTTCAGCCGGAACGGCGGATTCCCGCGCGTTCAGGTCGACTTCAACGGCAGCCCCAAGGACGACGCGGCCGCCGCCTGGAGCGCCGCGGTGGCCGCGACCCGTGCCAGCAGTAACGGCTACAAGCACCTGGGGATCGGGAAGGTCGCCTACAACGGCTATCCGACGGTCGCGGACTGGCAGTTCGAGCGCAATCAGGGCGGTCAGCGGGTACGGGTCCTCAACAGGGGCTTCAAGGTGGACGCCCGGCGCGGCTACTCGATCATGATCACGTGCAAGGCGAGCGAGTGGGAGAGCACGGAGTGTGAGACGTTGCGCAAGACGGCGTTCGCCACATTCAAGCCCAAGGACTGAGTAAGGCCACGTATCGTGAGAGCTCGCGGACGGTAGGCAGCTGCAAGGGGTCGTATGAGGCCGTAAGGGGCCGTCAAATGACCGGAATTGACGCTTTGCTGCGGCACGGCTGCGACACCTCCGGGACGGACCGGCCTGGGGACAGCACGCTCGTGGGGAGGCGTCGTGGACGACTATGCGGGAAGGGTGCTCGCCGACCGCTACCGCCTGCCGCTGCCGCCCTCCGACGAGTACGAACTGGTCGAGACCCGCGCGTTCGACACTTATAGCGGGCAGGAAGTCCTGGTGCGGCAGGTGCCGTTGCCGGAGGTGGTGGACGCGGAGGTCGTCGAAGCGGACGGCCTGGCCGGGGCGGCGGTACCGCGGCGGACCCAGGGGCGTACGACGCGCAGGCCCACGGACCCGGCGGTGCGGCGGGCCATCGAGGCCGCGCAGGCGGCCGCGCAGATCCCCGACCACCCGCGCCTGGACCAGGTCTTCGACGTCTTCGCGGAAGGCGGTTCGCTCTGGATAGTGAGCGAACGTGTCGCGGCACGGCCGCTGGCGGCGCTGCTCGCGGAGAAGCCGCTCAGTCCCTACCGGGCGGCGGAGGTCGCCTCCGACGTGCTCACCGCGCTGCGTGTGCTGCACGCGCATGGCTGGACCCACCGGAACATCACCGTCCGTACGGTGCTCGTCTGCGACGACGGGCGCGTGGTCCTGACCGGGCTGGCGTCGGGCGCGGCGGAGGAGGCGCTGTGCGGGTACGCCCCGGTGCCGGGCCCGCCGGACGAGCACACGGACGAGCACTCGGAAGAGCCGCCGGAGTACGACGACCCGTCGGGGGAAGCCGTACTGCCCGCCGCGCCGGCCGCACCGGCCGCGCTGCCCGGCGCCGGAACCGGTGGAGCGACGACCGGCGTGCCGGACGTCCGGGCCGCCAGGGCGGGCGCGATCGCGGCGTACCGCGCGGGTGCCCGGGCCGCGGCCCGCGTCAGCGAGGACCAGCGCCAGGGCGACGGCTCCGGCGACATGGGGGACCGTCCGGTGCAGGGCTTCGACCCGGACTGGTGGGCCAGTCGGCCGGGCGAGTTGGGCCCGGTCCTCAATGTGGACGACACCGACGACGACGAGATCGACGACGAGGACGAGACCGAGGGCGGCTGGCACCCGGGCGGCGGGCCGCGCGGCCCCGGCCGCGCACGGCTGGCGGGGACCTGGCACGACGGGCCCTTCCCGGGACACGACGGCCCACGCCCCCTCCCGGCCGGTGGAGGGCCCGCCGGTGATCGGCCCACCCCTGAACTGCCCTACGGCGCTCGCCAGGTGGGCCCGGACGGTAAGCCCCGCGCCGCCCGCGACCGCCCCGCCGGAGACCCGTACGCCTCCCGGCCCGCGCTCCCCAGCGCCCGCACCGGCACCACCCCCGCCACCAGCAACACCACGAGCTGGGACCAGGGCGGTGCCGGACGGGAAGCCCTGCGGGCCGACGCCCAGAGGCAGCCCGTCGTGGCCGGGGCCCCCGTGCCCACCGGGCGGTGGGACGAGATCGTCGCGAGCGGCAGCACCCCCGCCTACCGCGGCCCCGCAACGCCGCTCGCCGCCGAGCGTGCCCGGCAGGCGCGTATCGCCGTCGTCGGAGCCGTCACCGAGCGATGGGCCCCCGAGCAGGCCGGACCCGTCCACGAGAACTGGCAGTTGGCGGCCCCCGTCGGCCCCGCCACCGATCTCTGGGCTCTGGGCGCGCTCCTCTACCGGGCGGTGCAGGGCCACGCCCCCTACCCCGAGGAGAGCGCCGTCGAGCTGGTCCAGCTCGTGTGCGCGGAGCCGCCCGCGTTCGCCGAGGAGTGCGGGCCGCTGCGCCCGGTAGTCGAGTCCCTGCTGCGTCAGGACCCCACGGAGCGCCCGGACTTCGAGGAGCTGCGCGGCTGGCTGCGTTCGCTCGTACGGTCCGCGCCCGAGCCCGAGGCCGGGATGGACGTCGTGCCGGTCCCGTCGAGCCCGGTGGACGGCACCCGGCTGCCGGTCGTACGCCGCCGGGGCGAGCTCGTGCGCAAACGCCGCGCGGGCTCGGCCGAAGTGGTGCACGGCCGCCACCGCCACAAGAAGGCCCGCAACCGGGAGCGGCGCGGGCCGCGTGCGCTCGGCCGCACCTTCCTGCTGCTGATACTGCTCCTTCTGGTCGCCGCCATCGCGTACGCCGTCCTGTTCATGCCGAAGGCCGAGCCACAGCAGCAGAACCAGCCCCAGGACAAGGGCGGCGGGCGTCCGTCGGCGGCCGGCCCGAGCCCGGACCGTACGGCCCCGGACACCCCGACCACGACCCCCACCACCAGCCCCGGAGCCCAGCAGCCCCAGACCTCCGCGCCGGCCGGAAGCCTGCCGTCCGGCTATACGCTGCGTAAGGACCCCGAGGGTTTCCAGACAGCCGTCGACAAGACCTGGCAGCGCCGCCCCATCAACGACATCGGCCAAGTCCGTTATACCGACGGTGACTTCACACTGATCGTGGTTCCCGGCCGCGACACCGTGAAGGCGAACGGCAACGACCCGCTGGCCTATCAGCGCGACAAGGAGCGCGAGCTCCAGCCGTGGCGGGAGTCCTCCTGGGCCGGGGCGAGCGGGCTGCGCCGTATCGAGGTGGGGCAGCAGGTCATGGCCGAGGGCCAGTTCACCTGGCAGGACAGCAACGGCCGCGAGGTGTACGTACGTAACCTCGCCCTGATCGTCGGCGGCAGCTACCACGTCGTCCAGGCGATCGGCCCCGAGGACCAGCGTGACAAGGTGACGGAGGTCTTCCGGGAAGCCACGACCGCTTACCGCGCCACCCGTTAGACCCGCCCAAGACCCGCCCAAGACCCGCCCGAGACCCGCCCAAGAACCGCCCAAGAACCGCCCGAAAGCCGCCGTGCGCTCGCCGGGGGCTCGCCCAAGCCCCCGCCGGAAATCCGTTAGTGGGCGTTTTGGCTCCGGTTGCGCAGAGTCACAATCATCACAGTGCGGTCACTTGAGGCTTCCGAGGTTCCGTGGCCGTATTCCCCTCCGTAACCTGTGATCCCAAGGAACTGGGCGGGGGACGTGGAACACTCTCAAAGTACGGGCGCGGGTCTACTGCTCGCTGGGCGTTACCGCCTGAGCGAGACCATCGGCAGCGGCGGCATGGGCAAGGTCTGGCGCGCACACGACGAACTGCTGCACAGGGTCGTCGCGGTCAAGGAGCTGACGGCCGGACGGTATGTCTCCGAAGCCGACCGGGTCGTCCTGCACGCCCGCACCCAGAAAGAGGCCCGGGCCGCCGCCCGGATCAGCCACCCCGGTGTCGTCACCGTGCACGATGTGCTGGAACACGACGCCCGCCCCTGGATCGTCATGCAGTACGTCGACGGGCCCTCCCTCGCCGACGCGGCCAAGGAGTCCGGGCGGATACCCGCACAGGAGGCCGCCCGGATCGGGCTGCACGTCCTGCGCGCGCTGGGCGCTGCGCACGCGGCCGGGGTGCTGCACCGGGACGTCAAGCCCGCGAACGTACTGCTCAACCGCGACGGCCGGGCGCTGATCACCGACTTCGGCATCGCCGCCATCGAGGGCGACTCGACGATCACCAGAACCGGGGAAATCGTCGGGTCCATCGACTACTTGGCCCCTGAGCGGGTCCGCGGCTCCGATCCGGGGCCCGCGTCCGACCTCTGGTCGCTGGGCGCGACGCTGTACACGGCGGTCGAGGGGGAGTCGCCGTTCCGGCGCTCGTCGCCGTTGTCCACGATGCAGGCCGTGGTTGACGAGGAGCCGCGCCATCCCGACCAGGCGGGACCCCTGGCACCGGTCATCATGGCGCTGCTGCGCAAGGACCCGGCGGCCCGGCCGTCGGCCGCCGAGGCCGAGCAGTTGCTGCTGGAGGCGATGGGAGGCGGCTCGTCGGCCGCCACGAGGAAACACGTACCGCCCGAGCACGCGACTCAGCAGCACACCCGGCCCGTGACCACACAGCTGCCTTCCCCGACGCCCGCCGCTCCCGCCCCCGTCCTCCCGCACCCGGGGCACGCCACCACGGTTCCCGCGGCTGATCCCCGGCGCGGCGGCCGTCTGCGCAGAGCGGCGATCGTCGTCGTCCTCGCGGCCGTCGTCGGCGGCGGCGCCGGACTGGCGGCCATGAAATACGCGGGCGGCGGCAACGGCGGCGGGGAGCGCACCGGTACGCAGTCGACCGCGCCGCCGGGCACCTCGTCGAGCGTGCCGACCGGCTGGCACCGGGAGGAGGATCCGGAGGGCTTCAGCCTGTGGGTACCGGACGGCTGGACGCGCCAGATGGACGGCGACCAGATCGACTACACACCCGACAACGGCCGCCATCGCATACGGATCAGCAGCAACACGTCGCCCGACTTCGAGAATCCGTACATGCACATGCTGGACATGGAGAAGGGGCTGGAGAAGCGGCTGCCCAAGTACAAGAGACTGAAGCTCAGCCCCAACACCTTCCGTGACCAGACGAACTCCGCACAGTGGGAGTTCACCTGGACCGAGAAGAAGACCTTCCCGGGGCCGCGGCGGGCCATCGACCAGATGTACTACACGGACGACGGCACTGAATACGCCCTCTACATGTCGGGACCGGCCGACGACTGGGCGACAACCCGCGAGCAGTTCGACACCATGCTGCGGGGCTGGCGGCCTCCGGCATGATGTACGCAGGCTGATCAAGGGGGAGTTGCGTGTCCGAGGAAACGCGGCTGATCGCGGGCCGCTACCGGCTCCTCGACCGGCTGGGACGCGGGGGCATGGGCACCGTGTGGCGCGCGGACGACGAGCTGCTCGGGCGTCGCGTTGCCGTCAAGGAGCTGCATCCGGAGGACGAGGGGCGCCGTTCCGCGTCCCCGTACACCTCCACGGCCGCGCCGCTGCGCGAGGCCCGCGCCGTCGCCCGGGTCAAGCATCCGCATGTGGTCGTCGTCCATGACGTGGTGGTGCACGAGGGACTCCCGTACATCGTCATGGAATTGGTCGACGGCGGCTCGCTCGCCGAACGGATCACGCGGCGCGGTCCGGTCGACGTCGCCGAGGCGGCGCGCATCGGGCTGGCGCTGCTGGGCGCGCTGCGCGCTGCGCACGGGCTCGGCGTGCTGCACCGGGATCTGAAGCCCGCCAACGTACTGCTTGAGGAGTCGACCGGCCGGGTCGTCCTCACCGACTTCGGCATCGCGCAGTTCGCCGGGTCGACGACGATCACCGAGTCGGGGTCGTTCGTCGGATCGCCCGAGTACACCGCGCCGGAGCGGATGCAGGGCGTCACCGCGGGTCCCGAGTCGGACCTTTGGTCGCTGGGGGTGCTGTTGTGCGTGGCGCTGAGCGGTGAATCGCCGTTCCGCCGCGACTCGTTGGGCGGCATTCTGCATGCGGTCGTCGAGGACGAGATCCGTCCGCCCGCCCAGGCCGGGCCGTTGCTGCCGGTGGTGCTGGGGCTGCTCGAGAGGGATCCGGAGCGCAGGCTGGGCGCGGCGGAGGCGGAGGAGCTGCTGCGTACGTACGTCACGACGGGGGCCGTACCGACGCCCGAGGTGTCCCGGCCCGGGTCCGGGTCCGGGTCCGCGGTGCGTTACACACCCACCCGTCTCGACGCGCCGCGCGCGCCCGCGCCCCGACCACCAGTCGACCCACCAGTCGACCCGCCAGTCGACCTGCCCGCGCCCGCGAAGGCCGCTCGCCGCCGTACGCCGTTGCTCGTCGCAGCCGCCCTGGTCGCCGCGCTGGCCGGGGCGGGAGGGGCCGCCGCGCTCCTCCTGGACGACGGCGGGGGCGACGGCCGGGCGGCTGCGGGGCGCACCGCCGCGAGCAGTACGCCTCCGGTGCGTACGGCGCAGTCGCCCGTGGCAGGCGCGAAGCCCACGCCCACGCCCACGGTGACCGTCACCGCCTCCACGTCACCCAACAGGCCGGTGGCGCCGGAGGGCTATCTCATGGTGTCCGATCCGGACGGTTTCGCGCTTGCCGTCCCCGCAGGCTTCGCCCGTTCCGCGGACGACAAGCGGGTCTACTACATGGCGCCGGACAAGGGCATCAGGATCGGCGTACGCATGCAGCAGCCGGCCTCCGACGGGCCGCTCGGCGCGATGCGGCGCTCGGACGCCGACGGGCCCGGCACCAACCCCGGCTACCGCGACGGCAAGGTCACCGCGACCACGCACAACGGACTGTCCGCCGCGCTCTGGGAGTTCACCTGGAACGGCTTCTCCAAGGCGGAGGGACCCCGGCACACCTTCGACATCTGCTGGGACGAGGACGGGAAGATGTACGACGTCTGGGTCTCGGCCCCGGTCGGCCGGCTCGACGAGGCGCGACGGCATTTCGACACTGCGCTCGACTCCTTCACCCCCAGGATGTGAGCATGACCAGTTCGGGCGAGGGGCGGCTGATCGGCGGCCGTTACCGCCTCGTCGAACGCGTCGGCTCCGGCGGCATGGGCACCGTCTGGCGGGCCCGCGACGAACTCGTCGGCCGCGACTGCGCGGTGAAGGAGCCGCGGCTCCCGGGCGATCCCGGCGACCCCGGCCGGCAGCGGCTGTACGAACGGCTCCGGCGGGAGGCCCGGGCCGCGGCCCAGGTCGAGCATCCGGCGGCCATCGCCGTCCACGACGTCGTCACGGACGGCGGACTCCCCTGGATCGTCATGGAGTTGATCCGTGGCGAATCCCTCCACGAACTCCTCAAGCGCGGCGCGCTGCCCCCGGCCGAGGCCGCGCGGATCGGCCTCGCCGTGGCGAGCGCGCTGGGCGCGGCGCATGCGAAGGGGGTCGTCCACCGGGACGTGAAACCCGCGAACGTGCTGCTCGGTCCGCACGGCCGGGTGGTGCTCACCGACTTCGGCATCGCCCGCATCCAGGGCGAGGAGCCGCTGACGGTGAGCGGCGAGTTCGTGGGATCGCTCGAATCCATCGCGCCGGAGCGCATGCAGGGGATCCCGCGTCGGATCTGTGGTCGCTGGGGGTGTTGCTGTACGCGGCGGTGGAGGGCTGGTCGCCGTTCCGCCGTACGACGCTCGAGTCGACGCTCGCCGCGATCCTCCAGGCGGAGCCGCCGGAGCCGGTACGGGCGGGGCCGCTGGCGGAGTTGATCGTACGGCTGCTGTCGAAGGACCCGTCGCAGCGGCCGTCTGTGGGCGAGGTGGAACGGGAACTCTCCCCTACCCGCCCCTTCCCGAAACTGGGGGCAAGCCCCCAGACCCCGTATGCCCTTCGGGCATGTCCTCAATCGCCGGACGGGCTGGATTCTCCAGCCCCGTCGGCGATTGAGGCGCGGGGTCTGGGGCAGAGCCCCAGTTCGGGAAGGGGCGGGGCGGGGGAGAAGCCCGCCGCAGGCGCCAAGAGCCGTCGCGCCCGCCTCCCCTACGCGCTCGCCGGCACCGCCGCCGCGATCGCCGTAGCCGTAGCGGTATGGGCCTACGCCCCCGCCCCACCCAGCGGCGGCACCTCCACCTCCACCCGCAGCACCCCGCCCCCCATGCCCACCCCCGACGCCTGGAAGACCTGGCGGCCCTACGTCGAGTCCCGGCTCGACGCGGAGATCTCCGTCCCGGCCTCGTACAGACGCGAGCCCGTCACCTCCGAGGCGGCCCTCGCGAAGGACAAGGAGATCACCTTCGAGGAGCGCGGCAACCCCGTCTGGGTCGAGCTCAAGCGCGCGGCCAAGGCGACGGACACACCCTTCCAGTGGGCACGGCGCGAGCTGAAGTGGCTGAAGGACGGCGGCCCCCGCGCGGGCCAGTTCACCGCGTCCGAGGCGAGAGGCACCGTCGTCCCCGCCAACCACAACGGTGTCGACGCCGCCCTGCTGGACGTGACGTACTACGCCCAGGAGGGCGACACAGCGCGCCCCGTCCACCGGCTGGCGTTCTACGTCGTGACCGAAGCCGATGAGCGCTACACCGTGCTCGTCGAGATGCCCAAGGGCGGCAAGGAGGAGGCCGAGGGGCAGGATCTGTTCCGCGGCGTACGAGAGCGGCTGAAGCTCGGTAGAGCCGAGACGAGCCCCTGATCAGGCCTTATCTGCCAGTGATCGCTGGCGCGATGGTGAGGGCCTGGTGAAAAGCCGTTACTGACGGGTACCCAAAGCTCCGTTTGCGGCATACTCTCGCCCCCATGACGGACTCGCAGGCCCCCGCCGCCGCCCTCGGTACCAACCCGACAGCCGCCTCCCCGGCCGGTGCGCGCACCGCAGCCGACGTGGTCACTCCCGAGGTGGTCGCCCAGCTCACCCGTGGTGTGGTCGGCTCCGGCCGTACCGCCAACCACACCCCGTTCACCGGGGAGAAGCTGGCGGACCTGCCCGAGTCCACGCCCGAGGACGTCGCCGAGGCCTTCGAACGCGCCCGAGCCGCACAGCCCGTGTGGGCCGCCGCCTCCGCTCGCGCCCGCGCCGCCGTGCTGCTGCGCTTCCACGATCTGGTCCTGGAGCGCCAGGCCGAGGTCCTCGACCTCATCCAGCTGGAGACCGGGAAGGCCCGCCTCCACGCGCACGAAGAGGTCCTGGCCGTCGCCGTCGCCGCCCGCCACTACGGCCGCAAGGCGCCCGCCTATCTCAAGCCCAAGCGGCACACCGGCGTCGTCCCCGTCCTCACCAAGACCACCGAACTGCGCCAGCCGCGCGGCGTCGTCGGCCAGATCGCACCCTGGAACTACCCGCTCGAGCTCTCCGTCGGTGATGCGCTGCCCGCGTTCGTCTCCGGCAACGCCGTCGTGATGAAGCCCGACACCGAGACCGCGCTGACCGCCCTGTGGGCCCGTGATCTGCTGATCGAGGCGGGCCTGCCGGCCGGCGTCTTCCAGGTCGTCATCGGCGAGGGACCGGTCGTCGGTCCGGAGGTCGTCAAGCACGCGGACTACGTCTCCTTCACCGGCTCCACCCGCACCGGCCGCGAGGTCGCCCAGGGCGCGGCGGCCCGTCTGATCGGCGTATCCCTCGAACTCGGCGGCAAGAACGCCATGCTGGTGCTGCACGACGCGGACGTGGAGAAGGCGGCGGCCGGAGCGGTCCGCGCCTGCTTCTCCTCCGCGGGCCAGCTGTGCATCTCCATCGAGCGGCTGTACGTCCACGAGTCGGTCGCCGACGACTTCGTCGAGCGTTTCGCGGCCCGTACGAAGGCGATGCGCCTCGGCAAGTCCCTCGCGTACGGCGCCGACATGGGCTCGCTCGTCGGCGAGCGCCAGCTGGAGACCGTCACCCGCCATGTCGAGGAGGCCGTCGCCAAGGGCGCGACCCTCGTCGCGGGCGGCGTCGCGCGTCCCGACATCGGCCCGCTCTTCTACGAGCCGACCATCCTCGACGGTGTCGAGGCCCCGATGGCCGTGTGCACCGAGGAGACCTTCGGCCCGGTCGTCTCCATCTACCGCTTCACGGACGAGGACAAAGTCGTCGAGCAGGCCAACGCCACCCCGTACGGCCTGAATTCCAGCGTCTGGACCAAGGACGGCAAGCGCGGCCACGCCGTCGCCGCGAAGCTGCGCACCGGCACCGTCAACATCAATGAGGGGTACGCACCGGCGTACGGCAGTGTGCAGTCCCCGATGGGCGGCATGAAGGACTCAGGCCTCAGCCGGCGGCACGGCTCGGAGGGCATCCTCAAGTACACCGAGGCCCAGACCGTCGCCCAGCAGCGGCTGATCCCGCTGGCTCCGTCCTTCGGCATGGACGACGAGAAGTACGCCGCGTTCATGAGCCGCAGCCTGAAGGCGATGAAGGCCCTGCGCCTGCGCTAGTTTCCGCCCTTTTCGCACGAGGAGAGCCAATGTCACGGGACACCCAGGCCCAGATCCAGGACGACGAGTCGCTCTACGACTACGACGTCATCGTCGTCGGCTCGGGCTTCGGCGGCTCGGTCTCCGCGCTGCGGCTGACCGAGAAGGGCTACCGGGTCGGGGTCGTGGAGGCGGGCCGCCGCTTCACCCGCGAGACCCTGCCCAGGAACTCCTGGGACATCAGGAACTATCTGTGGGCGCCGGCGCTCGGCCTGTACGGCATCCAGCGCGTCCATCTGCTGGGCAAGGTGATGGTGCTGGCGGGCGCGGGCGTCGGCGGCGGTTCTCTCAACTACGCCAACACCCTGTACGTACCGCCGGCGGCCTTCTTCGAGGACCGTCAGTGGGCCGGGATCACCGACTGGCAGGCGGAGTTGTCGCCGTACTACGACCAGGCGAAGCGGATGCTGGGCGTACGGCTCAATCCGACGACGACCCCGTCCGATGTGCATCTCAAGGCGGCGGCGCAGGCGATGGGGGTCGGCGACAGCTTCCACCTGGCGCCGGTGGGCGTCTTCTTCGGCGACGGGAAGGACGCTGACGGTACCTCAAAGGCGAAGCCGGGCACGGCGGTCGACGATCCGTACTTCGGGGGCGCGGGCCCGTCCCGCAACGCGTGCACCGAGTGCGGGGAGTGCATGACGGGCTGCCGCCACGGCGCGAAGAACACCCTCAACGAGAACTACCTCTACCTGGCGGAGAAGGCCGGGGCTGTCATCCATCCGATGACGACGGTCGCCGCGGTCCGCGAGGACGCGGAGGGCGGCTACCAGGTGACGACCGTCCCGACCGACGCGCGCCGGAAGGGCAGGACCAAGGTGCTGCGCGCCCGGCAGGTCGTCGTGGCGGCGGGCACGTACGGCACGCAGACTCTGCTGCACACCATGAAGGACCGCGGTCTGCTGCCCCGGATCTCGCCGCGGCTGGGCGAGCTGACCCGTACGAACTCCGAGGCGCTCGTGGGCGCCCAGACCGACAACCGCCGCTACCGCCAGCGGCACGGGGTGAAGAAGGCCGACTTCACCCAGGGTGTCGCGATCACGTCGTCGATCCACCCCGACGACAACACCCACATCGAGCCGGTCCGCTACGGCAAGGGCTCCAACGCGATGGGCGCGCTGTCCATCCTCCAGGTGCCCTACCGCAACCGCCGGGTGCTGGGCTGGCTGGGCAACGCGGCGAAGCACCCGGTGCTGGTGGCGCGTTCGCTGTCCAACCGCCGCTGGTCGGAGCGGACCATCATCGGCCTGGTCATGCAGTCCCTGGACAACTCGCTGACGACGTTCCGCAAGCCGGGCGGCATCGGCAAGGGCCTGCTCACAGCCCGCCAGGGCCACGGGGCCCCGAACCCTCAGCAGATCCCGGAGGCGACGCGGGCGGCGTCTCTCCTCGCCGAGGAGATCAACGGCTTCGCCGGCAGCAACGTCGGCGAACTCATCGGCACGCCCCTGACCGCCCACTTCCTCGGCGGCTGCCCGATCGGTGCGGCGCCGGAGTCGGGTGTCATCGACCCCTACCACCGGCTGTACGGCCACCCGGGCATCTCGGTCGTGGACGGCGCGGCGGTCTCGGCGAACCTGGGCGTGAACCCGTCGCTGACGATCACGGCGCAGGCGGAGCGGGCGATGTCGTTCTGGCCCAACAAGGGCGAGGAGGACCCGCGTCCGGCGCAGGGTTCGGCGTACGAACGCCTGACCCCGATCGCGCCGAAGTCCCCGGCGGTCCCGGAGGCGGCCTTCGGCGCGCTGAGGCTGCCGTTCCTGGGGATCCCGGCGGTCCCGCCGAAGAAGTCCTGACCGCCACAGACACAAAGAGGCCGCTGCACCCCCCTCCGAGTGCAGCGGCCTCTTGGCCTTGTGTGGCCGGGTGTTACGCGGTGGCGCCGTCGCTGCGGCGACGCTTCATCGCGAACACGACACCGGCGCCGGCGACGATGGCGATGCCACCGGCGATACCGACGGTCGGCAGGATGGAGCTGGAACCGGTCTCAGCGAGGTTGCCGGTCACGTTGCCCGCGGTGTTGGTGTCCGGCTTCTCGGACGGGACGGGAACCTTGCCGCCCTCCTGCGGCTTGGTGCCGCCGGTGTCCGTGCCGGGCTTGACGATCTGGAACTTGTACGCGACGTCCTGGAAGCCGAGGCAGTCCTTGTCGCCGATGTAGATGCCACCGCCGAGGGTGAAGCCGGCGCCGGCCGGGGCGGACGCCTTGACGTTGAGCCGCAGCGGGAGTTCGACCTCGTAGCCCGGCTTCAGCTCGTCGGAGCTGCCGATGTAGCCGACAGCCTGCCCCTCCTCGTCGAGGGTCTCCCAGGTGTTGGTCTCCGGGTTGAGAGCCTGCAGCTCGACCTGCTTCGTCTCGAAGAGGTTCTCGCCGTCCTTGTCGAAGGAAGCCCCGGCGATGTAGTCGATCTCCTTGACGGTCGTCTCGGAGGAGTTGTAGACGCTCAGCTTGAACTTGTGCCAGCCACTACCCGCGGCGATCTTGCCCGGCAGGCCGGTGATCGAAAGCTCGAGGTCGGAGGTCTTGCACTCGAAGTCGTCCTCCTCCTCGTCCTCGCCCGGCGTGGTGGCAGTGGTGCTCGGCGAAGTGGCCGGCGTGCTCGGGCTGTTCGCCGGCGTGCTCGGGGCCGTAGCCGTGCCCGTCGGCGCGGGGGGCGTGGTGACGGTGTCCGTCGGCGACGGAGACGTGGTCGCCGTGTCCGTCGGCGACGGCGACGTGGTGGTCGTCTCCGTCGACGTCGGGGTAGGGGTCGTCGCGAACGCGGCAGGCGCCGCCAGGAAGGTGGCGGGGGCTATAACAGCCGTCGCGGCAGCGACTGCCATGGCGCGGCGAAGCTTCATTGAGACCTCAGCGAAGTCCGGCGTACCGCTTGACACGGCACGGAGTTTGGAGGCCTTCCGAGGTGGGGGTACACGGGTGAGGCCGTTGTTTCGCATGCATGACTTGCGAATGGCTGGAATGGTTGCCCTCGGTCTCACAGAAAACTTATGTGGCCCCCGTCACACGCCCCGTCACAGCCCCCGTCGTTCGCCCCCGGCAGGCGCCCCCGTCACCCGCCCTCGTCGCGCGCATCCGCGCATGAGCAAGGGCCCCGCGGATGCGTGATCCGCGGGGCCCTTGTGGTCAGCACCGACGTCAGGGCAGCGCCGGTGCCGAGGTGCGGCGCCGGGGGGTAGCGCCGCTTGGGGAGGGTCGCCGACCCGGCGCACTTGCGGCGCGCGGGTGGTATCGACCTTTGGCACTGTTGTCGCGCAGAGTGGGACGCGCTTGTTCTTGCATCGTGCTGGAAGGGCTGCGGCCTGCGCAACCTTTTGGACCGGATGCGGTCGGCCCCGGGCGTCCCCGGAGCCGACCGCCTTTGGGGTGACCGGGCTGCTGTCCCCTGCCGACCGGTCACGCGCGCTGGGGCGAGGTCCCACGACGTACCTGCGGTACGTCACACGCTCCAGCGGAGCCACGCGTGGTTTCCTTCGGGGCCCGCCCCTGGCTGGCACGGACACCGGTACCAACGAAGCCTCGTCGGGTGCGGTCACGCGCCGTACGGGTGAGGGACGCGCCCGAACTCAGATACGGCCCCGGCACAGCTCCAGCAGCGTCATCGCGAGCGCCGTTCCGGGCTTTCCGAGCGCGTCGCGGAAATGGCCGAGAACCTCCATCTCGCGCGACAGGTTCACGCGGCCGCCGCCGGAGGAGATGCGGGCCTGCTGGATGACGGCCGAGACCGCCATCCGTTCCTGGATCAGTCCGATGATGCGGTCGTCGAGTGCGTCGATGCGCTCACGGGCGCCGGTGATCACAGACGCGGCCTCGTCGGTACGGGCTCCGGTGTCGGCTCCGGCGTTGGCTCCGGTGTCGGTGACAGTCATGCGGGGCTCCTTGTCGGGGGCGGCGGCCCCGGAGCGGCAAGGCCCGGAAATGACAGAACGCCCCGGGCCTTGTCGGCCCGGGGCGCCTGGGAAGTTGCTTGTCAGTGGCTCAAGCAGCACGACCATGGCAGCCGGACGGGCCGGTGCCATAGGTAAAGACGAAGGTCAGCTGCTTGTGCATGGCGACAGTATGGACCGCCCGCCCGAGCGGGCCCAATCCGGGTTCGGATGGTGAGACGAAGAGCTCTACCGGCGCGCCGGTAGAATCGACAACGCAGACCCTCCCTCCCACCGCCGGAAGGCCGCCACCCGTGCCAGCAGCACCCCCCGCCGCCACCGACGTCGTACTCGTTGTCGACTTCGGCGCGCAGTACGCCCAGCTCATCGCCCGCCGCGTCCGTGAGGCCCGGGTCTACAGCGAGATCGTGCCGTCCACCATGCCGGTGGCGGAGATGCTGGCCAAGAACCCCAAGGCGATCATCCTCTCCGGCGGCCCGTCGTCCGTGTACGCGGAGGGCGCCCCGCGGCTGGACCGCGAGATCTTCGAGGCCGGGGTCCCGGTCTTCGGCATGTGCTACGGCTTCCAGCTGATGGCGACGACGCTCGGCGGGACCGTCGACAACACGGGCGCGCGTGAGTACGGCCGTACTCCGCTGCACGTCTCCAAGCCCGGCTCGACGCTCTTCGAGGGCACCCCGGCCGAGCAGTCGGTGTGGATGTCCCACGGCGACGCCTGCTCCGCCGCCCCCGAGGGCTTCACCGTCACCGCGTCCACGAACGTCGTGCCGGTCGCGGCCTTCGAGAACGACGAGAAGAAGCTGTACGGCGTCCAGCACCACCCCGAGGTGATGCACTCGACGTACGGCCAGCAGGTCCTGGAGCACTTCCTCTACCGGGGCGCCGGCATCGAGCCGACCTGGACCACGACCAATGTCGTCGAGGAGCAGGTCGCGCTGGTCCGCGAGCAGGTCGGCACCAAGCGCGCCATCTGCGGTCTGTCCGGAGGCGTGGACTCGGCGGTGGCCGCGGCCCTGGTGCAGAAGGCCATCGGCTCGCAGCTGACCTGCGTGTACGTCGACCACGGGCTGATGCGCAAGGGCGAGACCGAGCAGGTCGAGAAGGACTTCGTGGCGGCGACCGGCGTCCAGCTGAAGGTCGTGGACGCGGCCGACCGCTTCCTGAACGCGCTCACCGGGGTGTCCGACCCCGAGCAGAAGCGGAAGATCATCGGCCGCGAGTTCATCCGGGTCTTCGAGCAGGCCCAGGCCGAGATCGTGGCGGAGGCCGCGGGCGGCGAGGCCGTCGCCTTCCTGGTCCAGGGCACGCTCTACCCGGACGTCGTCGAGTCCGGCGGCGGCACCGGCACCGCCAACATCAAGTCGCACCACAATGTCGGCGGCCTGCCCGAGGACCTCGAGTTCGAGCTCGTCGAGCCGCTGCGCAAGCTGTTCAAGGACGAGGTCCGGATGGTCGGCCAGGAGCTCGGCCTGCCGGACGAGATCGTCCAGCGCCAGCCCTTCCCGGGCCCGGGCCTCGGCATCCGTATCGTCGGCGAGGTCACCAAGGACCGCCTCGACCTGCTGCGTGAGGCGGACGCCATCGCCCGCGAGGAGCTCACGGCGGCGGGCCTGGACCGTTCCATCTGGCAGTGCCCGGTGGTGCTGCTCGCGGACGTGCGCAGCGTCGGCGTCCAGGGCGACGGCCGCACCTACGGCCACCCGATCGTGCTCCGTCCCGTCTCGTCCGAGGACGCGATGACGGCGGACTGGACGCGGATGCCGTACGAGGTGCTGGCCAAGATCTCGACCCGGATCACCAACGAGGTCGCGGACGTCAACCGCGTGGTCCTCGACGTGACGAGCAAGCCGCCGGGCACCATCGAGTGGGAGTAGCCCTTTCCGCAGGGCCGATGCCGACGCCGCCGCTCAGCAGTCCTGAGCGGCGGCGTCGGCGTTCTTAGGGCTGCTCCAGCGTGAAGTCGTCGAAGTGGAAGCCCGGCGCCACGATGCACGTCACCAGGACCGGCTCGGTGCCCGCGGGTTCCGCCTCCTGCCAGGTGTTCGCGGGGACAAGGAGCTGGGGCTGCTCGCCCGACTCCACCGACGGGCCAAGGGCGAGCGTCTCGGTCGCCGAAGGCTTCTCGGCCGTGCCGCCGAGGTGCAGACTGAGCGGGCCACCACGGTGCCAGAGCCAGAGTTCGTCGGAGCGTACGCGGTGCCATCGCGAACTCTCGCCGGGGTGCAGCAGGAAGTAGATGCCGGTGGCGTACGCCCGCGGCCCGGGGTAGCCGGGCGGGGTCGTCGAGCCCGCCGTCTGCCAGGTCTGCCTGAACCAGCCGCCCTCCACGTGCGGTTCGAGGCCGAGGAGCGGGACCAGGGGGGATGTCGGTTCGGTCATGCGCGCATTCTCGTGCAAGGCGCGTGACGTCTCTGGTCAGTTGCGGTACCCGGAGGTAGCTTCCCAGCCATGACTGAGACGCCCGCGCCGATCCCTGTCGAGCAGCTGCGATTCGCCATGCCGCCCGTGCACGAGTCCGTCGTGGACGAGCGGGCGTACCGCAAGGAGCGGCTCGCCGGGGCGCTGCGGCTCTTCGGGCGGTTCGGTTACGAGGACGGGGTGTCCGGCCATATCACCGCTCGGGATCCGGAGTTCACCGACTGCTTCTGGGTGAACCCTTTCGGCGTCCCCTTCGCGCGTGTCACCGCAGGTGATCTGATCCTCGTCAACGGGGAGGGCCAGGTTGGCCGGGTTGTAATCGGGAGGCACCACGTCAACCAGGCGGCGTTCGCCGTCCACGCCCAGGTGCACCGCGCCCGGCCCGAGGTCGTCGCCGTCGCGCACACCCACTCCGTGCACGGGCGGGCGCTGTCCGCGCTCGGTGAGCTGATCGAGCCGATCACACAGGAAGCCTGCGCTTTCTACGAGGACCACGCCCTGGTCGACCGGTACACAGGAGTGGTCGTCGACGAGGGGGAGGGGCGGCGGATCGCCGGCGCCCTCGGCGCGCACAAGGCCGTCGTCCTGCGCAATCACGGGCTGCTGACCGTCGGCGACTCGGTCGACGCCGCGGCCTGGTGGTTCATCTCCATGGAGCGCTGCGCCCAGGTGCAGCTCGCCGCGCGGGCGGCGGGCAAGCCCGTGCTGATCGAGCACCGGGACGCGGTGGCCACCCGCGAGCAGCTCGGCAGCGATCTGGTCGCATGGATCAACTACCAGCCCCTGTGGCGGCAGATCAGCCAGGCGGAACCCGAACTGCTGCAGTAGCGAAGCAGTAACAGAGCAGTAGCAAGCAGTAGCAAAGCAGTAGGGTCAATCGGGCACCGGCACGTTCACCCCCTGTAGCCTCGGGCGCCGGGGCGTGCGCCCCTTTCGTACGGCACAATTCCCATGAATTACACGGAAGTTCAGTCAGTACGGGGCGCGGAAGGCGGCTTTCACTCGTGGCGGTGCAAGAAGCGGGACAGTGCGACGAATGTACGCACGGCGCGCGCGAAGGGCATCGGCGGGCAGTGGCCGAATTCCTCGCCAAGCGGGACGAGTTCGCCGCCGGGCAGGGGCTGCCGGCCGCCGTCGCCCACTCGCCGGGCGCCTCGCGCCAGTGGGTGTCGGACGAGCTGACCCAGTCGGCCCGCACGGTCGCCGACCGCAGCCGCGAGGCGGGCGAGGCATGGCTCCAACTGGTCTGGCAGCGCTCGCTGTTGGTCGTCTGGGCGGCCTTCGCCGCCCTCGCGCTCGGGCAGTTCTTGACCGCGATCGGCGCGGGCTGGACCGGAGCCCGCACGTCCGGACTGCTCGCCGCGTTCGTCGTCGCCTCCCTGCTGAGCGGCGCGGCCCGCCTGCACCGGTCGCGCGGCGGCCTTCTCGCCCCGCTGATCGGCGAGGACAACCGTCTCTCCACCTCGCGCGCCGTCGCCACCGCCTGGGTGCTGCTCGTCGTCTTCTCGGTGCTGGTGCTCGCCCTCCAGCTGGCCTGGGCCTCGTCCACCGCCGAACGGGACGCGCTGATCGAAGGACTCGACCTGGCCCGTGGCGCGGGCATGCTGTCCGTCCTCGCGCTCGTGTGCGCGATCGCCGTCGTCGTACGCCGCGTGGTGGCCGTACGCGTGTCCGGCCAGCGGCTGCAGAAGATCCGCGCCGACCGGCCGCGTCTGGCGGATCTGCTCTGCGACGACAGCGGGCGCGGCAGCTTCGCGGATGTGCAGTACGCGCTGGTGAGCTCCGTCGCGGCGGTCTTCGCGCTGGTACGGCTCGCCCGCCGGCCCGACCAGCTGCCCGATCTGCCGTGGGGGCTTGCCCTGCTGGTCGCGATCTCGGCGGCGACGTACTTCGCGGGGAAGTACGCGGAGGGCGGCCGGCCGATCGTGCTCTCGGTCGTCCGGGCCCGCGAGGCCGGGGATCTGGACGCCCCCATCCGTACCGGCGACGACATCGAGATCCGCGGCGCCGGCTTCGTGCCTCCGGGCGCGGGCACGCCCGACCGGCTCGCCCGAATGGTCGTGCGCTTCGGCGCGGTTCATGTCCATGTCCCGCTGATCCCGGTCCCCGGTGGCTTCGCCAATCCGACGGACACCGCGCTCACCGTGCCGGTCCCCGTGGACGTCGAGCCGGGGACGGTGAACATCCAGGTGGTGACGGCATCGGGGATGGAAAGCAACCGCTGCCTCATCGAGGTGACGGACTGACCCACCTGGCGCAAACGGACCGATTCCGCCCGCCCCTGAATGTCACAGAGTGAGCCGCACGGCTGGTGAGCGGCCCGGCTTCGTCGTACGTATGGTCAGTTGACGGGTCTACCGAAGGCGGGACCAGCGATGACACACACATATCGGACTACGGTCGACTACGGCACGGTCGACGGCGGGCGGCGCGGCGGCTGGAGAGACCGGGCGAGCCATTACGCCCTTCTGCCGCTGCGGCTCTTCCTCGGCGTGACTTTCATCTACGCGGGGATCGACAAGCTCACGGACAGCCAGTTCATGGCCGCGAGCGGCCAGGGCTCCGTCGGCGATCTGATGCGCAGCGTGCGCGACACCTCCGCCGTGCCCGCTCTTGTGGACCTTGCGCTCAAGAGCCCCGAGGGCTTCGGCTACGCGATTGCCCTCGGTGAGCTCGCCGTTGGCATCGGCATCCTCGTCGGGCTGCTGGCCCGGCTCGCCGCGCTCGGCGGGGCTCTCATCTCGCTGAGCCTGTGGCTGACGGTGAGCTGGCAGACCGAGCCGTACTACTACGGCAATGACCTCGCCTATCTGATGGCCTGGCTGCCGCTGGTGCTCGCCGGGGCCTCGTTCCTCTCGCTCGACGCCCTTCTGGCCGACCGGCGGCGCCGAATGCCGTAGTGCGCCCAGGTCACCGCCCCGGCCAGGAACAGACCGCCGAAGACGACCGGGAAGACCACGAACCAGGGTGTCTGCCAGGAGCCGGCCGCATCGCCCGCGTACAGCAGCGCTACGGCCAGCACGGCGAGGCCCGCGATCAGCTTGCCCGGCCGGAATTCATGCCGGAGTTCACGACGCGGCACGGGTCACCTCCACCTGTCCGATGCCTACTTCGAGGCGGAGTTCCAGCGTGCCCGACGGCTTCGCGCCGGCCGGCGCGGGCAGGGTGCTCTGCCGGTCCTGGCCAGGGGCGACGTCGATGTCGTTCGCCGCGTCCTCGGGGAGCCGGATGTCGCCGAGGCCCGCTTCGACCCGCAGCTTCACCGTCGCGTCCTTCGGTACCACGACCTTGAGCTGACCGGCCCCGACCTCCGCCCTCGTCGACACCGTCTGCCCGGCGGGGACGGCGAGGGACGAGAGGTCGAGGGTCGCGACGCCGGAGCCCATTTCGTACCGCGGCTGGACGGCGGCCACCGAGGCCGGCTTCCAGTCCGTACGCGCCCAGTGGGTGCTGATGTCCTTGGGGAGCGCGGCGGCCCCCGCCAGCAGACCCGCCGTGATCACCGTCATCATGATCGTGCCGAAGCCGGTACGGCCCAGCAGTGCGCTGACCAGCAGGCCGAGCCCGAACACCGCCAGCGCGCAGACAAGACCGATCTGCAGACTCGTCCCCAGCGGACTGCTGTCCCAGCTGAGCCGGGTACCGAGACCGCCCGCGAGCAGGGCGAGAAGGAAGACGGTGCCGCCGATTCCGCGCGGCCCGCGCGTCTGCGGGGGAGCTGGTGAAGGACGCCGCTGGGGCGGTGCGGCGGCTTCCGCGACCGCCTGGGCCGCAGCCTCTTCCGGGCCCCACAGATAGCCGGTCGCCACCGGGCCCGTCGTGCCGTCCTTGACGATCGGGTCCCGCCACCAGGAGGGGCTGTCGGGGACGGGCGGCGCCTTCGTCTCGGGTGGCGCCTCGGCCACCGCGTGCGCCGTCGCGGCGTCCAGCAGCGCACCGTCGGGGGCGGCGACACGGCGGCGCTGCGACCACACCGACGCGCCGACGACCGCGACCGAGAGGAGGGCGGCGAAGGCGAGCGTCCCGCTGTTGCCCAGCATGGACAGGAACAGTCCGCAGCCGATCAGGGCGAGGAGCACGGCGGTCAGCGACGCGCCCTCCACCCGGCCCGACAGCAGGCGACGCGCCTCGTTCTCCTCCTCGTCCTCGAAGGGGATCAGCAGCCAGGCGAAGCCGTAGAAGATCAGGCCGATGCCACCGGTCACGGAGAGCACACCGATCACGATCCGGAAGATCACCGGGTCTATGTCGCAGTACCGGCCGAGCCCGCCGCAGACACCCGCCACAACCTTCTGGTTCGGTGTGCGACGCAGCGGCTGCGTCTCGGCACGCGCCTCGGGCGGCGCGTCCGGTTTCGCAGGAGGCGGAGTGGTCGGCTGTGTCATACGTCCATGGTGACGGGCCCCGCGCCGGGACGGCACCCACGCCGACCCTGGCCCTTCCCTGATATTGGCCCGTCGCATATTGGCCCGCCGCGGGCCAGGGCTTTCAGGGTCGGTTTAAGGGAGGACCCTGATACCCCGGCCCGCTCCCGCATGTGACGATCGGAGCATGCCAGTCGCCACGCCCCGACCCGCCGGACCCTCCCGCGCCCCCGCGCCGGAGGAGCAGCCGCTGCGCAAGCTGTACCGCAGCGCCGACGGCCGGATGCTCGGTGGTGTGGCGCGCGGCCTCGCCGGGCATCTGGGACTGCCCGTCATCTGGGTCCGTCTCGTCTTCCTCGGCCTGTTCATGGCCGACGGCCTCGGCGTGCTGCTGTATGCCGTCTTCTGGATAGTCGTGCCGCTCGGCGTCGGCGGCAGGACCGCCGAGCCGCGTTCCGTCTTCGAGACCACGGACGACGGCCGGCGCCGGCTGCGCAAGCCCGACAAGGGGCAGCTGTTCGCGTTGGTCGCGCTGATGATCGGCGCGGCGATCTTCGTCGGCAATGTGAACATGGGCGGCAATGCCAGCCGCTACATCTGGCCGATCCTGCTGACCGGCGCCGGTGTGGTGCTGGTCTGGCGGCAGGCGGACAACGCTCGCCGGGCCCGCTGGACCGAAGTCGGCCGCCGCCGCAGGCTCCTCCAACTCGGCCGCGCACTCGCGGGCGTGGCCCTGGTCGGCATGGGCCTGACCGTCTTCATCCTGGTACGCGGGTCCGCCGCCCAGCTCGGCAATGTGCTGACGGCGGCGATCGCCGTCATCGCCGGCATGGCCCTGCTCGCCGGGCCCTGGCTGGTGCGGATGACCCAGGACCTCTCGGAGGAGCGGACGATGCGCATCCGGGCCCAGGAACGTGCGGAGGTCGCCGCGCATGTCCATGACTCCGTACTGCACACCCTCACCCTGATCCAGCGGAACGCCGACGACGCGGGCGAAGTGCGCCGCCTCGCCCGCGCCCAGGAGCGCGAGCTGCGGAACTGGCTCTACAAGCCGGAGGGCAACGGCAAGGACGAGGACGAGGAACCGGACACCCTCGCCGAGGCGGTGAAGAAGGCCGCGGCCGAGGTCGAGGACAAGCACGGCGTCCCGCTGGAGGTCGTGGTCGTCGGCGACTGCCCGCTGGACGAGAAACTGGCCGCACAGATGCAAGCCGCACGCGAGGCAATGGTCAATGCGGCCAAGTACGGTGGCGAGGGCGGGGCCGTCCAGGTCTACGCCGAGGTCGAGGGCCGCACGGTATTCGTGTCGGTACGGGACCGGGGGCCGGGCTTCGACCTGGATTCCGTCCCCGGCGACCGGATGGGCGTAAGAGAATCGATCATCGGCCGGATGCAGCGCAACGGCGGGACGGCACGGCTTCGCTCGGTGCCCGGCGGGGGCACCGAGGTCGAGCTGGAGATGGAGAGGGCGGGCGAATGACCGAGACCGAGGCTGCTGGAGAGACTGCCGAGCGGCGCGTACGGGTCGTGCTCGTCGACGACCACAGGATGTTCCGCACCGGAGTGCAGGCCGAAATCGGCCAGACCGACCGCACCGGCGTCGAGGTGGTCGGCGAGGCCGCCGACGTCGACCAGGCGGTCACCGTGATCACGGCGACCCGGCCCGAGGTCGTCCTGCTGGACGTGCATCTGCCGGGCGGCGGTGGAGTGGAGGTGCTGCGCCGCTGTGCCTCGCTGATGGCGGCGTCTGAGAACCCGGTGCGCTTCCTCGCGCTGTCCGTCTCGGACGCGGCCGAGGATGTGATCGGGGTGATCCGGGGCGGCGCCCGCGGCTATGTCACCAAGACGATCACGGGCACGGATCTGGTCGACTCGATCTTCCGGGTGCAGGACGGGGACGCGGTGTTCTCGCCGCGTCTGGCGGGCTTCGTGCTGGACGCCTTCGCCTCGACGGACGCGCCGCCGGTGGACGAGGACCTCGATCGGCTCACCCAGCGGGAGCGCGAGGTGCTGCGGCTGATCGCGCGGGGTTACGCGTACAAGGAAATCGCGAAGCAGCTGTTCATCTCGGTGAAGACGGTGGAGTCTCATGTGTCGGCGGTGCTGCGGAAACTGCAGCTGTCGAACCGTCACGAGCTGACGCGATGGGCCACGGCACGACGTCTGGTTTAGGCTCCATCGTGAGGTAACTGGTACATAGCCGGGCAACCGTCCATGCCATGTTCACCTCTTGTTCTGCGTGATGAATTTGACGGGGAACACCTTCTTCCTGGTCACGATCGGCCTGGTCGTGATCGCTGTACTGCTGCCGCTGCTGCTCTGGAGCCGTCTGCGCGGACCCGCCCTGGTGCGGGGCGCCGGCCGGCTGCTCATGGTGCTCTTCGCGCAGGCCACGGCGGTCCTGGTGGTGTTCGTGGCGGTCAACAACGCCAATGGCCTCTACGACAGCTGGGACGACCTGCTCGGCACGGCGGACCATGTCGACTCGGCGCTCGACCTCGGGCCGAACGGCACCGGCGGCAAGCAGATCTCCGCGCTGCCGAGGGTGATCCAGAAGTGGGAGAAGGTCAAAGACCCGTCGCTCGGCAGCGGTCTGCGGCGCACCGAGCTCAAGGGCGCCATCTCGGGTGTCGTGGGCGAGGTGTACGTCTGGCTGCCGCCGCAGTACGACGACCCCGCGTACCGCGACAAGAAGTTCCCGGTCGTAGAGGTGCTTTCAGGCTTCCCCGGCTCCTCGAAGAACTGGTTCCGGACGCTGAAGTTCCAGGATCGGGTGCAGCCGCTGATCGAGTCGGGCAGGGTCGCGCCCTTCATCCTGGTCTCGCCGCGCACCATGCTGGGCGACGCGGACACCGGGTACGCGAACATACCGGGCAAGGTGAATGCGGACAGCTGGCTGACCGTCGACGTACGCAAGATGGTCGCCGACAACTTCCGGGTGTCGCTGGCACCTGAGAACTGGGCGATCGCGGGCTACTCGGCGGGCGCGCACGGCGCGGCCAAGCTGGCCTTCGCCCACCCCGACCGCTACAGCGCGGCCGTCAGCTTCTCCGGCTACAACGACCCGGCCGCCGAGTCCCGCTCGCTGACGGCCGCGGACCCGAAGCTGCGAGTCGAGAACAACGTCCTGCACATCCTGAAGTCGGCCAAGACCCCGCCGCGGGTCTCGCTGCTGGCGACGGGGGAGGGCGCGGACGGGTACGAGCCGGGTCTTGCGCTGAAGCGGGCGGCCAAGCCGCCGACGAAGGTGGATGTACGGGCGACGAAGGGCGGGCATGTCACTCCGGTGTGGAGCAGGCAGCTGCCGTACGCCTTCGAGTGGCTGACGCAGCAGCTGCGGCCGCGGTTCTGACCCGCGGTTCTGAACTGTGGGTCCGACCTGCGGTTTTGATCTACGGGTCTGATCTACGGTCTGACTCGGCCGACGGCTTACACGGGGCGGGTCGCGCCCGCGAAGGGCATCTCGTCGATCGGCGCGACACGGACCGGGGCGCCGGGGCGCGGGGCATGGATCATCTGGCCGCCGCCGACGTACAGGCCGACGTGGCTGATCCCGGAGTAGAAGAACACCAGGTCGCCGGGGGCGAGTTGGGAACGGGAGACCCGTCGGCCCGCGTTGATCTGCGTGTACGTGGTGCGGGGCAGCGAGACCCCGGCGGAGCCCCAGGCGGCCTGGGTGAGCCCCGAACAGTCGAAGGAGGCGGGCCCGGTCGCGCCCCAGACGTACGGCTTGCCGAGCGCTCCGTAGGCGTACGCGACGGCTTGGGCGGCACGGGAGTTGGGGGCCTCGAGGGAGCCGCGGGGGCCGGCTGACCGGTCGGCACGCGTATCCGCGGGGCTTTCCGCACTGTTCGAGCTCTCGTACGAGGCGCGCTGCTCGGCGGTGAGCGCGGCGAGGAGACGTTCGGCGGCCGCGAGCTTGTCCTGGACGGTGGCCTTGTGCTTGGCCAGCTCGGTCTGCCGGGCCTTGAGACCGTCCATGCGCTCGCCCGCCTCGGCCCTCAACCGGGCGATCTCCACCAGCTGTTGGTGCACACCGGCGATGGAGTCCGCCTGCCGCGTGCCGACCCGCTCGGTGAGCGCGGCCCGCTCCAGATACTCGTCGGGGTCGGAGGTGAGGGCGAGCTGCACCCCCGGGTCCATGCCACCGGCGCGGTACTGGGCGGTGGCGATCGAACCGAGGGCATTGCGTGAGGCGTTGAGCCGATCGGTCCTGCGGGCGGCCTCCTCGCGCAGCCGCTCCAGCGACGCGCGGGCCTTCGCGGTCTGCTCCTTGGCCCCGTTGTACTTCTCGGTGGCGGCCTCCGCCTCCTGGTAGAGCTTGTCGACCTTGGCCTTGATCTGTGCGGGAGTGAGACGGGGCTCGGCGTGCCCGGTGCCGTCGAACGCGGTGGCGGTCGCTGCGCCGGCGAGCGCGAGGGTGGCGGCGGTCCGGGCGGCGGGCCCGCTGAGCGGATGCTGCTTGGGTTTCCGGTGCGCTGCCACGAGGGCGTCCACGTCCTTCCGTTTTCCCTGCGGTCCGAATCCGACGCCGAGTCCGCCGAGTCCGACGGCGGCCCGCACAGGGGAGCGGCCCGCCGCCGGATCTCTCGGCGGGGGTGGCCGACTGCCGCCCGGGAGCTCGGCGGCGGTGGGGAGTCGGTCACCTGAGGAAGGACGCTAAACCTGAGAGTCACGGGAATGAGGCGTGGACCGGTACTGCCCGAAGCTGGACATGTGGGTGCGCTTTCTGAGAGCGCGACTGATGGTGCCGGCTCGGATCCCCGTGCCGCTGTGACCGATGCGGCGAATGAGGCATACCTGCCTGGAGATCGGTGCTATGGGGAGGGTTAGGCTCCGCGACATGGACGTACTCATCAATGTCTTCGTCGCCCTGCACATCATCGGCATCGCGTCGCTGCTCGGCGGCTTCCTCACCCAGATGAAGGCGATGGGCGCGGGAACGGCCCGCTTCACCCCGGCGATGCTGCACGGCGCGCTGACCATGCTGATCACGGGCGTGGCACTGGTGGGTCTGAACCAGGCGGACGACCAGCCGGTGAACAACCTGAAGGTCGGCATCAAGCTGGCGGTGCTGGTTGTGATCCTGGGCCTGGTGTACGTCAAGCGGGACGAGGAGAAGGTGGACAAGGCGCTGTTCGGCGCGGTGGGCGGGCTGACGGTCGCGAACATCTTCATCGCGACGCTCTGGACGTGAGCCGGGCGTGCGCCGGACATGAGAACGCCCGGGCGCCTGTGTCGGCCCCGGGCGTTCGTGCGTTGACCGGTCTCAGGCCGGGCGCACGCTGCCGTAGATCGGCATGTAGTAGATCGACTCCTCGCGGACGTTCGTACCCGGCTTGGGCGCGTGGATCATCTTTCCGTCGCCGATGTAGATGCCGACGTGGCTGATGTCGTCGTAGAAGAAGACCAGGTCACCCGGGAGCAGATCCTTCGTCTCGACCCGCACACCCACCTTCACCTGGTCCCAGGTGGTGCGCGGCAGGTCCACGCCCGCGGCCTTCCAGGCGGCCTGGGTCAGTCCCGAGCAGTCGTACGAGCTCGGGCCCGACGCGCCCCAGACGTACGGCTTGCCAATCTGGGAGCGAGCGAAAGAGAGGACCTTCTCGGCCTTCGCCGCGTACGTGGCGCCGCCCGTGGAACCGGAGCCGGTGTCCGACCCGGTGCCCGTGCCCGTGCCCGTGCTGCCGCCCTGGTTCTGCTCCTGTTCCTGCTCCTGGCGCAGGCGCTCGGCCTCCGCGCGGGCCTCCGCCTCCTCCTTGGCCTTGGCCTCGGCCCTGCGGCGGGCCTCTTCTTCCTTCTCGCGCTCGATCGCCGCGAGCCGCGCCTTCTCCTCGGCCGTCAGCTTCGACAGCAGCGTGCGCGCCTCGGCGAGCTTCGCCTGGACGTCCTGCTTGCTGGTGCGCAGGGCCTGCTGGGAGCGGGTGAGCGACTCGAGGCTTTTCGTCGCCTCCGCGCGCTGCTCGGCGGCCGCGGCCCGCTGAGTCTCGTAGTCGTCGATCACACTGCGCTGACGGTCGGTCATCCGGTCCATCAGCTGCGTCTGGTCGAAGTACGCCTGCGGGCTGTCCGCGAAGAGCAGCGCGGCGGTCGGAGTGACCGCGCCCGTGCGGTACTGCGCGGCCGCATAGGTGCCGAGCTCCCGGCGGGACTCGTTCAGCTTGTCCGTGCGCTTGGCGGCGTCGTCGAGGAGCTCGTCGACCTCGCGGCGCTTCTCCTCGGTCGCTTCCTTGGCCTTGTTGTACTTCTGGGTCGCTGTGCCGGCCTGCCGGTACAGGTCGTCGACCTTCTTCTGCACCTCTTCGACGGAGGGCTTCGGCTCGGCGGGTGCGGCATTGGCGCTCTGCGTCGACAACAGGGTGACGGAGGCGAGGGCTGCCGTCGTGAACCCGACGGCAGGGGAGGTCTTTACGGTTCGACTTCGCGTTTTGCGATGCGACGCCAAGGCCGGCATCTCCTTCTTCCGTGGACCGCCTACCGGGTTAGCTGTCGGGTTCGGGCGGAACGGAAGATCGCCCTACGGACCGAGTGAGGCGGTCCGATTCACCCCGGTTGTGCATGGTGGGTCCCCGGTTCCGAACTCCCTTGCGGAAAGCCCGAATTCGGCGCAGGCCGCCCGATTGGCGTGGATCGCCATGGGGGTACGGGCCGCCTTGGGGGAGCACGCTAGCCAACTCGTGTGGCTGCTGTGAAGGTTGATGTTCGAAATGTCCGATACATTTTCGTGACCTTGGCGATCGGCGAACCGGCGCCCCCAAATGATGACCCGATGGTATAGGCCGATGACGGAGAGTCGCGGCGTCGATCGCCCGTCGAATCGCCCGTCGAAACGTCCTGTGCATCGTCCGTCGTAACCCAATGCGGCGGCGAGCTGTCAGTGCGGCGGCCTAGACTCGTAGAGCGATGAGCAGCCTCTTTGACGACAGCTTCCTGGCGGACCTCCAGCCCAGCGCGGAGCACCACCCGCCGCCACCCGAGGACTCGGCCCCGGAGGAGATCCCTGACGATCTCTTCCAGGGCGCCTACGACGTCCCCCCGGCCCGGGACCCGTACCACCGTGACGGCGCCCCGCGCACGGTCGTGGACCCCGCCGCCCTGCTCGAAGGGCTGAACGAACAGCAGCGTGCCGCCGTCGTGCACACCGGCTCGCCGCTGCTGATCGTCGCCGGGGCCGGGTCCGGCAAGACCCGGGTGCTGACCCACCGGATCGCGTATCTGCTGGGCAGCCGCAGCGTCCACCCCGGCCAGATACTGGCGATCACGTTCACCAACAAGGCCGCCGGCGAGATGAAGGAGCGCGTCGAGCACCTCGTCGGCCCGCGCGCCAACGCCATGTGGGTTTCCACCTTCCACAGCGCCTGCGTCCGCATCCTGCGCCGGGAGTCCAAGAGGCTCGGCTTCACCTCTTCGTTCTCGATCTACGACGCCGCCGACTCCAAGCGCCTCATGGCCCTGGTCTGCCGTGATCTGGAACTCGATCCCAAGAAGTTCCCGCCGAAGTCCTTCAGCGCGAAGATCTCGAACCTGAAGAACGAGCTGATCGACGAGGAGACCTTCGCCGACCAGACTGTTGGGGGTACCTCCCAGGCCGAAGGCTCTGGGGGAGGTTTCGAGAAGACGCTCGCAGAGGCGTACCGGATGTACCAGGCGAGGCTGCGCGAGGCCAATGCCCTGGACTTCGACGACATCATCATGACGACGGTGCATCTGCTGCAGGCGTTCCCGGACGTCGCCGAGCACTATCAGCGCCGGTTCCGCCATGTCCTGGTGGACGAGTACCAGGACACCAACCACGCTCAGTACACGCTCGTACGCGAGCTGGTGGGTCCCTCTGGCCCGGACGACGACCCGGCCGAGCTCTGCGTCGTCGGCGACGCCGACCAGTCGATCTACGCCTTCCGTGGCGCGACCATCCGCAACATCCTCCAGTTCGAGGAGGACTACCCGGACGCGACGACGATCCTGCTCGAGCAGAACTACCGCTCCACGCAGACGATCCTCTCCGCCGCCAACGCCGTCATCGAGCGCAACGAAAGCCGCCGCCCGAAGAACCTGTGGACCAACGCCGGCGCCGGCGCGCAGATCACCGGCTATGTCGCCGACACCGAGCACGACGAGGCGCAGTTCGTCGCCGACGAGATCGACCGGCTGACGGACGCCGGCGACGCGAAGGCCGGCGACGTCGCCGTCTTCTACCGTACGAACGCCCAGTCCCGTGTCTTCGAAGAGATCTTCATCCGGGTCGGGCTGCCGTACAAGGTCGTCGGCGGAGTGCGCTTCTACGAGCGCAAGGAGGTCCGGGACGTCCTCGCGTATCTGCGAGTTCTCGCCAACCCCGAGGACAATGTCCCGCTGCGCCGCATCCTCAATGTCCCCAAGCGCGGCATCGGCGACCGAGCCGAGGCGATGATCGACGCGCTCGCGCTGCGCGAGAAGATCACCTTCCCGCAGGCGCTGCGCCGCGTCGACGAGGCGTACGGCATGGCGGCCCGCTCCGCCAACGCCGTCAAGCGGTTCAACGTGCTGATGGAGGAGCTGCGTACGGTCGTCGAGTCGGGCGCCGGACCGGCCACCGTGCTCGAGGCCGTCCTGGAGCGGACCGGCTACCTCGCCGAGTTGCAGGCGTCGACCGATCCGCAGGACGAGACGCGCATCGAGAACCTGCAGGAACTGGCCGCCGTGGCCCTGGAGTTCGAGCAGGACCGCGCCGAGGAGGAAGGCGCGGGCACGCTCGCCGAGTTCCTGGAGCAGGTCGCGCTCGTCGCCGACTCCGACCAGATCCCGGACGAGGACGAGGACGGTTCCGGCGTCATCACGCTGATGACGCTGCACACGGCGAAGGGCCTCGAGTTCCCGGTGGTGTTCCTGACCGGCATGGAGGACGGCGTCTTCCCGCACATGCGCGCGCTCGGCCAGGCGAAGGAGCTGGAGGAGGAGCGGCGGCTGGCGTACGTCGGCATCACGCGCGCCCGCGAGCGCCTCTATCTGACGCGGTCGTCGATGCGCAGCGCCTGGGGCCAGCCCTCGTACAACCCGCCCTCGCGCTTCCTGGAGGAGATCCCCGGGCAGCACCTGCAGTGGAAGCGGACCGGTCCGATGGCCGCGCCCGCCGGTCCGACGTCCGGTATCGCCTCGTCGCTCTCGTCCTCGCGCTCACGCGCGGGCGGCGGTGCTTCGGGCTTCGCCACGCGGCGTACGACCGACAAGCCGGTGATCTCGCTGGCCGTCGGAGACCGCGTCACGCACGACCAGTTCGGCCTGGGGACCGTGGTGGAGGTGACGGGGTCGGGCGCGGACGCGCAGGCGACGATCGACTTCGGGGACACCAAGCCGAAGCGCCTGCTGCTGCGGTACGCGCCGGTCGAAAAGCTCTGATCGAGCTCGGACCGAGCTCGGATCGGCGTTTTTACGTCGGGTCGATGCCGTGGCTGCGAAGCCACGGCAGCGGGTCGATCGCCGAGCCGCCGCCGGGCCGTACCTCGAAGTGGAGGTGCGGTCCGGTGGAGTTGCCCGAGTTGCCGGAGTACGCGATGACGTCACCGGCCTTGACCGAACCGGAGCGGATCTTGGTGCTGCTGAGGTGGCAGTACCAGGTCTCGGTGCCGTCGGCGGCGGTCACGATGGCCATGTTGCCGTAGGCGCTGTTCCACTGCGTACGGACGGTGCCGTCGGTCGCGGCCATCACCTCGGTGCCGTACGACACCGGGAAGTCGATGCCGGTGTGCACGGACATCCAGTTGACGCCGGCCTGGCCGTAGTACGCGCTCAGGCCTTCCCGGTTCACCGGCAGTACGAACTTGGGGCGCAACGCCTCGCGGCGCCTGGCCTCTTCCTCGCGCTTCTTTTTCTCCGCCTCCTGGCGCGCCTTCAGGTCGAGGCGTTCCTGGGTGCGCGACGCGCGGTCGCCGAAGTCGCGGGCGTCGGCGCTGAGGGCGGCGAGCTGCGTGTCCATCTTGTTGTTGGCCGCGATCGCCTTGGGGGAGGACGGATCGGCCGCTTCCACGTTGCTGTCGCCCTTGGTGTCGCCGGTGCCGAGGCTGCCGACGGAGGCGGCGGCGATGCCGGCAACGCCCATCACACACGCGGAGGGCACGGCGACGGTGAGGAGCGCGGAGCGTTTCGCGGGGGTGCGGCGACGGCCGCGGGACCCGCCGGAACGGCGGACGGGGCGGGGGATGACCGCGGCGGCGATGGGTTCGGGTTCCGGCGCGAGCTCGTATTCGCCGTCGAGTTCGGCTTCCGCTTCGAGTCCGGCTTCTGCTTCGAGTCCGCCCTCGGCCTCGGCCTCGGGCTGGGCCTCGGGTTCAGGCTCGGCCTCGTACTGGTACTCCTCGTACTCGTACGTGAGGTCCGACTGGAACTCCGGCTGGAATTCGGTGGTGAGGTCGGCGGGCGCCGCGGGGCTGAAGTCCTGGTCCGGGATGAACTCATGCTCCGGCGTGAACTGTTGCGGTACATGCGGTACGACGGCTTCCGCGCCGGTGTTCCAGGCGGTGGCGTCGTACGTGCCGGTGTCGAAGGTGGGCGCCGCCCACTGTCCGGTGGTGTCGTACGCGAATGTGGCCGCGGCGGTTTCGTACTGGTCCGTCTGCGCGGTCTGGTTCCACGCGCCGGCGTCCCACTGGCCCGTCGTGTCGTACTGGACCGCGGCGGCGTCGTAGTGGCCGGTGGTGTTGTACTGGCCGGTGCTGCCGTACTGGGCGGCGCCGTCGTACTGGGCGGCGCCGTCGTACTGCGCGTGAGTCTCGTACTGCGGGAATTGCTGCGCCTGCTGCGGCTGTTGTGCCTGCTGCGTGGCGTAGACGTCGTAGCCGGAGGTCTGGTGCGACCCGGTGTCCCACTGGGTGGTGTCGTACTGGCCACTGTTGCCGGCTTCGTAACTGCCAGGGAGCGCACCGAAGAGCGGGTCGGTGTCGAAGCTGCCAGTGGAGTAGCCGTCGTACCCGGCGTGGGCGTGCTGGTCGTTCACCAACTTCTCTCTCGCCTCGGCAGCAGGACCTGGGTTCTGGGGCCGTGGAGCGCAGGGGTCCCAGAGGGAAAGCAGTGGCGCGACTGTACCCGGCGGTATGCGACGGCGACAATCTTCGGCAGGTTTTAGGCAATCAGGAAAGGGGCATTCGGATGCCTTTCGGCGGACTGTGGGCACAGCTTTGGCTCTACGTTCGAAAAGTGTTCGACATTTCGTTACCCGGTCTGCCGGGGCTGGGCGTGGTGACGCGCGCCGTCGGGCCCGAATCAGGCGACGGAAACGGCGCCGGATGTGCCGGTCGCAGGTTGGCTCGACTCCAGCGCCTGCCGGATGCCGGCCGCTACGGCCGGGTGGACCGGGAGCGCGAGATGCCCGATTCCGCTGACCTGTACGTTCTGCGCGATGAGGTCCGGGTGGTCGATGCAGGCCGTCTCGACCGGGACCATCAGCTGGTCGAGGTCGCTCCAGAAACTCACGAAGCGAGTGCGGCAGCCGGGCGCGGGCATGCGCAGCTCCTCGATCACGGCGGATCCGGGGCGCATCTGGCGCACGATGGGGTGCGCGCTGGCGAGCGGGGCGACGCTGGTGCCCGAATGCGGGGTGCCGAGGGTGACGAGCGTGCGTACCCGATGGTCACCGCCCAGGCACTGTACGTAATAGCGGGCGATCAGGCCGCCGAGGCTGTGCCCGACGATGTCGACCTCGGACCGGCCCGTACGCGCGCAGATCTCCTCGATGTGCCGGCCGAGCAGCTCGGCGGCGGTGCGGATGTCGCAGGTCAGCGGGGAGTAATTGAGGCACTCGAGGTGCCGCCAGCCGTGCCGGGCGAGGGAGCGGCGCAGCAGTACGAACACGGAGCGGTTGTCCACGAAGCCATGGAGGAGCACGGCAGGCGGGCGGTCTGCGCCGGGCGTCGGGAGCTGGGGATTCGGTCCTGGGGCGGGGTCCGGGTCGGGTTCGCGACGCTCCGGGACGAGACCGGCGGGGTAGAGGAGCAGATGCCCGGCGAGGATCGCCAGCTCGAGGGTGGCGGCGCGCAGCAGCACGGCCGGTATTTGTAGGTGTCGCACGGGGCGCAGACACAGCGGAAAGAAGGGAAAAGCCTTCATGGCCGACCTCCCGTACGGCACGCTGGAGGACGGCTCCGTCCCCCGTGTGCCCTCGTGGGTGCCACTCAGGCCCTGTGCCCGTGCTGGGCCAGTACCGAAGAGGTCGTAACGCCGTGCCGCGCGGCTGACGGCACGGGGCTACGAACCCTGAAGCGGCTCCCGTAGCGATCGTCCCCGCGGTGGTGCGGTGCGGCGTGTGTGCCGCGTGGTGCGGGTACGACGCATAGCTAAGTTGTCCCATGTGTGATTTCCCCCTCGCTATCGGCCGCGAAACGGCGGG
The DNA here is from genome assembly GCF_055563295.1 of Streptomyces sp. NPDC002868. Classification (NCBI taxonomy): domain Bacteria; kingdom Bacillati; phylum Actinomycetota; class Actinomycetes; order Kitasatosporales; family Streptomycetaceae; genus Streptomyces; species Streptomyces sp. NPDC002868. The sequence continues at coordinate 742,529 of NZ_JBVHDR010000002.1, read as the reverse complement.
TTGCGGGATGCTGGAGATAACGTTCGTTCACTTCCCCGGGCCGCTGCGGTTCGGGACCCGTGCCCAGGGCGGCGCAGTCGGTAGGTGGAGGCAGTGATGGGTGTGACTGGTCCGATCCGTGTGGTGGTGGCCAAGCCGGGGCTCGACGGCCATGATCGCGGGGCAAAGGTGATTGCGCGGGCGCTGCGTGACGCGGGCATGGAGGTCATCTACACCGGTCTCCACCAGACCCCCGAGCAGATCGTGGACACGGCGATCCAGGAGGATGCGGACGCGATCGGCCTGTCCATCCTCTCCGGTGCGCACAACACGCTCTTCGCGAAGGTCATCGAGCTGCTGAAGGAGCGCGACGCGGAGGACATCAAGGTCTTCGGCGGCGGCATCATCCCGGAGGCGGACATCGCGCCGCTGAAGGAGAAGGGCGTCGCGGAGATCTTCACTCCGGGCGCGACGACGGCGTCGATCGTTGACTGGGTCAACGCAAACGTCCGCCAGCCCGCGGGCGCCTGACGCCGCCTGACGACGCCGGGTGGGGCTGCGGTCGCCTGACGCGGTCCGGCGACGCCGGCCGAGACGTGACCCCCGTGCCCTGCGGGCGCCTGGCGACGCCACCGGGTGGGGAGTCTGCGGTCGACTGACAGCGGCGCCTGGCGGGGATGCAGTGCCCGTTCCCTGCGACTGGGGCCCGGCGCGGCGCGGCGCGAAGCTGCCGCTTCCGGGGGCGTGGGGGCGTAAGCCCCCACGCCCACCTCCCCCTGCCCGGGGGGCTGGGGGCATCAGCCCCCAGGTTCGGGAAGGGGTGGGGTGGGGGAACACACACCCCCCAGCTCCACCCGCATCGCCGCCCGCAACCGCAACGTCGACACCAGCCGCTGAAACGCCTCCGACCAGTAACCCCCCGCCCCCGGCGACGCCCCCTCCGTCTCGTCCGGCGTCGCCGTCAGCAGCTCCAGCCGGCTCGCCTCCGCCGGGTCCAGGCAGCGTTCCGCCAGGCCCATCACCCCGCTGAAGCTCCAGGGGTAACTCCCCGCCTCGCGCGCGATGTCCAGCGCGTCCACCACCGATCGGCCGAGCGGCTCCCCCCACGGCACCGCGCAGACGCCGAGCAGCTGGAACGCCTCCGACAGGCCGTGCGCCGCGATGAACTCCGCGACCCACACCGCCCGTTCACCGTCCGGCAGCGTCGCGAGCAGCTTCGCCCGTTCGGCGAGGGACGACGTGCCGGGGCCGGTGTCCGGCGGGTTGCCCGGCGCCCCGAGCAGGGCGCGGGACCACTCCGCGTCCCGCTGCCGCACCGCCGCCCGGCACCACGCCGCGTGCAGCTCCTCGCCCCAGCCGTCGGCGACGGGCAGCGCGACGATCTCCTGCGCCGTACGCCCGCCGAGCCGCCCCCGCCAGGTGGACAGCGGGGCCGCCTCCACCAACTGGCCCAGCCACCAGGACCGTTCGCCCCGCCCCGTCGGCGGGCTCGGCGCCACCCCGTCGCGCTGCATGCCCGCATCGCATTCGTGCGGCGCCTCCACGCCTACCGCCGCGTCGCCACTGCGGTCCAGGCTGACGCACGACGCCGCCCGCGCCGCCATCCGCCCGGCGAGTGCGGAGTGCGGCAGCGCCGACAGGAGTTCGGCCGCGGTGGCACGGACGTTGCGGCTGCGATCGGACAGGGCCTGTTCCAGGAACGGCTCGTCCGCGTCGGACAGTCCGGTACGCAGAGAGTCGAGGAACATCAGCCGGTCCTCGGCCCGCTCCGTCGCCCACGTCGCGGTCAGCAGCGCCAGCGCCGCCCCCGCATCGTGCACCCGCACCGCCGCCAGCAGCGCGACCCGCTCGGCGAACAGTCCTTCCTCCCACAGCCGTTGGACCGCCTCGGCGTCACCGGCGTCCGGCAGCACAGAGCTTCCGGACGCGCCGCGCAGCGCGAACTTCCACTCCGGGTTGAGCCGGGCCAGCCACAGCCCGCGCGGTCCCGCGAAAGTGAGGGCCTGCGGCCGCAGATCCGTACGCGCACGGGCCGCGTCCAGGACAGCGGGCAGTACGGACGGCGGCGCCTGGTACCCGTGCTCGTTGGCCGCGGCCAGCCACTGGGGGAGCAGCTCGGTGAGATCGGGCGCCGTACCCCGCCGTCCTCCCGCGTGCGACGGGGCGGACCGGTCCGCCAGCAACTGGGCGAGCCGGCGCCGGGCGGCCGCGGGCAGCTGCGGGCGGGCGTCGTGCGGCGCGAGCTCCGGCCGGTCGGCGGCGGGCGCGGGCAGCAGTCCCGCCCTGCGCCGTACGGTCTGGACCGCCGCCGCGTCCAACAGCGCGACCGGCGCGTCCTTGCCCGGGGACAGCACGGCATCCGGCGGCGTACGGCGGTCGGTGCCGAGCAGGGCCGAGGTGACGAGCTCTTCCCACAGTGAGGTGCTGACGATGCTGGTCATGACGTCCTCCGTACGTTCAGATGAGCGGGATCGTCTCGGCCGGACCCGTGGTGTCCTCGGGCCGGGCGACCCAGGCGGCGAGCGGAGTGAAGCCCTGGTGGCCGCACTCGCCGAAGACGGTGACCGGGCCACCGCCGGAGAGCGCCACGAGCTTCCACAGCCCGGGGCGGGAGAGCGCGCCGGGCGCGATGGGCAGCGCGGACTCGCCGTCGGCGTCGGCCAGTTGCCACCCCTCGCCCGCCTGGGTGGGAATGACGCCGCTCAGCGTGAACGGCCAGGAGTCCAGCCAGGGGTCGTCCCGCAGAGCCTTGCCGTATGCCTCGAGGGCCGCCGCGGCCGGACCGCCCGGCGGCGGGAACCCGATCGGGACGGGCGCGCCGAACTGCTTGCCCAGGTCCGCCCGCAGCTGCCCCGCGCCGGTGTACGCAGTGAGCTCGGCATCGATCATCAGCCCCACCGGGAGCGCCTGTTGCGGAGAGCGGCCCGCCGCGCGGAAGGAGAGCAGCAGTGCCGTACGCCCGGAGCCGCGTCCGTACAGCCATATACGGCGCGTGGTGATCTTCCCGTCGGAGGAGTCGTACTGGGCCAGGATCAGCCAGTCGTCCCGGGCCGGCGGTCCCTCGGCGGTCGAGGTGAGGCCGACCCGGGTGCGGACCGTCGCGGCCAACGGGTCCGGCAGCTTCTCCAGCCCGAGCCACGCCTCGTCCAGCAGATGGATCAGCGCGCACTCCTCCAGCAGCCGCAGCGGCCAGCCCGGCCCCGAGCCCGGAATCGCGCCCAACTCCCGCACCCGGCCCGCCAGCCCGGGTGCCTGAGCGTCGACCATGCGAGCCGCGGTCTCCTCCCACAGTTCGTAACCCCTCTGTTCGGCCGCGGCCAGGCCGCCGCGCAGCAGATCCGTGAGCCGCTGCTCCAGCTCCGTGGCCCCCGCGGTGATCCGCCCCGCCCGGCGCTCGGCCCGGCGCCTGGCCGCCTCGGGGTCGGCGGTCTTCGCGGGCTGTCCCGCCCCCGCGTCGCTCTGTTCCTTGTCCGTGGCGCGCTTTCTGCGCGCTTCAAGCCACTCCTCGGCCCAGTCCGGCGTGGTGGAGACCGGTGCGGTGCCCTCGTCCGCCGCCCAGAGCAGCAGCAGCCCCAGCGCGTGCTTGCACGGGAACTTCCGGCTCGGGCAACTGCATTTGTAGGCTGGGCCCGTGGTGTCGACGACCGTCTGGTACGGCTTGCTGCCGCTGCCCTTGCACAGGCCCCACACGGCCCCCGAGCCGCTGCTGCCCGCACCGGACCACGGCCCGGCCGTGCCGAGTTTGTTTCCCGCCCTGCGTGACGCGTCGTCAGGAGCCAGTGCAAGCACCTGATCCGACGTCCAGCGCACCCCCTGCTCAGGGGGGTTCGGGGGTTCTTCCCCGTTAGATCGCAGCATGCTGAAGACGCTACGGGCCACCACTGACAATCAGTCCTGACCTGCGGATTCGCATGCCCGACAGCATCTTGGCCCTACCTTCCCTTTGTGATTGGCTGGGGGGCTCAGCCTCAGGATCCGGGGGGATTCCATATGAACCGCACCATCCGCGCTGCCGTCTGCGCCGTTGCTGTCTCCGGCCTCACGCTCGGCCTCTCCGCCTGCTCCGACGCCGTCGACGCCGTCGACAAGGCCACGAACGAGACGTACGAAGTCACGTACGAGGTCACGGGGAAGAACGTCGACTCGATCGACTTCCACGGCGGTGGCGGCAAGGCGACGGAGCCGAAGACCGAGACGGTGCAGAAGCCCACGCTGCCGTGGAAGAAGACGGTCACGCTGCGCGGCATCATGCCGCCTGCGGTCATGCCGGTTGCCGCGGACATCACAGGCTCCGAGGTCAGCTGCAAGATCACGTACAAGGGCAAGGTCATCAAGGAGGAGAAGGGCGCGGGCCTGGCTGCCGCGGCCGGTTGCATCGCGGTCTCCCCGATCGTGGAGTAACTGCCGCAACTCCCCGGCGAATCCTGGCCATTGAGGTCCTGACCTGCGGCGACGGCCGATTGTCAGTGGCATGGTGCACGGTGGATCCCACATCGGGTCGAACGATCTGGAGGGGGATCCATGACCGTGTCCGAAACCGGCGCGACCGCCGGCGCAGCCACCGGGGCCGAGGCTCTGCGACCGCATGCCGAGGACGCATTCGCCGAGGAACTCAAGGCGCTCGCCGCGGCCGACGACCGGCCGCGGCCGGTCGGCTGGCAGCTGTCGCCGTGGGCCGTCGCCACCTATCTGCTCGGCGGCACGCTGCCCGACGGCACGGCGATCACGCCCAAGTACGTGGGGCCGCGCCGGATCGTCGAGGTCGCCGTCACCACACTCGCCACCGACCGGGCGCTGCTGCTCCTCGGCGTGCCGGGCACCGCCAAGACCTGGGTCTCCGAGCATCTCGCCGCGGCCGTCAGCGGCGACTCCACGCTGCTCGTGCAGGGCACGGCGGGCACGCCCGAGGAGGCGATCCGCTACGGCTGGAACTACGCCCAGCTGCTCGCCCACGGCCCCAGCCGGGACGCGCTTGTGCCCAGCCCCGTCATGCGCGCGATGTCCGAGGGCATGACCGCTCGGGTCGAGGAGCTCACCCGTATCCCCGCGGACGTACAGGACTCGCTGATCACGATCCTGTCCGAGAAGACCCTGCCGATCCCTGAGCTGGGGCAGGAGGTCCAGGCGGTACGCGGGTTCAACCTCATCGCCACGGCCAATGACCGCGACCGCGGGGTCAACGACCTGTCCAGCGCGCTGCGCCGCCGGTTCAACACCGTCGTGCTGCCGCTGCCCGCGACGCCCGAGGACGAGGTCGGCATCGTGTCCCGGCGCGTCGACCAGATAGGGCGCTCGCTCGATCTGCCGGCAGCGCCGGAGGGGCTCGAGGAGATCCGCCGGGTGGTCACTGTCTTCCGGGAGCTGCGGGACGGCGTCTCGGCCGACGGCCGCACCAAGCTCAAGTCGCCCTCGGGCACGCTCTCCACGGCCGAGGCGATCTCCGTCGTCACGGGCGGTCTCGCGCTCGCCGCGCACTTCGGCGACGGCGTGCTGCGGCCCGGCGATGTGGCGGCCGGCATCCTCGGCGCGGTCGTCCGCGACCCGGCGGCGGACCGGGTCATCTGGCAGGAGTACCTGGAGACGGTGGTCCGTGAGCGCGAGGGCTGGAAGGACTTCTACCGCGCCTGCCGCGAGGTGAGCGCATGACCGGGCCCCTGCTGCTCGGCGTCCGTCACCACGGGCCGGGTTCGGCGAGGGCGGTGCGGGCCGCGCTGGAGGCGGCCTTGCCACCGGCGGTGCTGATCGAGGGGCCGCCGGAGGGAGACGCGCTGCTCGGGCTCGCGGCGGACGAGCAGATGCGCCCGCCGGTCGCACTGCTCGCGCATGCCGTGGACGACCCGGGGCGGGCGGCGTTCTGGCCGCTGGCCGAGTTCTCCCCGGAGTGGGTGGCGATTCGCTGGGCGCTCGCCCGGGGGGTGCCGGTGCGCTTCATCGACCTTCCGGCAGCGCATTCGCTGGCGCTGGCGGCCGAGGAAGAGGCCCGGGACGCGGACGCTGCCCGGCCGGAGCCGGACGAGGCGGCGGGCGCGGACCCGGCTCAGCAGGACCCGGCTCAGCAGGACCCGGCTCAGCAGGACCCGGCTCAGCAGGAGCCGGCTCCTGCACGGCCTGAGTCGGCCCTCGCACGGCCCGAGCCGGCGGAGGAGCCCGCCCTGACGCCGGGCGGCGAGGCGAGCGGCGTACGCATCGATCCCATCGCGGTCCTCGCCGAAACCGCCGGGTACGACGACCCGGAGCGCTGGTGGGAGGACGTCGTCGAGCACCGGGGGTCCGCGGCCGAGGCCCCGTCCCGGCACGCGTCTGTACCCGGGTCCGGGGACGAGCCCCGCCCTGAGGTCGCGCCCGCACTCCGCTCCCACGGTGCCGACCCCCGCGCCCCCTTCGTGGCGCTCGGTGAAGCCATGGCCGCCTTGCGCGAGATGTACGGACACGGCGGGCACGAACGCGATCTCGCGCGCGAGGCCCATATGCGGATCCAACTGCGCGCCGCGCGCAAGGAGTTCGGGGACGACGTCGCCGTCGTCTGCGGTGCCTGGCACGTGCCCGCGCTCGCCGCGAAGTCCACCGTCGCCGCCGACAAGGCCCTCCTCAAAGGCCTGCCCAAGGTCAAGACCGAGATGACCTGGGTGCCTTGGACGCACCGCAGGCTCGCCCGGCACAGCGGGTACGGCGCGGGGATCGACTCGCCCGGCTGGTACGGCCATCTCTTCGGCGCGCCCGACCGGCCCGTCGAGCGCTGGATGACCAAGGTCGCCGGGCTGCTGCGGGACGAGGACCGGATGGTCTCGTCCGCCCATGTCATCGAGGCTGTCCGACTCGCCGGCACGCTCGCCGCCATGCGCGGCCGTCCGCTCGCCGGACTGACCGAGACGACTGACGCCATCCGGGCCGTGATGTGCGACGGCTCCGACGTGCCGCTCGACCTCATCCGGGACCGGCTGATCGTCGGGGACGTGCTCGGCGAGGTGCCGGACGCCGCGCCCGCCGTGCCGTTGCAGCGCGACCTGAGCCGGCTCCAGCGCAGCCTGCGGCTCAAACCGGAGGCGCTGGAGCGGGAGCTGGACCTCGATCTGCGCAAGGAGACCGACGCGGCGAAGAGCCGGCTGCTGCACCGGCTGCGGCTGCTGGCCATCGGCTGGGGCGAGCCCGTCACGGGGCGGGGGAGCACAGGCACGTTCCGGGAGAGCTGGCGGCTGCGCTGGGAGCCCGAGCTGTTCGTCCGGGTCGCGGAGGCCGGGGTCTGGGGTACGACGGTGCTCTCCGCGGCCACGGCGAAGGCCGAGAACAGAGCCGTATCGGCGGCCGCCCTCGCCGATGTCACCGCGCTCGCCGAGCAGTGCCTGCTGGCCGAACTGCCCGACGCGCTCCCCGTCGTGATGAAGGCGCTCGCCGACCGCGCCGCTCTCGACACCGATGTCGGCCATCTCGCCCAGGCGTTGCCCGCCCTGGCCCGCTCCCTGCGGTACGGGGATGTGCGGTCCACCGACACGGCCGCGCTCGGCGAGGTGGCGGCCGGGCTCGCCGAGCGCATCTGCGTCGGCCTGCCGCCCGCGTGCACCGGGCTCGACGCGGACGGCGCGGCCGAGATGCGGGGCCATCTGGACGGGGTGCACACAGCGATCGGGCTGCTGCCCAAGGCGCGGGAGCTGGGCGAGCGTTGGGGCTCCGTACTGCACCGGCTCGCGGCCCGGGACACCGTGCCGGGAGTGATACGCGGCCGGGCCGCCCGGCTGCTGCTGGACGACGGGCGGCTCGCGGAGGACGAGGCGGCGCGGCTCATGGCCCTCGCGCTCTCACCGGGCACGCCGCCCGCCGAAGCCGCCGCCTGGATCGAGGGTTTCGTCGGCGGTGCGTCCGGGGGCGGGATGCTCCTGGTCCACGACGAGCGCCTGCTCACACTCGTCGACACCTGGCTGACCGGCGTGCCCGCGAACGCCTTCACCGACGTACTGCCGCTGCTGCGCCGCACCTTCTCCGCGTACGAATCGGGTGTCCGCCGCACCTTGGGTGAGCTGGTCCGGCGCGGACCCGCGGCGGCATCCGGTCCGGTGCACGCCGCGCCCACGATGCCCGGATTCGGCCCCGGTCTCGACGAGCCGCGGGCGGACGCGGTACTGCCGGCGCTCCAGCTGCTCCTCGGAATCGACGACAACGACCTTGCGGGGGTGGCCCGATGACAGGGACCGAGTACGACGAGCGGCTGCGGCGCTGGAGGCTGGTGCTGGGCGGGGAGTCCGCCGACGGCACCGGGTGCGCGCTCGCGGGGACGGACGCGGCGATGGACGGCGCCCTCACCGCCCTCTACGGCAGAGGCGGCGGCAACCACCAGGGCGGACGCGACCGTTCGGCCGGGCTCGGGGCGTCCGCGCCGTCCGTCGCGCGCTGGCTCGGCGACATCCGTACGTACTTCCCCAGCTCCGTCGTCCAGGTCATGCAGCGCGACGCGATCGACCGGCTCGGCCTGTCCACGCTCCTGCTGGAGCCGGAGATGCTGGAGGCCGTCGAGGCGGACGTCCACCTCGTCGGCACGCTGCTCTCCCTCAACAAGGCGATGCCCGAGACGACCAAGGAGACAGCCAGAGCCGTCGTACGGAAAGTGGTGGACGACCTCGAGAAGCTGCTCGCCACCCGTACCCGGTCCACCCTCACCGGTGCGCTCGACCGCTCGGCGAAGATCAACCGGCCGCGCCACCGGGACATCGACTGGGACCGCACCATCCGGGCCAACCTCAAGAACTATCTGCCGATTCCTGAAAAAGAAGGTGCCTACACCGTCGTCCCTGAGCGGCTGATCGGATACGGCCGGGCGTCCCAGTCAGTGAAGAAGGACGTGGTCCTCTGCATCGACCAGTCGGGCTCGATGGCGGCCTCCGTCGTCTACGCATCCGTCTTCGGCGCGGTCCTGGCGTCGATGCGCTCCATCGCCACCCGCCTCGTCGTCTTCGACACCGCGGTCGTCGACCTCACGGACCAGCTCGACGACCCGGTCGACGTCCTGTTCGGCACCCAGCTCGGCGGCGGCACCGACATCAACAGGGCGCTCGCGTACTGCCAGTCGCAGATCACCCGCCCCGCCGACACCGTCGTCGTACTGATCAGCGACCTCTACGAAGGCGGTATACGGGACGAGATGCTGAAGCGGGTCGCGGCGATGAAGGCGTCAGGCGTGCAGTTCGTGGCGCTGCTCGCGCTCTCCGACGAGGGGACACCCGCGTACGACCGGGAGCACGCCGCGGCTCTCGCGGCGCTGGGCGCACCGGCCTTCGCATGTACGCCGGACCTCTTCCCGGATGTGATGGCGGCGGCGATCGAGAAGCGTCCACTGCCCATACCGGACATGGTGACCCATCAGTAACGTAGGACTTGCGCCGACCCGGGCGACTCGGCGAGCATCGTCCCGATCCCCGCGGAAGGTCCACTTCCGCCAACCTCGGGAAGGCTCCTTCACCGTGACTGCCGCAGCTGCTCGTTCTGCTGCTGTCCTGTGCGCACTGCGCCGGGCAGCCGGTGAGCGGCGTGCGCTGCGGGTGATGCTGTTCCTCGGGGGTCTGCTGACGGTCGGTTTCCTCTACGGCGGACAGGCGCAGGCGGCCGAGCTGCCGGATCCGGTGCGGAGCTCCCAGGCGCCCGCCGACACCGAGGTGAGCGACCCGGCATCGACCCGGCCGGTCCCGGCGCGGGAACTGCGGCGCGCGGCAACGGACTCCGTCGACGCGGCGACGTCCATTGCGCCGGTGCGATCCGTACGCGAGGTGCTTCAGCCGGCCGCGGGCACTGTGGCGGATGTCGTAGGGCCGGTGGTCGAGCCGGTGACCGGCACACCGGGCGAGTTCCTTCCCGTACCGCCGCCGTCTGCCGGCGGCGGTACAGACCCCGGACAGCCGCAAGGTCCCGCCGACCGGCTCGTGGACGAGTCCCCGGCCGGGTTCACGGCCAAGCCCTCCTCGGGCGAGGCGGACCCGGCCCGGCCGTCCGGCGCAACCGTTGCCGCGGCCGGTGGGTACGACGGTGGCCTCGGCCGGCACCTCGGTGAAGTCCCGCACGCGCAGCCCGCGTCGGCACCCGCGCCCGCTCAAGTCCCCGGCACGCCCTGCAACTCCACGCCCGGCGCGCTGCAGCAGTCCACCGAGACGCATATCCCGCGTACGGGAGACCAGCCCGCGGCGGTGAGTGCGTACGACAGTCCGTACGCGCTCGTCTCCGGCGCGGTCCGGGCGGCGGCGGATGCGCCGACTCGCGAACGACCCCGCGACATCCTCGAATTCCCCGGCTAGGGCAGTCCTTTCCCCGCTCAAGACCTGCCGCGCGGGGGCGGGACAGGTCTGCCCGCCAACCGGACAGTTCCGGACAGCCGAACTCATTCGAAGGATTCGACTCAAGCATGCACAAGAATATTCGCCGTTCTATAGCTGTCGCCGCCACGGCCGGCGGCATGTGGGCCATCGGCACCGCCGCGGCCGGCGCCGACGAGGTGCACGTCTCCGTACCGCTCTCCACGCCCGACCAGGCGGCCGACGCCGTCCAGGACGCCAAGGGTGCCGCCTCCGACGCGCGCTCCACCGCTACGGGTGCGGTCACCCAGGCCAAGGGCAAGGCGACGGGCACGGCTGCGCAGGCTCAGCGCACCGCTACGGGTGCGGTCACCCAGGCCAAGGGCAAGGCCACCGGTACGGGTGCGGTCACCCAGGCCAAGGGCAAGGCCACCGGTACGGCCGCGCAGGCTCAGCGCACCGCCGCCGGCACCGCCGCCCAGGCCCAGGGCAACGCCCAGTCCGCTGCCCGCACCGACGTCCAGGGCGAGATCGACTACCTCTTCGGCCCGCTCTCGGCCTTCGCGCACGAGCTGGAGCAGGCCCCGGCCCAGGCCCAGTACCGGGCCCAGGGCGCTGTCGCCGACGCCACTCCGGTCGTCGACGCCGCCGCTCAGGACGTTCTGCCGCCCATCGCGGGCCGGGCCGTCAACGGCGTCGTCCCGGTCGCCGGTCAGGCGGTCGGTGACGTCGGCGGCCTCGCCCAGGGCGTGGCCGCCGACGTGACGCCGTTCGCCGGCGGTGTCGTCAGCGAGGTCCAGCCGTTCGCCGGCGGCGTCGTCTCCGACGTCCAGCCCTTCGCGGGCGGTGTCGTCGGCTCGGTCCAGCCGCTCGTCCACACGCTGGTCGATCACGTGGCGCCGGTCGCGTACGGCGTCGGCGGCAGCGCCGGCTCCCTCGCGCACGGTGTCGTCGGCGACGTGACGCCGTTCGCGGGCGGTGTGGTCTCCGAGGTCCAGCCGTTCGCGCAGGACCTGACCGGCACGGTCACCGCGGCCCCGCTCGCCGGCAACGCCGTTTCCGGCATCCAGGGCGCGGCTTCCTCTGTCACTCCGGGTTACGCGTCGCACCTGACGCAGGGCATCTGACACAGAACGTATGACGCAGAACGTCTGACAGGCGGGTCGGAAGTTACGCGGTTCTACGGAGCTCCACGGGCGGTCCTCATTGGGGTGGGGACCGCCCGGTTCCGTTTCCGGCACAGCCGCCGGGTGCGATCTGTGACTGTTATCACCGCCCAGGTGTGAGCTGCGATTTAGGGACCTACGGCCCACGGGGATAACCTGCGAGACGGACATGCCGCGGCCACGGACACCGTGTACGCCTCCCTTGTGACAGCGCAGTCACGTTGCCCTTCGCGGCACGCCCACGCAGACAACGAACCGCGATCATCAGAAAAGGGACGGACGCGCGTGGACCTGTTCGAGTACCAGGCGAGGGACCTCTTCGCCAAGCACGGTGTACCGGTGCTGGCCGGTGAAGTCATCGACACGCCTGAGGCGGCGCGCGCGGTGACCGAGCGTCTGGGCGGCCGGTCGGTCGTCAAGGCGCAGGTGAAGGTCGGCGGCCGCGGCAAGGCGGGCGGCGTCAAGCTGGCCTCCGACCCGGACGACGCGGTCGAGAAGGCCGGTCAGATCCTCGGCATGGACATCAAGGGCCACACGGTCCACAAGGTGATGCTGGCCGAGACGGCGCCTGAGATCGCCGAGGAGTACTACGTCTCGTACCTCCTCGACCGCACCAACCGCACCTTCCTGGCCATGGCCTCCGTCCAGGGCGGCGTGGAGATCGAGGTCGTCGCGGAGGAGAACCCCGAGGCCCTCGCGAAGATCCCGGTCAACGCCAACGAGGGTGTCGACCTGGAGAAGGCCCGCGAGATCGTCGCGGCCGCGAAGTTCCCGGCCGATGTCGCCGACCAGGTCGCCGACATCCTGGTGACCCTGTGGAAGACCTTCATCGCCGAGGACGCGCTCCTCGTCGAGGTCAACCCGCTGGCCAAGGTCGCCGACGGCCGTGTCATCGCGCTCGACGGCAAGGTCTCGCTCGATGAGAACGCGGACTTCCGTCAGCCCGAGCACGCGGCGCTCGAGGACAAGGACGCAGCCAACCCGCTCGAGGCTGCGGCCAAGGCCAAGAACCTCAACTACGTCAAGCTCGACGGCGAGGTCGGCATCATCGGCAACGGCGCGGGTCTGGTCATGTCGACCCTCGACGTCGTCGCGTACGCCGGTGAGAACCACGGCGGCGTGAAGCCCGCCAACTTCCTCGACATCGGCGGCGGCGCCTCCGCCGAGGTCATGGCGAACGGCCTCGAGATCATCCTCGGCGACCCGGACGTCAAGTCCGTCTTCGTCAACGTCTTCGGTGGCATCACCGCGTGCGACGAGGTCGCCAACGGCATCGTGCAGGCCCTGGCGCTGCTCAAGTCCAAGGGCGAGGACGTCACCAAGCCGCTGGTCGTGCGGCTCGACGGCAACAACGCGGAGCTGGGTCGCAAGATCCTTTCCGACGCCAACCACCCGCTCGTGCAGCGTGTGGACACCATGGACGGCGCGGCCGACAAGGCCGCCGAGCTCGCGGCTGCGAAGTAAGGGAAGAGGGACTCCAGAAACCATGGCTATCTTCCTCACCAAGGACAGCAAGGTCATCGTCCAGGGCATGACCGGCGCCACGGGCATGAAGCACACCAAGCTCATGCTGAACGACGGCACCAACATCGTCGGTGGCGTGAACCCGCGCAAGGCGGGCACGACCGTCGACTTCGACGGCACCGAGGTGCCGGTCTTCGGTTCCGTCGCCGAGGCGATGGAGAAGACCGGGGCCGACGTCTCCGTCCTCTTCGTGCCGCCGGCCTTCGCCAAGGCCGCCGTCGTCGAGGCGATCGACGCTGAGATCGGCCTCGCGGTCGTCATCACCGAGGGCATCGCGGTCCACGACTCCGCCGCCTTCTGGGCGTACGCGACCGCCAAGGGCAACAAGACCCGGATCATCGGTCCGAACTGCCCCGGCCTGATCACCCCCGGCCAGTCCAACGCCGGCATCATCCCGGGCGACATCACCAAGCCCGGCCGCATCGGTCTCGTGTCCAAGTCCGGCACGCTGACCTACCAGATGATGTACGAGCTCCGTGACATCGGCTTCTCCTCGGCCGTCGGCATCGGTGGCGACCCGGTCATCGGCACGACCCACATCGACGCGCTGGCGGCCTTCGAGGCCGACCCGGAGACCGAGCTGATCGTGATGATCGGCGAGATCGGCGGCGACGCCGAGGAGCGCGCGGCGGACTTCATCGCGAAGAACGTCACCAAGCCGGTCGTCGGTTACGTCGCGGGCTTCACCGCCCCCGAGGGCAAGACCATGGGCCACGCCGGCGCCATCGTCTCCGGCTCCTCCGGCACGGCCGCGGCGAAGAAGGAGGCCCTCGAGGCCGCGGGCGTCAAGGTCGGCAAGACGCCGACCGAGACGGCCAAGCTGGCGCGCGAGATCCTGGGCGCCTGACCTTCGCGGTAGGTACATCACGTACGAGTGGGCCCGCACCTCCAGGTGAATCCTGTGAGGTGCGGGCCCACTCGCGTACTCAGTTACTGACCTGGTCAGCGCACCTGGGGCAGGAGTCGTTCGGGACCGTACGCCGGCTCGGCGAGCAGCTTCGCGCGCAGTTCCATGACCCGCGGGGTCAGCGGCTGCGGCCCGCTGTGCGGCGGTACGCCGCCGACCTGCTGCCCGGGGGCGAGCGGCGGTTCGTACCGCGTCGGCGCGGTGGCCAGGGTGTAGGCCGTGGCGCCGATGATCAGTGTGGTGACCGTGATGGCGGCTCGCGTCCAGAACCGGGCCCGGCGCTCGCAGCCCGTACGTACCGCTCTGGCGGCGCTCAGCCGCGGCACCGGGCCGTCATTCGCGAGGGCCGTGAGCTGCTCCTGCAGCGTTTCGGGCACGCCGAACTCCGGCACCCGCTCGGCGATGGCTGCCCGGGCCTGCATCAGGCGGTTGGCCGCGGCGGGCGTACTCGCCTCCGTCTCGGCGGCCGTCTCGGGGAGATCGAGGCCGAGGCCGTCGTAGAGCAGCAGTGTGCGGCGGTACGACGGGGGAAGTTCCAGCAGCGCGTCGAGCAGCCGGCGCCGGTCCCCCTCGACGCGAGGGAAGTCGGGGTGCCGGTGGACGGGCCGTAGCCGCTGCCAGGGGGACATGGCGTATTCGTACGCGGCGGCCCGTACCCAGCCCGCGGGGTCCGGGTCGACGGCGACCTTTGGCCACTGCTGCCAGGCGAGATGGAAGGCGCGCTCGACCGACTCGTGGGAGAGCCGGAGCCGGCCGGTGAGCAGGTAGGCCTGGCGTACGAGTGCGGGGGCGGCGTAAGCGTAGAGGGCGTCGAAGGCCTCGGCGGGGGTGAACTCGGGGAGTGCCGGCGGTTCCGGTGGCTTCTGCGGCGGGGCCTGCCGTTCGGCCGCGTGCTTGGTGGCGGGTTCGGGCTGCCAGGCGGACAATTCGCTGGAGTCCCTGGATTCCCAGAACTCCCTGGACCCCCCGGACTCCCTGGTCCTCTCGGCAGAGTCTGCGAGCAGCCTCGCGTACAGCTCGCGGTTGCGCCCCCGTGGGCTGCTGCGGCCGGTCTCCCAGGACCTGATCGTCGCCCGCGTGACGCCGACCACGCTCGCGGCCTCCTCCTCGCTCAGGAACTTCGCCTCGCGCAGCCTGCGCCGTTCCATGGGGGAGGGCAGCGGGGCGGGTACGGAGCGTGTGGTGCTCTGAGTCATGAAGGGCTCCCGTCAGCACTCCACTCGACGAGAAAGTACATAAACGTATATTGAACGACACAGCGGGTGATCGCCTGTTACACGACTACGGCGCGTGTCGTTGGCAGCATGGCCGCGTGACTCAAATGACCGATCACACCCCTTCTGTGCCGCAGACTCCGGTCCCCGTGCAGGGCGGCCCTGTGCCTGCCCTGGCAGCGTCCTTCGTGCGCGGGGCGACCGCGGCGGGGCTCGGGCTGGGCGGGCTCGCGCTTGTGGTGATGGTGCTGTGGATCAGCTCTCCGTACCCGGACAGCGGTCCCGATGGGGCGCTGCACCTCGTCGCCGGGCTGTGGCTGATGGCCCACGGCACCGAGTTCGTACGCGCCGGCACGCTCTCCGGGGCCCCGGCGCCGGTGGGGGTCGTGCCGCTGCTGTTCGTCGCGCTTCCTGCCTGGCTGGTGCACCGGGCGGCGCGCGATGCGCTGGAGCTGGGGGAGGGGCGGCTGCGGCCGTCGGCGCCGGGTGCGCTGTGCGCGGTGACCGCGGGATATCTCCTGGTCGGCATTGCTGCGGCGGTCTACACAGCGGGCGGGCCGCTGGCGCCGGATCCGGTGAGCGCGCTGTTCCATGTGCCGCTGGTGACGGCGCTCGCGGCGGCGGCCGGGGTGTGGACGGGGAGCGGCAGCCCGCGCGAGCCGCTGCCCGCCTGGCTGCCCGGGCGGCTACGGGTGGCGCTCGCCCGTACCGGGGCGGGCGTCGCACCGCGGTCCGCCGCGGCGGGGGCGATGGCGCTGCTGGGCGGCGGGGCGCTGCTGGTCGCGGTGTCGCTGGTGTGGCACTCCGACGCGACGCAGGATTCGTTCCTGCGCCTGGCGGAGCCGTGGTCGGGGCGGCTCGCGGTGCTGCTGCTGGGGTTCGCGCTGGTGCCGAACGCGGCGGTGTGGGGTGCGGCGTACGGGCTCGGGCCGGGTTTCGCGCTCGGTACGGGTGCGACGGCGACCCCGCTCGCGCTGGCCGGGGACCCGGCGCTGCCGCACTTCCCGCTGCTGGCCGCGGTCCCGGGTGAGGGGCGGGGGATGCCGCTGCACTGGGCTGCGGTGGCTGTGCCGGTGGTGGCGGGGGTGGTGATCGCGTGGTTCACGGTACGGGCGGCGGCGCCGCGGCACGGGGCACGGGAGACCGCGTGGGGCGTGCGCGGGACCGCGCTGGCGGCGCTCCTGGGTGCGGTGGGCTGCGGGGGCCTGACGGCCCTGATGGCGGCGGCCGCGGGCGGCCCGATGGGCACGGGCCGGCTGGCGGCGTTCGGCCCGGTGTGGTGGCTGACGGGGCTGGCGGCGCTGGCATGGACGGCGGGTATCGGGGTGCCCGGGGCGCTGGGGGTGCGGGCGTGGCGGGTGCGGGTGCCGGGGCGCTGGTGGAGGCGCGGGGCGGTGGAGCCGGTGCCGGAGTCGGTGCCGGAGTCGGTGCCGGAGTCGGCCCCGGAAGCTGCGGCACCGGTGCCTGCGGTGCCCGCACCTGCCGGGCCGCCGGAGCCGGACGACGGGGCGTCGGAGCCGGACGACGGGGCGCCGGAGGCGTACGACTTCCTGCCGTCGGGTTCCTGGGCCGAGAGGGAGGGCCAGGAGGATCGGCAGGCGGCGCTCAAGGAGGCGTCGGGGGGTCTGACGGCGGTGTTTCAGCCGGTGGTGACGCCGGAGCCGGAGCCGGAGGGGGAACGGGAGTCGGAGTTGCCGGATCCGGCGCTGCCCGCGGCGCCGGCCGCAAAGGAGCCGGGGGCCGCAGAGGAGGCGCCGGGGGAGGGGGCCGAACCCCCACCCCCCGGTGAACCGCCCGGGCGGGCTACTCCTTGACGCCGATCAAGCCCCGCAGCGGATCCGGGAGCAGGTCGTTGCAGGCGAGTTGGCCCGACTTCGTCAGGGCGTCGTTCACGCAGGTGTAGTAGTCCCGGTAGACGAGCTGCGCCGTGAACGACGCCGCCACGATCACCAGCGCGATGCTCGCCATCACCAGGCCGCTCAGAGCCGCCGTCAGCTGGGGCTTGTTCGGGGACGTCGGCGGCGTCGGGCGTGCGGGCGGGGGTGCCGTCACCGCGTCCGTTGCGGGGCGGTGGGGCTTGGCGCGCAGGGAGCTGATGCTCCAGTACAGCGCCAGCGCGCCCAGCAGCAGCGCGATCTCCGGGAGTTCGAACAGCGCGAAGAAGAACGCCCACATGCCCGACAGCAGCGCATAACGCGCCCTGCGCTGGGCCGGGTCCGTCGGGTCCCAGCGGAGGCCGCCGGGGGAGCCGCCGTCCTGGCCCTGCCGGCCGCCGCCGTCCTGGCCGTTCTCGCCGCCGGGGCGGCCGCCGAAGCCACCGCCCGAGGAGCGGCCCGGCTGGCGGCTGCTCCACTGGCTGCCCCAGCCGGAGCCGTCACCGCCCGAGGAGCCCGAGGATCCGGAAGAGCCCGACCCGGCGGAGCCCGACGAGTCGGACGAGGAGGAGTCGTCGGAGTTGTCGCCGTCGTTCGCTGGGCGGCGCGGCTGCCAGGGCTGGTCCGGCCTGCCCTCCGGCGGCGGCGCGAAGGGGTTGTTGTCGTCCGTGGACTGGCGCTCCCGCGGCAACAGGAGGTCCGTACGGCGGCGTCGGTCCGGCATGTGGTGAACGTCTTCCCCTCAGACCCAGCGCACATGGGGTCTTGTGTCGTAGTGCCCGTCAGGGGACGGGACCTGTCCCCAGACGCTACCTCCCGGGCACGCCCCCGTCCCGTGGGGGCGGTTCTGTGTGCCGGTATCGTTGCTGACGGTCGGCCCCTTCGTAGAGTTCCCCTATTGAGGGGCGCGATTCGTTCGTACGACCACACAAAGCCGCACAGTAAGCGGCACAGTAAGCGGCACAGCAAGCCGCACCGCACCGCGAGAAAGAGACCCGACGTGGCCTCCCCGCCCCCCTCCCGCAGTCCTGCACGCCTTGTCGTTCTGGTCTCCGGGTCCGGTACGAACCTCCAGGCCCTGCTCGAGGCGATCGACGAGGATCCGCAGGGCTTCGGTGCCCGTGTCGTCGCCGTCGGGGCCGACCGGGACGGGATCGCCGGTCTCGAGCGCGCCGAGCGCGCCGGGCTGCCCACCTTCGTGTGCAAGGTGAAGGACTACGAGACCCGCGACGCCTGGGATCTCGCACTCACCGAGGCCACCGCCGCGTACGAACCGGATCTGGTCGTCTCGGCCGGCTTCATGAAGATCGTGGGGAAGGAATTCCTCGCCCGCTTCGGCGGCCGCTGCGTCAATACGCATCCCGCCCTGCTGCCCAGCTTCCCCGGGGCCCACGGCGTGCGCGACGCGCTCGCGTACGGCGCCAAGGTCACCGGGTGCACCGTCCACTTCGTCGACGACGGCGTCGACACCGGCCCGATCATCGCGCAGGGCGTGGTCGAGGTACGGGACGAGGACGACGAAGCCGCTCTCCATGAGCGCATCAAGGAAGTCGAGCGACGGCTGCTCGTCGAGGTCGTGGGGCGTCTGGCCCGTAACGGCTACCGCATTGAGGGACGAAAGGTAGTTTTCCCGTGACTGTTGAGGCTGCTGCGAAGCGAGCCGTCCGGCGAGCGCTGGTCAGTGTGTATGACAAGACGGGTCTTGAGGAGCTCGCCCGCGGGCTGCACGAGGCGGGCGTGGAGCTGGTCTCCACCGGCTCGACCGCCGCGAAGATCGCAGCGGCCGGGGTGCCGGTCACCAAGGTCGAGGAGCTCACCGGCTTCCCCGAGTGTCTGGACGGCCGGGTCAAGACTCTGCACCCGCGCGTGCACGCCGGGATCCTCGCCGACCTGAGGCTCGAGTCGCACCGTGAGCAGCTCGCCGAGCTGGGCGTGGAGCCCTTCGGCCTCGTCGTCGTGAATCTGTATCCCTTCCAGGAGACCGTCCGCTCCGGCGCGGCCCCCGACGAGTGCGTCGAGCAGATCGACATCGGCGGCCCGTCGATGGTCCGCGCGGCGGCGAAGAATCATCCGTCGGTCGCGGTTGTCACCAGCCCGGCGCGGTACGGCGATGTGCTCGACGCCGTCAAGACCGGCGGCTTCGACCTGGCCGCGCGCAAGCGCCTGGCGGCGGAAGCGTTCCAGCACACCGCCGCGTACGACGTGGCCGTCGCGTCCTGGTTCACCAACGCGTACGCCCCCGAGGAGGGCGCGACCCTGCCGGAGTTCCTGGCCGGCGCGTGGGAGCGCAAGGCCACCCTCCGGTACGGCGAGAACCCCCACCAGGCCGCCGCGCTCTACACCGACGGGCAGCCGGGCGGGCTCGCCAACGCCGAGCAGCTGCACGGCAAGGAGATGTCCTTCAACAACTACGTGGACACCGAGGCGGCGCGCCGTGCCGCCTTCGACCACGAGGAGCCGTGCGTCGCGATCATCAAGCACGCCAACCCGTGCGGCATCGCGGTCGGCGCGGACGTCGCCGAGGCGCACCGCAAGGCGCACGCTTGCGACCCGCTCTCCGCGTTCGGCGGCGTGATCGCCGTCAACCGCCCGGTCAGCGTGGCGATGGCCGAACAGGTGGCGGACATCTTCACCGAGGTCATCGCCGCACCGGCGTACGAGGACGGAGCGGTCGAGGTCCTGGCCCGGAAGAAGAACATCCGCGTCCTGCAGGTCGACGGCACCCCGCTGCAGCCCGGCGACCTCAAGCCGGTCTCCGGCGGTGCGCTGCTCCAGGAGTCCGACGCCTTCCAGGCGGAGGGCGACGACCCGGCCAATTGGACGCTCGCCACGGGCGAGGCGCTGTCCGGCGATCAGCTGGCGGAGCTCGCCTTCGCCTGGAAGGCCTGCCGCGCGGTGAAGTCGAACGCGATTCTGCTCGCGAAGGACGGCGCGTCCGTGGGCGTGGGCATGGGCCAGGTCAACCGCGTCGACTCCGCGAAGCTCGCGGTGGAGCGCGCGGGGGCGGAGCGCGCGCACGGCTCGTATGCCGCGTCCGACGCGTTCTTCCCGTTCCCCGACGGCCTGGAGATCCTGCTCGCGGCGGGCGTCAAGGCGGTGGTGCAGCCGGGCGGTTCGGTGCGGGACGAGCTGGTGGTGGAGGCGGCGAAGAAGGCGGGAGTGACGATGTACTTCACGGGTACGCGGCACTTCTTCCACTGACTCGACCGGCCCGGGCTGGCCTGACGTGAACTGTCCGGCCCGGCGCCGCCCGAAATGGCCGAAGGCCGTAAACCCCCGCCGGGCGGCGGGGGTTTACGGCCTTCGTGCGGCGGGCGCGATCAGGCGCGCGGCCGCTGGAACCACTCGGCGGTCGCCTTCTTCGACGCGAACACGATCAGCAGGATCGCCACGATGAACGTGATGATGCCGACCGGGATCGTGAAGATGCCGCTGATGATGGCGAACGCACCGTAGACGATGGAGCAGACGCGGACGCCGTTGGCGCCGCTGGCGTACTTCAGCGCCAGCACGAGGCCGAGCGCGGCGAACACCAGGGCGAGCACCATGAAGAAGCCGATGACGCCCTTGCCGAGGTCCGCGAACGTCTGGGCGTCGGAGCCGCTCAGACCGGCGTCGCCCGCCGCGTCGTCGAACTTCGACAAGGTGTAGGCGTAGATGCCGGTGACGATGACCTGGCAGACCACGATCACGTACAGGAAGATGCGGGCGGCCTTGGTGATGCCCGGCATCTCGGTGGGGCCGGTCGCGTAACCGCCGCCGTACGGCTGGAGGGGCGGGGCCTGCGGGTAGCCGTAACCGGGCTGACTCTGCGGCTGGGGCTGGCCATAGCCCGGCTGGCCCCCCTGGGGCTGACCGTAGCCCGGCTGGCCGCCCTGAGGCTGGCCGTAGCCCGGCTGGCCCTGCGGCTGGCCGTAAGGGTTGTTCGGGTCGCCGAAGCTCATGGCGGGTTTCCTCCGTTGGAAGTGCGGGGACGACGCGGTCCGAGCGCGGAGGAACGTCACAAGATCAGCGGTCTGCCCCCCAACACTGCCGCGGTACTGCGCGGCTCATCGTGGTATTAAGGTCGACATTTTGTCCAGTCGGCGGCCACATGTGTTGTGCAAGTGCAACCTCACGTTGTCCCTGCGGGGGCCGGGAGATGGCCGGGAGACGGCCGGAGGGCGGCCCGGTGGCGGGCCAGTGGCGGCCCGAATTGGAACCGGGGCGGGTCCATCCGCGAGGATGGGTCCATGACTGCCCAGATTCTCGATGGCAAGGCCACCGCAGCCGCGATCAAGTCCGACCTGACCGCCCGCGTGGCGGCCCTCAAGGAACGGGGTATCACGCCGGGCCTCGGGACCCTGCTCGTCGGGGACGACCCGGGCAGCCGCTGGTACGTCAACGGCAAGCACCGCGACTGCGCGGAGGTCGGCATCGCATCGATCCAGCGCGAACTGCCGGACACCGCCACCCAGGAGGAGATCGAGGCGGTTGTCCACGAGCTCAACGACAACCCCGAGTGCACGGGCTACATCGTCCAACTCCCGCTCCCCAAGGGCATCGATGCCAACCGTGTGCTGGAGCTGATGGACCCGGCCAAGGACGCGGACGGGCTGCACCCGATGAGCCTGGGCAGGCTGGTGCTGGGCGTGGAGGCGCCGCTGCCGTGCACTCCGTACGGAATCATCCAGCTGCTCCGTCACCACGGCGTCGAGATCAAGGGCGCGCACATCGTGGTCGTGGGGCGCGGCATCACCGTCGGCCGCTCGATCCCGCTGCTGCTGACCCGTAAGTCCGAGAACGCGACCGTGACGCAGTGCCACACCGGCACCCGCGATCTGGGCATGCATCTGCGGCAGGCCGACATCATCGTGTCGGCGGCCGGGGTACGGCACATCATCAAGCCGGAGGACGTCAAGCCGGGCGCGGCCGTGCTCGACGTCGGCGTCAGCCGCGACGAGAACGGCAAGATCGCCGGAGACGTCCACCCGGGCGTCGCCGAGGTGGCCGGCTGGATCTCACCGAACCCGGGCGGCGTCGGCCCGATGACCCGCGCGCAGCTGCTGGTCAACGTCGTCGAGGCGGCCGAGCGCGCCGCCGTCGCCGCCGCGGGCTGACCGGGAAGGCTGAAGCCCATGGGCGTACGCACGAACGACGAAGCGGGGGCGGACGACCGCGGTGCGGCTGCGCCGCTTGCAGAGGGCGCGGCCTCTGCCGCCGGCAGCGCAGGGGCCACCGAACCGGCGGCCGCCCCCGAGCCGGGGGCGGAGGACCGGGCCGCCGGTAACGCCGACGGCCGGGACGCCACTGAACCGGCCTCCACCGACGCCGACGGCCGGGACGCCACTGAACCTTCCGCCACCGACGCCGACGGCCAAGACGCCACCGAACCGTCGGCCGCCCCCGACGCCAACGGTCAGACCGGCTCCCACCACAAGCGCACCGCCCCCGACGTCGGGGCCGCCGTCGCCGCCGCGCTCGCCGAGGCCGTCCACCCCCGGCCCGGCCGCCCGGACGCCGGCCACCAAAGCGGCATCGAGGGGCGTACCGCAGATACGGGGCACACCCCCGACGCCTCCCCGGACCATCGGACCGCGCAACCCGCCGCACCCGGCAAGGCCCCCTCCCGGCGGCCGCCATCCCTCACCCGGGACACCGCCCGGCCCGAGGGCGGCGGGCGGGCCGCTCCCGGTGGGGCTCCCGCGCCCGCGCGGCAGTGGCCGCTGCTCACGGTGCTCGCGCTCACCGGGCTCGGCGTCGTGGTCGTCGGCACCGACGCCTTCGCCGACGCCTTCCGGGTCGGCACCATCCTCATCGGCGTCGCCCTGCTCACGGGCGCCGTGCTGCGCCGGATGCTGCCCTCCGTGGGCATGCTGGCGGTGCGCTCCCGCTTCACCGACATGGTCACGTACGGAGTGCTCGGCGTCCTGATCGTCCTGCTCGCGCTGGTGACGCAGCCGAAGCCGTGGCTGGACGTTCCGTTCCTGGAGGACGCCGTGCACTTCACCGTGCGTTAGCCCGGCGTGGCCCACCTCGTCGAGTATCTTGATGACGAGATATCGGGATATATCGACGTGAGAGGGATGTTCCACCTCATGGCCAAGATCAAGGTTGCCAACCCCGTCGTCGAACTCGACGGCGACGAGATGACCCGCATCATCTGGTCCTTCATCAAGGACAAGCTGATCCTGCCGTACGTCGATGTCGAGCTTAAGTACTTCGACCTGGGTATCGAGCACCGCGACGCCACCAGCGACCAGGTGACCGTCGACGCCGCCAACGCCATCAAGAAGTACGGCGTCGGCGTCAAGTGCGCCACGATCACGCCCGACGAGGCGCGGGTCGATGAGTTCAACCTCAAAGCGATGTACCGCTCGCCGAACGGCACCATCCGCAACATCCTCGGCGGCGTGATCTTCCGAGAGCCGATCATCATGGAGAACGTGCCGCGGCTCGTCCCGGGCTGGACCAAGCCGATCGTCGTCGGCCGTCACGCCTTCGGCGACCAGTACCGCGCCACCGACCTGAAGGTCCCCGGCCCGGGCACGCTCACCATGACCTTCACCCCGAAGGACGGCTCCGAGCCGATCGAACTCGAGGTCCACGAGTTCCCGGACGCCGGTGTCGCGCTCGCCATGTACAACCACGACGAGTCGATCCGCGACTTCGCGCGCGCCTCGTTCCGGTACGGCCTGGCCCGTGAGTACCCGGTCTACATGTCCACGAAGAACACGATCCTCAAGAAGTACGACGGTCGCTTCAAGGACATCTTCCAGGAGATCTTCGACGCCGAGTTCAAGGCCGAGTTCGATGCCAAGGGCCTGACCTACGAGCACCGCCTCATCGACGACATGGTCGCCGCGGCGCTCAAGTGGGAGGGCGGCTACGTCTGGGCGTGCAAGAACTACGACGGCGACGTCCAGTCCGACATCGTCGCGCAGGGCTTCGGCTCGCTGGGCCTGATGACCTCGGTCCTGATGTCCCCCGACGGCAAGACCGTCGAGGCCGAGGCCGCGCACGGCACGGTCACCCGCCACTACCGCCAGCACCAGCAGGGCAAGGCGACCTCGACCAACCCGATCGCGTCGATCTTCGCCTGGACCCGTGGTCTTGCCCACCGCGGAAAGCTGGACAACACCCCCGAGGTCACCAGGTTCGCGGAGACCCTTGAGCAGGTCTGCATCGAGACAGTCGAGGCCGGCCAGATGACGAAGGACCTGGCACTGCTGATCTCCAAGGGCGCGCCGTGGCTGACCACGGAGCAGTTCCTGGACGTGCTCGACGCCAACCTGCAGAAGAAGATGGCGTCCGCCTGATCGAAACAGAACGGCGCCCGTCCTCTCCCCCGAGGGAGGACGGGCGCCGTCGTGTTTCCAGGGTCATGGACGCGCCAAGTGCGGACAAGGGACGCCAGGGGCCTGTGGCATGGAAGTGACGATTCCGCCACGGTTTGATCGTGCGCTACGGGCGGGACGGGGCGGTTGCGGTACGGGCGGGGCGCACGACAGGGCGTGCAGTCCATCCCGAATGCTCCCGTGCACGCCGATAACAGGAACTGACATCCTGGGCCTGAGCATCCCATTGGGTAGTCCGTTCGGGGGAAAAGGGGACAAGGGGGGAAGCACATGCCGCGTTGGAAGGCACTGCCGGAGGAACTCGACCCGCAGGTCCGGGAGTTCACCAGTCAGCTGCGCCGGCTTGTCGACCGCAGTCGGCTGAGCATTTCCGCCGTCGCGGACCGCACCGGATACAGCAAGACGTCGTGGGAGCGGTATCTGAACGGGCGGCTGCTCGCGCCCAAGGGCGCGATAGTCGCGCTGGCCGAGGTGACCGGGACGAACACGGGGCATCTGACCACCATGTGGGAGCTCGCGGAGCGCGCCTGGAGCCGTTCCGAGATGCGCCACGACATGACGATGGAGGCGTCGCGGATCTCCCAGGCGCGGGCGGCGCTCGGGGAGTTCGGCCCTGCGCAGGCAGTTGCCCCGGCAGGCCGACCGGGCGGCCTGTCGGCCGCGCCCGCGGAACCGAGTGGCCGCGACCTCGGCGGCCGGGACCCCGGCGGCGGGGAGCAGCCGCAGCGCCCGTACCCCTACATGTCGACGCAGAGCGGTCCCGGCCTCCCCGCGCCGCCGACCGCGCCGCTGGGCGATGACCCCTCCCCCGACCGCCAGGGAGGCGGCAAGCGCAAAGTCATCATGTTCTTCGCCGGCCTCGTCGGCGCGCTGCTGGTGATCGCCGCCGCCGTGCTCCTGACCGACCTCGGAGGGGACGGCACCGACGGCAAGCCCTCGGCCAAGCCCCCGCCGGCAGCCCCGACCACCAGCAGTCCGCAGCTGCCCGCGGGTGTGAAGTGCAGCGGCAAGGCATGCACGGGCCAGGACCCGGAAGCGATGGGCTGCGGCGGCGAGTTCGCCAAGACCGTCTCCTCCGCGACCGTCGGCAAGACCTTCGTCGAGGTCCGCTACAGCAAGACCTGCCAGGCGGCCTGGGCCCGTATCACCCAGGCGGCCCCCGGTGACGCGCTGCAGATCAGCGTGGCCGGCAAGGGCGGGCAGAACGAGCTCGTGAACGCGGACAACGACGCGTACACCCCGATGACCGCGGTGGCCGTACCGGCCGAGGCCAAGGCCTGCGCGACGCTCAAGACGGGGGTCACCGGCTGCACCGGGCAGCAGTGAGCCGCGCAACAAGGGGGCGGGGGAGTACGGGGTCGCGGGTCGGATAGCCTGACGCTGGATGTCTCTTCACGTCAAGATTCAGAACGTCCGTTCAGATCGTCCGTTCAGAACGTTCGGGCGTTCGGGCGTACGTTCAAAAGAGTACGGAACCGGTGCGAAGAGCCGTCCAGCACGAGGGGCAGGGACCCCCACCGCCAGCTGTCTTACGGAGATCGCCATGACCCGCACTCCCGTCAACGTCACCGTGACCGGCGCGGCCGGCCAGATCGGCTACGCGCTGCTCTTCCGCATCGCCTCCGGCCACCTGCTCGGCGCGGATGTGCCGGTCAAGCTGCGCCTTCTCGAAATCCCGCAGGGCCTCAAGGCCGCCGAGGGCACCGCCATGGAGCTCGACGACTGTGCCTTCCCGCTGCTGCGTGGCATCGACATCACCGACGACCCGAACGTCGCCTTCGACGGCGCGAACGTAGCCCTGCTCGTAGGTGCCCGTCCGCGGACCAAGGGCATGGAGCGCGGTGACCTCCTCTCCGCCAACGGCGGCATTTTCAAGCCGCAGGGCAAGGCCATCAACGACAACGCCGCGGACGACATCAAGGTCCTCGTCGTCGGAAACCCGGCCAACACCAACGCGCTGATCGCACAGGCCGCGGCCCCGGACGTACCGGCCGAGCGCTTCACCGCGATGACCCGCCTCGACCACAACCGCGCGATCTCGCAGCTCGCCCGGAAGACCGGCGCCGCCGTCACCGACATCAAGCGCCTCACCATCTGGGGCAACCACTCGGCGACCCAGTACCCGGACATCTTCCACGCGGAGATCGCCGGCAAGAACGCCGCCGAGGTCGTCAACGACGAGGCGTGGCTGGCCGACACCTTCATCCCGACCGTCGCCAAGCGCGGCGCCGCGATCATCGAGGCCCGCGGCGCGTCCTCGGCAGCCTCGGCCGCGAACGCCGCGCTCGACCACGTGTACACCTGGGTGAACGGCACCGCCGAGGGCGACTGGACCTCGATGGGCATTCCGTCGGACGGCTCGTACGGCGTGCCGGAGGGCCTGATCTCGTCCTTCCCGGTCACCACGAAGGACGGCAAGTACGAGATCGTCCAGGGCCTGGACATCAACGACTTCTCGCGTGCGCGGATCGACGCGTCGGTGAAGGAGCTGGAGGAGGAGCGCGCGGCGGTCCGCGAGCTCGGCCTCATCTGAGGCATCTGACCCGAACCGCCCCCGGCAGCCGACTGGCCGCCGGGGGCGGTTTCGTATCTCACGGAACTGCCGACAGGATTGCGCTGCCGACCCCCGATCTGCTGGTCGTCCAGCCGTACAGTCCTGGCGAGGACACCTGGCCGCTGTTCCTGAAGGAGTTCCGGGACGGCGCCGGAGGCAGGCAGCCGCAGTGACGGCAGGGTACGCGGGGGCAGGATTGCCGCGGGACGGTCAGCGGTTTCGCTCCGTGTGTCTGGTCGCGTGCACACCGCAACTCCCGAGACCGGAGTATGCCTGCCCCACCGCGGCGTAGTGATGCGGGCCACTTTGAGACAGCTAACGCGCATGCTTTCCGAACCCATGGGCAGGCGACCCGTCCGCTGGCGATCACCAGCGAGGCATATAACGGGAACGGAAGGTCAAACGCGACGTGTCGGCACAACAGACCATCCACGTGGGCGGAGAGTGGCGCGCAGCCGCCTCCGGCGCCGCGCGCGAGATACTCGACCCCGCTGACGCGACCGTCATGGCCGTCGTGGCGGAGGGCGGGGTCGAGGACACCGACGCCGCGATCGCCGCCGCGCGGGCGGCATTCGATCAGGGGGAGTGGCCCCGCACGCCGGTGGCCGAGCGGGCCGCGCTGCTGCGGCGGGCCGCGGACCTGTTGCAGCGCAACCGGGAAGCGCTCGGGCTGCTGGAGAGCCGGGATGCCGGGAAGACCGTCGAGGAAGGCCGAATCGACGTCGACTGCGTGAGTGACGCCTTCCGTTACTTCGCCGACCTCGTCATGAACGAGAGCGGCGGACGGGTCGTCGACGCCGGGTCCGACGATGTACACAGCGTGGTGGTGCATGAACCCGTTGGGGTCTGCGCACTGATCACGCCATGGAACTACCCACTCCTGCAAGCGAGTTGGAAGATTGCCCCGGCGCTTGCCGCGGGCAATACTTTTGTGATCAAGCCCAGTGAGATCACTCCGCTGACGACCGTCGAGCTGATCCAGCTGCTCGAGGAGGCGGGGCTGCCCGCCGGTGTGGCGAACGTCGTGACCGGCGCGGGCGACCCCGTAGGAGCCAGGCTCGCCGAGCATCCCGATGTGGATCTCGTCTCCTTCACCGGCGGGCTCACCAGCGGTACGAAGGTGATGCGCGCCGCCGCCGACAGCGTCAAGAAGGTCGCCCTCGAACTCGGCGGCAAGAATCCCAATGTCGTCTTCGCCGATGCGTGTGAAAGCGACGAGGGCTTTGACACCGCTGTGGATCAGGCTCTCAACGCCGCCTTCATTCACAGCGGGCAGGTCTGCTCAGCGGGGTCGCGGCTCATCATCGAGGAGTCGCTGCGCGAGCGCTTCGTCGGCGAACTCGCCCGCCGGGCCGAGAACATCCGCCTCGGACGCGGCACCGACACGGGTGTGGAGTGCGGGCCCCTCGTATCGCAGCAGCAGCTCGCGAAGACCGAGGAATACGTCGCCTCCGCCCTGGCCGAGGGCGCGGTGCTACGGGCCGGCGGGCGCAGGCCCGAAGGTGAGGGATACGAGGGGTACTTCTACCGGCCCACCGTCCTCGACCAGTGCCACCGCGGGATGCGCGTCGTACGCGAAGAGGTCTTCGGACCCGTCCTGACCGTCGAGACGTTCCGTACGGAGGACGAGGCCGTCGCCCTCGCCAACGACACCGAGTACGGGCTGGCCGGCGCGGTATGGACCGCCGATCCCGGGCGGGCGCGACGCGCCGCCGCGCGGCTGCGGCACGGGACCGTCTGGATCAATGACTTCCACCCCTACCTCCCGCAGGCGGAGTGGGGCGGATTCGGGAAGAGCGGCATCGGGCGCGAGCTGGGGCCCGCCGGGCTCGCCGAGTACCGAGAGGCCAAGCACATCTACCAGAACCTCGCCCCGCGCCCCGTGCGCTGGTTCGCGGGCTGAGCAGGGGTAGGCAGAGGTAAGCAGAGAATGACGAAGCAGAACCTGAACACGTACGACTACGTCGTCGTCGGGGGCGGCACCGCCGGGTCGGTGATCGCCTCCCGGCTCACCGAGAACCCGGACGTCACGGTCGCCGTCATCGAAGGCGGGCCGAGCGATGTCGGCCGGGACGACGTGCTGACCCTGCGGCGCTGGATGGGGCTGCTCGGCGGCGAACTCGACTACGACTACCCCACCACCGAACAGCCCCGCGGCAACTCACACATCCGGCACAGCCGCGCCCGGGTGCTCGGCGGCTGCTCGTCCCACAACACCCTCATCGCCTTCCGGCCGCTGCCGTCCGACTGGGACGAGTGGGCGGCCGCGGGGGCCGAGGGCTGGGATGCCGAAGCCATGGACCCGTACTTCGACCGGCTGCGCAACAACATCGTGCCGGTCGACGAGGCGGACCGTAACGCCATCGCCCGCGACTTCGTCGACGCCGCCCAGGCGGCGCTCGCCGTCCCGCGCGTCGAGGGCTTCAACAAGAAGCCGTTCCATGAGGGCGTCGGCTTCTTCGACCTCGCGTACCACCCGGAGAACAACAAGCGGTCCTCCGCCTCGGTCGCGTATCTCCACCCCTTCCTGGACCGGCCGAACCTCCATATAGCGCTGGAGACCTGGGCGTACAAGCTGGAGCTCGAAGGTCCCCCTACCTCCGGCAGGGGGAACCCCAGGGCGACGGGCGTACGCGTCCGTACCAAGGACGGCGAGGAGCGGCTCGTCCAGGCGCGGCGCGAAGTCCTCGTCTGCGCGGGCGCGGTGGACACGCCTCGGCTGCTGCTGCACTCCGGCATCGGGCCGCGCGCCGACCTGGAAGAGCTCGGCATCCCCGTCGTACACGATCTCCCGGGCGTCGGGGAGAACCTCCTCGACCACCCGGAGTCGGTGATCGTCTGGGAGACGCACGGGCCGATCCCCGAGAACTCGGCGATGGACAGCGACGCGGGCCTGTTCGTACAACGCGATCCGGACGCCCAAGGGCCCGATCTGATGTTCCACTTCTACCAAATCCCGTTCACCGACAACCCGGAGCGCCTCGGCTACGAGCGGCCCGCGCACGGGGTGTCGATGACGCCGAACATCCCCAAGCCGCGCAGCCGTGGCCGCGTCTATCTGACCAGCGCGGATCCGGAAGTAAAGCCTGCGTTGGACTTCCGTTACTTCACGGACGAGGACGACTACGACGGCCGTACGCTCGTCGACGGGATCAAGCTCGCCCGCGAGATCGCGACGGCTCAGCCGCTGGCGGGCTGGCTGAAAAGGGAGGTCTGTCCGGGGCCGGAGGTCACCTCGGACGAGGCGATCGGCGAGTACGCGCGCAAGGTCGCGCACACCGTGTACCACCCCGCCGGAACCTGCCGAATGGGCGCCTGGACAGATCAACTTGCCGTAGTGTCACCTGACTTGAAAATCCGGGGCATCGACGGCATCCGCATTGCCGACGCGTCCGTCTTTCCGACGATGCCCGCCGTCAACCCGATGATCGGGGTCCTGATGGTGGGCGAGAAGTGCGCGGAGCTGCTGTCCGCGGCTTCCGAAGAGAGGGGCCTGGCCCGATGAAGTCCAAGACCGAAACTCTGGATACTGCCCACAAGACCGTGGACGACGGTGCCGCGCCGCCCGTCTTCTCCGTACAAAACCTGTGGAAGGTCTTCGGTCCGAAGGCCGACCGCATTCCCGGCGACGCCGAACTGGGCGCGCTCACCCCGGCCGAGCTGCGTGAACGCACCGGCTGCACGGCAGCCGTGCGCGATGTCTCCTTCGATGTGCGCAAGGGCGAGGTCTTCGTCGTCATGGGCCTGTCCGGCTCCGGCAAGTCGACGCTCGTACGCTGCCTGACCCGGCTGATCGAGCCGACGTCCGGGGCGATCGCCATCGACGGCGAGGACGTGCTCTCCATGGACACGGCGCGACTGCGCGAACTGCGCCGCCACCGTGCGTCCATGGTCTTCCAGCACTTCGGCCTGCTGCCGCACCGCTCGGTGATCGACAACGTCGCGTACGGACTCGAGATCCAGGGCCTGGGCAAGGCCGCGCGCCGCTCCCGGGCGGCGGACGTCGTCGCGAAGGTCGGCCTGGAGGGCCTCGAGCACCGCAGGCCCGGCCAGCTGTCCGGCGGTCAGCAGCAGCGCGTCGGCCTTGCGCGGGCGCTCGCCGTCGACCCCGAAGTGATGCTCTTCGACGAGCCGTTCAGCGCACTGGACCCGCTGATCCGCCGCGATATGCAGGAGGAGGTCATCCGGCTGCACCGCGAGGAGGGCCGCACGATGATCTTCATCACACACGATCTGAGTGAGGCGCTGAAGCTGGGCGACCGTATCGCGCTGATGCGGGACGGCCGGATCGTGCAGCTGGGCACGCCGGAGGAGATCGTGGGCTCGCCCGCCGACGACTATGTACGGGACTTCGTCCGCGATGTGCCGCGCGAGCAGGTGATGACGGTGCGTACGGCGATGCGCCCGGCGGCGGACGCGGCCGAGGCGAAATCGGGCGCGGCGATCGCCCCGGACGCAACGGTCTTCGAGGCGATCGAGGCGGTGGCCCGCAGCGGCGCCCCGGCGCGTGTGATGCAGGACGGCCGCTGCGTGGGGGTGGTCGACCACGCGGGGCTGCTGGATGTGGTGGCCGGCGTGGACCGGGGCGCCGATACGGACGGGGCAACGGACAAGGCAGTCGTCGCATGACGGCCGTCGTCACCGCCCCCGCCAAGGAAGCGGCCGCACCCGAACCCGGGCTGCGTGCCCTGCTGCGCCACCGCGTCCACCGCAAGCTGCTGCTGCTCGGCGTCGCCGCGCTTGTGCTCATACCCGTCGGGGTCGCCCTGTGGGGCAGCGGCAGCTGG
The DNA here is from genome assembly GCF_055563295.1 of Streptomyces sp. NPDC002868. Taxonomy (NCBI): domain Bacteria; kingdom Bacillati; phylum Actinomycetota; class Actinomycetes; order Kitasatosporales; family Streptomycetaceae; genus Streptomyces; species Streptomyces sp. NPDC002868. The sequence continues at coordinate 710,916 of NZ_JBVHDR010000002.1, read as the reverse complement.
CCCGCCGAGCTGACCGTCGACGTATCCGGTCCCCTCGACGACGCCAACGCGTGGGTCGTCGACAACCGCGACACCCACCCCCTCTTCCTCTACTTCCTCCTCCACCTCTCCAACACCGCCACCGATGCGGTCGACGCCGTCTACCAGTTCCTGGACGCCATGGGCTGGCTGGGCGTCCTCGCCGCCGGTGTGCTGTTCGCCTGGCGGGCCGCCGGGCTCGGACAGCGCGGGGTGAAGGTCGCGGCGACCGCCTTCGGAGCCTTCGCCGTGTGCGGGCTGCTCGGGATGTGGGACGCCACGCTGCTGACCATCGCGCTGATGGTCGTCGCGGTCGCCGTCGCCGCGCTGCTCGGCGTGCTGATCGGGCTCGCGGCCGGGCTGTCCCGCCGGGTCGACCGGGCGCTGCGGCCGGTGCTCGACACCATGCAGGTGCTGCCCGCGTTCGCGTATCTGCTGCCGTTCGTGCTGGTCTTCGGCACCGGCACGCCCGCCGCGCTGTTCTGCACGGTCATCTACGCCGCCCCGCCCATGGCCCGCCTCACGGCCCTCGGGCTGCGCGGCGCCGACCCTGCCGTGCTCGAAGCGTCCGCCTCGCTCGGCGCGAGCGCATGGCAGCGGCTGCGGACCGCGCGGCTGCCGCTCGCCCGCAAGCAGATGCTCCTCGGCCTCAACCAGACGATCATGATGGCGCTCTCGATGGTCGTCATCGCGGCCCTCGTCGGAGCCGGCGGTCTCGGTGAGGAGGTCTACTCGGCGCTCTCCACCGTCGACGTCGGCAAGGCCCTCTCCGCGGGCATCCCGATCGTCCTGATCGCCGTCTGGCTGGACCGTACGACCGCGGCGGCCGGTGACCGTATCGGCGAGAGCTCACCCGGCGGCGGGCTGCTGCACGGCCGCTCCGCCTGGGCGCTGGTGTTCGCCGGCGTCGTGGCCGCGGCCTTCGGCCGGCTGGCCGTCGGCAGGGTATGGCCGGAGGGCTGGACGTACGACATCTCCACGCCCGTCAACAAGGCGCAGGAGTGGATCACCGAGAACCTCACCTTCACCGAGGCCTGGGCGCGCGAGTTCACGCTGTGGATCCTCAACCCCCTGCGTGACGCCCTGATCTGGCTCCCCTGGTGGTCGCTCCTGCTGCTCGTCGCGGCCCTCGCCTGGCTGGTCGGCACCTGGGCGACCGCCCTGACCGCCACGCTCTCGATGGCGGCGATCGGCGTACTCGGGGTCTGGGGCAAGTCCCTCGACACGCTCTCCCAGGTGCTCGCGGCCCTCGTGCTCACGCTGGCGCTCGGCGTCCTCGCGGGCATCCTGTCCGCGCGGGCCGGGCGTCTGGAGCGCTGGCTGCGGCCGGTACTGGACGCCATGCAGACGATGCCGCAGTTCGTGTATCTCATCCCGGTGGTCGCGCTGTTCGGCGTCACCCGGGCATCCGCGATCATCGCCGCAGTGGTGTACGCGCTGCCCGCTGTCGTACGCATCACCACCCAAGGCCTGCGCGAGGTCGACCCGGCCGCGCTCGAGGCATCCCGTTCGCTGGGCGCGTCGACCCGTCAGCAACTCCTCCAGGTCCAGCTGCCGCTGGCCCGCCCGGCACTGCAGCTCGCCGTCAACCAGGGCGTCGTGCTGGTGCTTGCGGTGGTCGTCGTCGGCGGCCTGGTCGGCGGCGGGGCGCTGGGCTACGACGTCGTGAAGGGCCTCTCCCGGGGCGAGATGGGCATCGGCATGACGGCCGGAGTCGCGATTGTCTGCCTCGGCCTCGTACTGGACCGGATCACCCAGCCCGCCACCCGCAAGACCGACTGAACCCTTCCTTCCATTAACAGGAGCACCATGCGCACCATCCGTACCACCACGGCTGTCATCGGCGCCCTCGGCGTCCTCACCCTCAGCGCGTGCAGCGCTGCCGAGACCGGCAAGAAGGACGAGGCCGGCGGCGCCAAGACCGTGAAGCTGACCGTCCCCTCCTGGGTCGGCGCCCAGGCCAACACGGCCGTCGCCGGCTACATCCTGAAGAAGGAGCTGGGCTACACCGTCAAGACCCAGCAGATGGGCGAGGTCCTCGCCTGGGACGCGCTCTCCAAGGGCGACATAGACGCGATCATGGAGGACTGGGGTCACCCCAAGGAGGAGAAGCAGTACGTCACGACGAAGAAGACCGTCGTCAAGGGCGGCGACCTCGGCGTGACCGGGCACATCGGCTGGTTCGTGCCGAAGTACTTCGCGGACGCGCACCCCGATGTCACGGACTACAAGAACCTCAACAAGTACGCCAAGGACTTCAAGACCGCGGAGAGCGGTGACAAGGGCGAGATCCTGGAGGGCTCCCCGGACTACGTCACCAACGACGACGCGATCATCAAGAACCTGAAGCTCAACCTCAAGACCAACTACTCGGGTTCCGAGGCCGCGCAGATCACCGCGATCAAGAAGTACGCGAAGGAGAAGAAGCCTTTCCTGACGTACTGGTGGACCCCGCAGTGGCTGAACGCCCAGGTCGACATGGTCGAGGTCAAGCTGCCGGAGTACAAGGCGGGTTGTGACGCCGACCCGAAGGCTGTCGCGTGCGCGTACCCGAACACGCCGCTGCAGAAGTTCCTCAACGCGGACTTCGCGAAGAACGGCGGCGAGGCGGCGGAGTTCCTGAAGAACTTCAAGTGGACGACCGAGCAGCAGAACGAGGTCGCGCTGATGATCGCCGGCGAGAAGATGTCGCCGGAGGCCGCGGCCGAGAAGTGGGTCAAGGCGAACGAGGCGACGTGGAAGGCTTGGCTCCCGAAGAAGTAGCCCGCGGCCGCGCCCGCACCTCTGAAGTACCTCAACTCGCTTGAGGGAGTACGGCCCTGAGGGCGAGGATCCGTGCATGTTCTTCGGATCCGGCAAGCAGGAACTCTCCGTACTCGTTCTGCGTGACGCGGACGGCATCGCCGATGCCGTCCGCGCCGCGTTGGTGACGGCGACGCCGGAGGAACGCCCTGGCCTGGAGCGGGCCGCCGCCCTCGTCGCCGAGGCCGCGGCGGCCACGGACGCGGAGCTGCGCGGCCGCTGGGTGCGTGGGCACCTGGCCGCGGCCGGCGTCGAAGGCCCGGCCGATTCCGTCACCGCGATCAAGGCCCTGCGCAAGGCCGAGCCGCGGCTGAGCCTTCTCGCGGCGGTGGGCCTGGCGAAGGACGCGGAGTCGACCGGGCCGGAGGCCTAGGGCGGCAGCCTCCGCACGCGGCCGGGCGGCGGTCAGCCCCGCAGCTCCTCGGCGATCTTCCGTACCGCGGCCATCGCCTTGTGGTGCAGGCCGGGGCCGAAGGTGATCCGGGTCGCGCCCAGGCGGCCCAGTTCGGCGACGGGCGGGCCGCCCGGGAGCGGTGCGACGTTGATCGGGCCCCCGATCTCCTCGCGCAGCAACGGGAGTTGCTCCGGCGGTACGGCGAACGGGTAGACGCAGTCCGCGCCGGCCGCGACATACAGCCGTGCCCGGGCGATCGCCTCCGCCGGGTCGGTCACTCCGCGCAGGAACGAGTCGACCCGGGCATTGATGAACAGCCGGTCGCCTGCCTCCGCGCGGACCTCGGCCAGCCAGTCGGCGTGCCGTTGCGGGTCCTTGAGGGCCTTGGTCGCGGAGTCGGAGTCCTCCAGGTTGCAGCCAACGGCTCCGGTGTCGAGGATCCGGGCGACCAGCTCTTTCGGGGGCAGGCCGTAGCCCGCCTCGACGTCCGCGGAGACCGGCACGTCCACCGAGCGGGCGATACGGGCGACGGCCGTGAACATCTCGTCGGCGGGCGTCTGTCCGTCCTCGTACCCGAGAGCGGACGCGACCCCGGCGCTCGGGCTCGCGAGGGCAGGGAAGCCGGCGTCGGCGAAGGAGCGGGCACTGGCGGCGTCCCACGGGCCCGGGAGGACGAGGGGGTCGCCGGGGGCGCGGCCGTGGTGGAGGGAGCGGAAGGTTTCGACGGTCATCACTGATATCCCGTCAGTGCTTGAACTGGCCGGGCGTGTAGTGGCCGGGGACCATGCGTGTGCTCACGCCGAAGCGGTTCCAGGCGTTGATGACCGTGATCGCCGAGATCAGCTGGGCGAGCTCCGCCTCGTCGAAGTGCTTGGCGGCCCTCTCGTACACCTCGTCCGGCACAAAGCCGTCGGTGAGGAGGGTGACGGCCTCCGTCAGTTCGATCGCCGCGATTTCCTTCCCGGTGTAGAAGTGCTGCGACTCCTCCCATGCGCTGAGCTGGACAATCCGCTCCACCGACTCGCCCGCCGCGAGGGCGTCCTTGGTGTGCATGTCGAGGCAGAAGGCGCAGTGGTTGATCTGTGAGGCGCGGATCTTGACCAGTTCGAGAAGGACCGGGTCGAGGCCCTGCCGGGCGGCCGCGTCCAGCTTGACCATGGCCTTGTAGACCTCGGGAGCGAACTTCGCCCAGGGGAGGCGGGGGGTGTGCTCGGGGGCGTAGGACGTGTTCTCGTTCGGCGTCTCGTTCGTCGTCATGGCTACGACCGTACGCGCGTGGTGGCGCACGAGTATGGTCCATTCTCATGACGGATCACTGGGCCACTTTCGGCGCCGACCTCCATTTGGAACTGCGCGGTTCCGGCCTGCGTACGGGCCTGATGGACGCCCTGCGGGAGGCCGCGCGCAGCGGGCGGCTGGCCCCCGGGACGCGGCTGCCGTCCTCGCGTTCGCTCGCCGCCGACCTGGGGATCGCACGCAATACGGTCGCCGACGCGTACGCCGAACTCGTCGCCGAGGGATGGCTCACCGCGCAGCAGGGCTCGGGGACGCGGGTCGCCCGGCGGGCCGCGCCGCGGAAAGCGGCGGCGGGTGCGGTCAGGACCCGGCGGGCCGGCCGCGGCCCCCAGTACAGCCTGATGGCCGGCAGCCCCGACCTCGCGTCCTTCCCGCGCGCACAGTGGCTGAAGGCGGCCCGCCGGGCACTGACCGCCGCGCCGCACGAGGCCTTCGGATACCACGATCCGCGCGGGCGCGTCGAGCTGCGTACCGTACTGGCCGACTATCTGGCGCGGGCACGAGGCGTCTACGCGGACCCCGAGCGGATCGTGATCTGTTCCGGCTTTGTGCACGGGCTGATGCTGCTGGGAAAGATGCTGAGGCGGCGGCGGGTGCGCGAAGTGGCAGTCGAGTCGTACGGACTCGATGTGCACTGGAACCTGCTGGCCGAGGCGGGAATGCGGACCCCGGCCCTGCCCCTCGACGAACTGGGCTCACAGACAGGTGAGTTGGGGACCCTGCGCGGCGCGGGCGCGGTGCTGCTGACGCCCGCACACCAGTTCCCGATGGGAGCTGCGCTGCATCCCGACCGGCGCGCGGCCGCCGTCGACTGGGCCCGCGGGACGGGCGGGCTGATCCTGGAGGACGACTACGACGGGGAGTTCCGCTACGACCGCCAGCCGGTGGGCGCGCTCCAGGGCCTCGAACCCGACCGGGTGGTCTATCTGGGCACGGCGAGCAAGTCGCTGGCGCCGGGGCTACGGCTCGGCTGGATGGTGCTGCCCGAGGAACTCGTGGGCCAGGCGCTTGAGGCGAAGGGCTCCGTCGACTGGGTGTCGAGCGCGCTGGACCAGCTGACACTCGCGGAGTTCATCGCCTCGGGCGCGTACGACCGTCATGTACGGGGGATGCGGCTGCGCTACCGCAGACGGCGCGACCAGCTGGTGCGGGCGCTGGCGGAGCGCGCGCCGGACATCCGGGTCAGCGGGATCGCGGCGGGGCTGCACGCGGTGCTCGAACTCCCGCCCGGCACCGAGCAGTCCGTGATCCAGGCGGCGGCGTGGCAGGGCCTGGCGGTGGAGGGGGTCTCGCGGTACCGGCACAAGGACGCGCCGCGTGGGAGGGACGCGCTGGTGGTGGGGTACGCGACGCCGGCGGACAGCGGCTGGGCGGGGGCGCTGGACGCGCTGTGCCGGGCGCTGCCGTGAGCCTGCGGCGGCTTGCCCGGGGGCGGTTAGGGGAACAGCCTCGCTCAGGGGGCCGCAGCCTCAGGCGCCTCCGAAGCCGCGGGCGGCTCGCCGAACCGGGCCAGCGCCAGCGCCCCCGCCACCGCCACCACGAAGCCCGCCACGGCCAGCCAGGCCAGGCCCTCGCGGGTCTGGTCGCCCAGCCACACCACGCCCACCACCGCCGGGCCGATCGTCTCGCCGAGCACCAGGCCCGCCGTGGCCGTCGTCACCGAGCCGCGCTGCAGGGCGGAGGTGAGCAGCAGGAACGCCGCACCGCCGCCGAGCAGCAGCGCATACAGCGCCGGATTGGCCAGCACTTCGGGCAGCGCGACCGAGTCGATCAGCCGGACCGCGACCTCGACCACGCCGAAGCCGAAGCCCGCGCCGAGGCCGAGCACCAGGGCGCGCGGTTTGTCGGGGAGGCGGCCCGCGGCCGCGCCGACGAGGAGGACGGCGAGCGCGACGCCGAGCATGGCCCAGCGCAGGGCGGTGGATCCGGGCCGGTCGCCCTCAGCGCCCGAGGCGAGGCCCAGCATCGCGAGCCCCATGCAGACCACGGCGACCGCTCCCCACTCCGTCCGGCTCAGGCGGACAGGGAGCAGGCGCGAGGCCACCACGGCGGTCACCGCGAGGCTGGCGGCGAGCGCCGCGCCGACCGCGTAGATGGGGATGGAGCGCAGGGCGACGATCTGGAGGGCGAAACCGAGGCCGTCCAGGGCGAGTCCGGCCAGATATCGCCACTGACGCAGCGCGCGCAGCAGCAGCGCCGGGTCGACGCCGGAGCCGGTGCCCGGCTGCGTGGCGCGGGCGGCGACGGCCTGGAGGACGGAGGCCGTGCCGTAGCAGACCGCGGAACCGAGCGCACAGATCATCCCAAAGAGCACAAAGCGACTGTAGATGAGGAAGGTTGGCGGACCGGGTTTACGAGCGTGCGAGGCGGCCCTCTAGTCTGTCCGGCGATCTACTGGCTTGATTCGAACGGGGCGACCGGCTGATGGTGCGACGCAGGCTGAGGTCGAGCACGGTTGTGCTCGGCGGCATGGGGGTGCTCGCCGCGACGCTCACGGCATGCGGCTCGGAGCCGGACGAGCGGTGTGTCGATCCGGTGACCTACGAAGTACTGCCGGACTACGAGTGCGACGGCGACGGCGACGGCAATGGCAACGGGTCCGGCAGCAGCGGTAGGTACTACTACGGCGGCAGGGTCAGCGGCGGCCGGGTCGATGGCGGCAGCTTCGACAGGACCGCCGTCGACAGCGGCGGCTTCGGCGGCTCCAGCTCCGGCGGCGGCTGAGTACGGGGCATACACAGCATGAAGCGTCACATCATCGAGCCCCGCCCGGGCTGGCAGCAGATCGTCGAGGAACAGGGCCTCATCTACCCGCTGACCCGCTACCCGGACGGCTCGCTGCGCCCGTACTGGGACGAGAGCGCGTACTACGAATTCTCGCTGCCCGAGGTCGAGGCGCTGGAAGAGGTTGTCGAGGAACTGCACGCCTTGTGCCTGGCCGCGGCCGCGCACATTGTCGAGCACAACCGCTTCGCCGACCTCGGCATCACCGACCGGCGGCTGGCCAGGCGGGTCGCCGAGTCCTGGCGGCGCAGGGTCGAACTTCCTTCCCTCTACGGGCGGTTCGACCTCCGCTACGACGGCACCGGCCCGGCCAAAATGCTGGAGTACAACGCCGACACCCCGACCTCCCTGGTCGAGGCCGCCAGCCCGCAGTGGTTCTGGATGGAGGACCGCTTCCCCGGCGCGGACCAGTGGAACTCCCTCCACGAACGCCTCGTCGACGGCTGGAAGCGGCAGGCCCCGCTGCTGCCGCCGGGGCCGCTGCACTTCGTCCACTCCGACGGGGACGAGCTGGGTGAGGACCTGATGACCGTCGCGTATCTGCGCGAGACGGCCCAGCAGGCGGGTATCGCCACCGAGGCGCTCTCCGTCGAACGCATCGGCTGGGACCGGCTTTCCGGACGCTTCGTCGACGACCGGCTGCGCTTCATACGCAGCTGCTTCAAGCTCTACCCGTGGGAGTGGCTGGTCACCGACCGCTTCGGGCCGCACGTCCTCGACACTCTGGACAACGGCGGCGGCACCGGTACCACCTGCTGGATCGAGCCCGCCTGGAAGATGCTCCTCTCCAACAAGGCGCTGCTGGCGATCCTCTGGGAGCTGAACCCTGGCCACCCGAATCTGCTGCCCGCCTATCTCGACGGCCCGCGCGAACTCGCCGCCGAGCGGGGCTATGTCGCCAAGCCCCTGCTCGGCCGCGAGGGCGCGGGCGTCACGGTCCACGAGCCGGGCGCCGGTCCCGTACTGCGTGAAGAGCCGTGCTGCTACCAGGAGTTGGCCCCGCTGCCCGACTTCGAGGGCAACCGCGTGGTGCTCGGCGCATGGGTCGTCGAGGGCGAGGCGGCGGGGCTCGGCATCAGGGAATCGGCGGGGCTGGTCACGGACGAGTACGCCCGCTTCCTGCCCCACGTCATCCTCTGATCCCAGGCGGGATCTAGGCGCCCAGGACGGCCCTCAGCTGGTCCAGGCCCCAGTCCAGGTCCTCCTTGCTGATCACCAGCGGCGGGGCGATCCGGATCGTGGAACCGTGGGTGTCCTTGACGAGGACCCCGCGGTCCATCAGCTTCTCCGAGATCTCCCGGCCGGTGCCGTGGCTGGGCACGATGTCGACGCCCGCCCAGAGCCCGCGGCCGCGTACCGCCTCCACCGCGCCGCCGCCGGTCAGCAGGCCCAGCTCGTGGTGGAGGTGCTCACCCAGCTCGGTGGCGCGCTGCTGGAACTCGCCGGTGCGCAGCATCGCGATGACCTCCAGGGCGACCGCGCAGGCGAGCGGATTGCCGCCGAACGTCGAGCCGTGCTCACCGGGACGGTAGACGCCGAGCACCTCATTGGAGGAGACGACCGCCGACACCGGAACGACGCCGCCGCCCAGCGCCTTGCCCAGCACATACATGTCCGGCACGACGCCCTCGTGCTCGCAGGCGAAGGTCTTGCCGGTCCGCCCGAGGCCCGACTGGATCTCGTCCGCGATGAAGAGGACGTTCCGCTCGCGGGTCAGCTGCCGTACGCCCGCGAGATACCCGGCCGGCGGCACCAGCACCCCGGCCTCGCCCTGGATCGGCTCCAGCAGCACGGCCACGGTGTTCTCGGTGAGCGCGGCGTCCATTGCGGTCAGGTCCCCGTACGGAACGATCTCGAAGCCCGGGGTGTACGGACCGAAGTCCGCCCGCGCCTCCTGGTCCGTGGAGAAGCTGATCACCGTCGTCGTACGGCCGTGGAAGTTGTTGGCCGCGACGACGATCTTCGCCATGTTGTCCGGGACGCCCTTGACCCGGTAACCCCATTTCCGGGCGGTCTTCACGGCGGTCTCCACCGCCTCCGCCCCGGTGTTCATCGGCAGCACCATCTCCATGCCGCACAACTGGGCGAGCTGTGTACAGAAGTCGGCGAACCGGTCGTGGTAGAAGGCGCGGGAGGTGAGCGTGACTCTCTCCAGCTGCGCCTTGGCGGCGTCGATCAGCCGGCGGTTTCCGTGGCCGAAATTGAGCGCCGAGTACCCGGCGAGCATGTCGAGGTAGCGACGCCCCTCGACATCGGTCATCCACGCGCCGTCGGCCGAGGCGACGACGACGGGGAGCGGGTGGTAGTTGTGCGCGCTGTGCGCCTCCGCGGAGGCAATGGCACTCTCCGATGCAGACACGGGATCTCCGTTCGAGTAGAGACAAGACATCCGGCTGGGGCGGGGTCATGCCCCTGTTTCTATCGTCGCTCGTATGGTGGACGAAGAAACCTTGCTGTGGGGCGTGGCCGCTAGGCTGGACACTACGCACGGCGACTGGCGTACGGGGAAGTGACCCCGAGGGAACCGCGCGCGGAAGATCACACGAGGTGCCGCCCGCCTGGGCACCACGGGACCCGTCCTGTGTGGTGCCGCTCGCCCCCTGCCTTCGGCGGGAGGACCCCCGAGTTGCATCCCGGGACACGTCCCGTGTGGTGCGGCCCGCGCCCTCCGCCTCCGGCGGGGGATGCCGAGCCGCACCCCGGGACAACGACCGAGCAACGGATCGCCCCGGAGGACACCATGACTCTTCCCCTGCAGCACCCCGCACTCTCCGCCACCGACCCCGAACTGGCGGCCCTCATCGGCGCCGAGGAACAGCTTCAGGCCGAGACCCTCCGGCTGATTCCCAGCGAGAACTACGTCTCCAGGGCCGTCCTGGAAGCCTCCGGCACCGTGCTGCAGAACAAGTACAGCGAGGGCTACGCCGGCCGCCGCTACTACGAGGGCCAGCAGAACATCGACCAGGTCGAGCGGCTCGCCATCGCCCGCGCCAAGGCCGTCTTCGGCGTCGAGCACGCCAATGTCCAGCCCTACTCCGGCTCCCCGGCCAACCTCGCCGTCTATCTCGCCTTCGCCGAGCCCGGCGACACCGTGATGGGCATGGCCCTGCCGATGGGTGGCCACCTCACCCACGGCTGGGGCGTCTCCGCCACCGGCAAGTGGTTCCGCGGCGTGCAGTACGGCGTACGCCAGGACACCGGCCTCATCGACTTCGACGAGGTGCGCGAACTCGCCCTCAAGGAGCGGCCGAAGATCATCTTCTGCGGCGGCACCGCCCTGCCCCGCACCATCGACTTCGCGGCCTTCGCGGAGATCGCCCGCGAGTCCGGCGCCGTCCTGGTCGCCGATGTCGCGCACATCGCCGGCCTGATCGCGGGCGGCGCGCACCCCTCGCCGGTGCCGCACGCGGACGTGATCTCCACGACCACCCACAAGACCCTGCGCGGGCCACGCGGCGCGATGCTGATGTCCCGCGAGGAGCATGCCAAGGCCATCGACAAGGCGGTGTTCCCCGGCCTCCAGGGCGGCCCGCACAACCAGACCACGGCCGCCATCGCGGTCGCCCTGCACGAGGCGTCCCAGCCCTCCTTCCGCACCTACGCCCAGTCGGTCGTCGCCAACGCCAAGGCGCTCGCCGACGAGCTCCTGACCCGTGGCTTCGACCTTGTCTCCGGCGGCACCGACAACCATCTGATCCTGATGGACCTCACCCCCAAGGACGTGCCCGGCAAGGTGGCGGCGAAGGCCCTCGACCGGGCCGGGATCGTCGTCAACTACAACACCGTCCCCTACGACCCGAGGAAGCCCTTCGACCCCTCGGGCGTCCGCATCGGCACCCCCTCCCTCACCTCCCGCGGTCTCGGTACGGAGCACATGGCCGCCGTCGCCGACTGGATCGACCGGGGCGTGACCGCGGCCGACGCGGGCGACGAGGACGCGCTGGCCACGATTCGCGCCGAGGTCGCGGCTCTGATGGCCGAGTACCCCGCGCCCGGGCTGACTGCCTAGCGCGGTGACCGCGACGGCTGACCGGTGACCGGCGACCGGTGACCGCGATGGCTGACCGGGGCCGGTCGGCAGCCGGTTCGCGTGAAACAGGCTCTCCGCCTAGCCGTCCAGCAGCTGCTGGCGCGGTCCCGGCTCCGGTGTGCCGCCGCCCCGCCCGAACGGCGGGCGCGGCAGCCGTGAGGCCAGCGGCCGCAGCACCAGAGTCAGCGCCGCCCCGGCCGCCAGCCCCGGTATCGCCCACCACCAGCCGGTGGTGGTGTCGTCGGAGGCAGGCGCGGTGGCAGGTGCCGTCGGGGGCTCAGCCTCCTGCCGGCTCTGCCCCTGGTCCTGAGCCTGCCCGTCGTCCCAGGCGGGCGGGTACTCAGCCACCCCGGCCCCGCCGGACCTCTTGCCCATCAGGCCCAGCTTCTTGAGGAGCCCGCTCAGCTCCGTGGGCTGCCGCGCCTGGTGCCAGTAGCCCCTCTGCGACTCCATTTCCCGTGCCGTATGTATCCAGACGACGCCCGCCCGGTCGCTCGGATACACCCGGTCCACGCGCCAGGGCTGAACGTCATGGACCATCCAGGTCACATTGATCTGCCGGGCGTCCACCGCCATGTCCAGCGACGGCGGCCGGTCCGTCTGCCCCTTGGCCGGACCGTCGCCCAGCAGGTTCAGCAGGGCTGTGTAGTCCGTGTCGGAGTAGTAGAGAGACGCGGTCTCGCTGCTTTCCGGAGAGGTGATCAGCACACTGGTCGGCCCTCCGGCCACCGCGCCCGGGGCGAGGACCCACGTCAGCGCGAGCACCGTCACCAGTGCGGCAAGTCGTCCCAGCAGTCGCATACTTCCCCCAGCCGACGTCCGGTACGGCCCGTCCGCACCCCGTCACCTCTGGTACACCGCCCGCCCGCTTCAGGTTCCACCCCGCCCGCTGCCAATTTCAGCGCGTCGATTCCCCGATCTCCTTGGCGCGCAGCAACTGAGCCACTCCCTCCAGCCGCAGGGTCGTCCGCTCGTCCGCCGTCCACAGCAGCGTCGGGCCCGCCGTCCGCTCGGCCTGTATCCACACCTCGCCACGGGCGTCGGTCATGCCGAACCGCAGTAGATGCGGCTCGGCGAACCACAGCCCCATCCCGCCGCTCAGCGTCACCCACTCCGGCATGATCCGCGCCTGCTTGGCGAAGCCGAGGTCCAGCTGCGCCGGGAATTGGTCCAGCCGGATCGTCCGCCCCCGCTCGCTCCAGCACAGGCTCACCACCGACCGGCCCGCGGGCCCTTCGGTCACCGAGACCGCGTCCGGGTCGCCCAGCCCGCCCGGCACCCGCGCCCGGAATCCCGCGCGCCGCTCCGCCTCGGCCAGCGGCACCGGCGCGTGGCACCACGGCGGCTGCGTCCCTTGCCGCGGCGGCATCGTGGGGTCGTATCGCACCTCGACCCCGCCGAATCCGAACCAGTCGGCCACCGTCGCCCGCACCGGAGGCGTGAGCACGAGCACCACCAGCACCCCGGACAGGACGACCGTCAGCGCGCGCCACCTCCGGCGCGTCCAGAGCCTGAACCGCTCGGCCCGCCCTGGCTCGGCAGGAGGGGGCACCGCCTCGGCGAGGAGCTGGGCCAGCACCCGCTCGGCCATCGTCTCGCCGTCGACGTCCGGAATCCTGATCCCGCGCCCCAGTCCGCGCAGCTCCTGGCGCAAGCCCTCGTGCGGCTCCTCGTGCGGCTCCTCGTGCGGCTCCTCACCCAAGGCCTCGTGCGGCTCCTCGTCAGTCATGCTCCTCACCTCCCTTCCCAGGAATGAGCTGCCCCAGCTTCGCCAGCGCGCGGTTCAGCCGGGACTTCACCGTGCCGCGCGGCCAGCCCAGCGCCTCGGCCGTCTCCGCCTCGTCCATCTCCAGCAGATAGCGGTAGGTGACGACCTGCCGCTGCTCCTCGCTCAGCTCCTCCAGCGCCGCCAGCAGCACCGTCCGCCGCTCCTCCGCCAGGGCCGCCACCGCCGGGTCGGCCGACTCCGGTATCAGCGGCTCGGAGCCGATCAGCAGTGCCTCCTGTCCGGCGAGCGCCCGCAGCCGCACCGCCGAGCGCACTGTGTTCCTCGTCTCATTGACCACGATCCGAAGCAGCCACGGACGGAACGCGGCGCCGTCCCGGAACCGCCCCAGCGCCTGGTACGCCTTGAGGAAGGCGCTCTGCACCACATCCTCCGCGTCCGCACCGGCCCCGAAGGCCACGGCCGCACGCAGCGCGACATGCGTGTGGGCGCGCACCAGCTCCGCGTACGCCTCCGGCTCTCCGGCGCGCACCCGCGCGATCACCGCAGCCTCGTCGACGATGCGGCCCCCCTCCGGACCCGCTTCCACGGTCCCCTCCCGCGTCCTCACACCTTTCATACACCGGCGGCCGAGGATCGGTTCCACACCTGAGAGAATGATGAACATGGCCTCAGACCGACCCCGCGCGCTCTCCGGTATCCAGCCCACCGCAGGCTCGTTCCACCTCGGGAACTACCTCGGCGCGATCCGCCAGTACGTGGCGCTGCAAGAGACCCACGACGCGTTCTACATGGTCGTGGATCTGCACGCGATCACCATGCCGCAGGACCCAGCCGAGCTGCGTGCCAACACCCGACTCGCCGCCGCTCAGCTGCTCGCCGCCGGTCTCGACCCCGAGCGCTGCACCCTCTTCATCCAGAGCCACGTCCCCGAGCACGCCCAGCTCGGCTGGATCATGAACTGCCTCACCGGCTTCGGCGAGGCCTCCCGGATGACGCAGTTCAAGGACAAGTCCGCCAAGCAGGGCGCCGACCGCGCCACCGTCGGGCTCTTCACGTATCCGATCCTGCAGGTCGCGGACATCCTGCTCTACCAGGCCAACGCCGTCCCGGTCGGCGAGGACCAGCGCCAGCACATCGAGCTCACCCGTGATCTCGCCGAGCGCTTCAACACCCGCTTCGGCGACACCTTCACCGTCCCGGCGCCGCACATCGTCAAGGAGGTCGCGAAGATCTACGACCTCCAGGACCCGTCGATCAAGATGAGCAAGTCGGCGTCCACGCCGAAGGGCCTGATCAATCTGCTCGACGAGCCCAAGGCGACCGCCAAGAAGGTCAAGAGCGCGGTCACCGACACCGACACCGTGATCCGCTTCGACCCCGTCGAGAAGCCCGGCGTCTCCAACCTCCTCACCATCCACTCCACCCTCACCGGCAAGACCATCGCCGAGCTGGAGGCGGAGTACGAGGGCAAGATGTACGGCGCGCTGAAGACCGACCTGGCCGAAATCATGGTGGAATTCGTCACTCCCTTCCGCACCCGTACGCAGGAATATCTGGACGATCCCGAGACGCTGGACTCGATTCTGGCCAAGGGCGCGGAGAAGGCCCGGGCGGTCGCCGCCGAGACGCTGGCCGCCGCATACGACAAGGTGGGGTTCCTGCCGGCGAAGCACTGAGTCCGTAGTGAGTCCGTACTGAATCGGCACTGAATCATCACTGTGTCCAAGGACTCTGGCCACACATACGGTGCAGCAGCCACACTGGCGGCTGCACACCTAACTACCGACGACTGAGGAGAACGACGTGGGGACCGTAACGCTCGGCGTTTCGATCGCGGTCCCGGAGCCCTATGGCAGCCTGCTCCAGGAGCGGCGCGCGGGCTTCGGGGATCCCGCCGCGCACGGAATCCCCACACACGTCACCCTTCTCCCGCCCACCGAGGTCGACGCCGAGGCCCTGCCCTCGATCGAGGCGCATCTCGCCGCGGTAGCGACGACCGGCCGGCCGTTCCCGATGCGGCTCTTCGGCACCGGGACATTCCGCCCGCTCTCGCCCGTCGTCTTCGTCCAGGTCGTCGAGGGCGCGGCGGCCTGCTCCTGGCTGCAGAAGCGGGTGCGGGACGCGTCCGGGCCGCTCGTGCGTGAGCTGCAGTTCCCGTACCACCCGCATGTGACCGTGGCGCACGGCATCGCCGAGGAGGCGATGGACCGGGCCTACGAAGAGCTGTCCGAGTACGAGGCGGCCTGGACCTGTGCCTCCTTCGCGCTGTACGAGCAGGGCGCGGACGGCGTGTGGCGCAAGCTCCATGAGTACGCCTTCGGCGGCGGCGTCACGGCCGTTCCCGCCCAGGGATCCCCGGTCGACGAGCCCGCCACTACCCTCTGACGCCCGGTTCCGTCAGAGCGGCATTCTGCGGAACAGCGGGCGCGGCACATGCCGCAGCGCCGACATCACCACGCGCAGTGCCCCCGGCACCCACACCGTCTCGGACCTGCGCCGCAGCCCCAGTTCGACGGCTGCGGCGACCGCTTCGGGGGTGGTGGCGAGCGGTGCCTGAGCCAGCCCCGCCGTCATTTTCGTAACGACGAATCCGGGGCGTACGACCATCACGTGCACGCCAGTCCCGTGCAGCGCGTCGCCAAGACCCTGGGCGAAGGCGTCCAGGCCCGCCTTGCTGGAGCCGTAGATGAAGTTGGCGCGGCGGGCGCGCTCGCCGGCGACCGAGGAGAGCACCACCAGCGAGCCGTGCCCCTGGCTCTGCAGTGCGCCGGCGCACACCAGACCGGCCGAGACCGCGCCCGTGTAGTTGGTCTGCGCGACCCGGACCGCGGCAGGCGGATCGGCCTCGTCGTTCGCCTGGTCGCCGAGGACGCCGAAGGCAAGCAGCACCATGTCGATGTCGCCCTCCGCGAAGATCTTGCCCAGCACATCCTCGTGCGCGGCACAGTCCAGGGCGTCGAAGGCGACGGTGCGGACATCGGCCCCGAGCCTGCGGAGCTCGGCGGCCGCGTCATCGAGGCCGGGGGAGAGACGGCCGGCCAGCCAGACCGTGCGGGTGCGGCGGGCGATGAGCCGACGGGCGGTGGCCAGGCCGATCTCCGACGTGCCGCCGAGGACGAGCAGGGACTGAGGGCTGCCGAAGGCGTCCTTCATAGGTCGGTTCTCCTAGAGAGTCAGTCGGCGGGACAGGTCGGAGGTGAAGACCCCGCCTGGGTCGAGACCGGCCCGCAGGGATCGGAATTCGGGCAGCCGCGGATACATCTTTGCGAGCAGTTCCGGGCGCAGCCTGGAGTCCTTCGCCAGATAGACCCGGCCGCCCGCCTCCGCGACCTCCTCGTCCAGCTCGTCGAGGAAGGCGCCGAGCCCGGTCAGCCCGGCCGGGATGTCGAGGGCGAGCGTCCAGCCGGGCATCGGGAAGGACAACCACCCGGGATCGCTCTCGCCGAAGCGCTTCAGCACCGCCAGGAACGACGGACAGCCGCGCCGTGAGATGCGCTGCACGATTCGGCGCAGGGTCTCCTCCTGCCCGTACCCGACGACGAACTGGTACTGCACGAAGCCGCCTCGGCCGTAGATCCGGTTCCAGTGCGGGACGCCGTCCAGGGGGTGGAAGAAGGCCGAGATCTTCTGCAGCTCACCGGTCCGAGAGCGGGGCGCCCTGCGGTACCAGAGCTCGTTGAAGAGCCCGACCGTGGCGCGTCCGAGCAGCCCCTCCGGTACGAATCCGGGGGCGGGCGGCAGTTGTCCCGGGCGGAAGGACAAAGGGGCGCGCCGGGTGCGCCGGGGGAGCGCGGCCAGTGGCGCGTGCTCTCCCCTCGCCAGAACCGAGCGCCCCAGCGCGCGCCCGCGCGCGAGGAGGTCGATCCAGGCGACGGAGTACCGGTACCGGTGGTCGGTGGCGGTGAGCCTTGCCATCAAGTCGTCCAGATCCACCGCCCGTTCGGTGTCGACGGACATCAGGGAGGTCTCGACCCGGTGGAGCCGGACGGCCGCCGAGAGGATCACGCCGGTAAGGCCCATGCCACCCGCTGTCGCGTCGAACAGGTCGGTGCCGGGGAGGACGGTGTGTACCGAACCGTCCGCCGTCAGCAGCTCCAGCGAGCGCACATGGCGGGCGAACGAACCCGACACATGGTGGTTCTTGCCGTGGATGTCCGCGCCGATCGCGCCGCCGACCGTGACATAGCGGGTCCCGGGCGTCACCGGCACGAACCAGCCGAGCGGCAGCAGCACTTCCATCAGCCGGTGCAGACTGACGCCCGCGTCGCACACGACGACGCCCGCCTCGGCGTCGATGGTGCGGATGCGGTCCAGCCCGGTCATGTCGAGTACGGTTCCGCCCGCGTTCTGCGCCGCGTCGCCGTACGCCCGCCCCAGCCCGCGCGCGATGCCACCGCGCGCGCCCCACTCCCGTACCGCTGCCGCGGCCTCTTCGTGGGTACGGGGACGCAGCAGGCGGGCGGTCGTCGGAGCCGTCCGGCCCCAGCCGGTGACGGACACGAACTCGGGACCGGCACTGGCATTGGCACTGGCACGTGCGTCGGTGATGCGGGTGTCGGCAGCCACGCCCATGACCGTATAGCCACCTATGCCCTCTTTTTGCGGTACCTCAGGTGACTCGCCGAAATGGGTGATTATACGAGTGTCATCAAAGAATGACGTGAAAGTCGGCCGGTCGCCGACGAGAGTCGCCCCTGGCTCATGAGAGGGGTGGCAGATGAGATACGTCGACTGCGCGGCGGCCGACCGGCGGCTGCTGGCGGCGATGCGGGACTGCGGCAGTCAGCCGCGGATCGCCGCAGCCGCCCGCGCGCTCTCCCTCAGCGGCGAGCACGGCGCGCTCTGGCTCGCCGGGGGGCTCGTCGGCGCGGCGATCGACCGTGAGCGGCGCGGAGCCTGGCTCCGCGCCATCGCACTCGTGGGCGCCGCGCATCTCGCGAGCATGGGCGTCAAGCGGGCAGTACGCCGCCCCCGCCCCCGACTCCCGCATCGCGAGCCGCTCGTCCGCATCGCGAGCCGCCACTCCTTCCCCAGCTCACACGCCACCTCGGCGGCCGCGGCCGCCGTGGCCTTCGGCGCGCTCCGCCCGGCCGGCCGTCGGCTGGCACCGCCGCTGGCGGCCGCGATGTGCGTGTCCCGTCTCGTCGTCGGCGTCCACTACCCGACGGACATCGCGGCCGGTGCCGTACTCGGCGGTCTGACCGCAGGCATGGGCGCGGCCTGGATGACGCGCCCGCTGGCTCCGCCCGCAGCGGGAGGCGGGCGGAATGGCTGAGCGCGGCTCCGCGCTGATCGAGCGGCCGGAACGCCCCGGCCGGCCAGGACGGCCCGCTCAGCCCCGGGCCGTGACCCTGCCCGTCGGGCTGCTCAGGACCGCCCGGCCACGCCAGTGGATCAAGAACGTCCTGGTCGTGGCCGCGCCCGCCGCCGCCGGAGATCTGGGCTCCCGGCACGCCGCCGTCCAATTGGCCATCGTCTTCGCCCTGTTCACGGCGGCCGCCTCGGCCGTCTACCTGATCAACGACGCCCTCGACGCGGACGCCGACCGGGCCCACCCCGTCAAATGCCACCGGCCCGTCGCCGCCGGCGAGGTGCCCGTGACCGTCGCGCACACCCTGGGAGCGGTGCTCGGCGTCGCCGCGGTCGCCGGGGCGGCGGCCCTGTGCAATCCCATGACCGGTGCGCTGCTCACCGCGTATCTGTCGATGCAACTCGCCTACTGCGTCTGGCTCAAGCACGTCCTCGTCGTCGATCTCGCCGTCGTCACCGCCGGGTTCCTGATGCGCGCGATCATCGGCGGGGTCGCGCTCGGTATCCCGCTGTCGCGCTGGTTCCTGATCACCACCGGCTTCGGCGCGCTGTTCATGGTGGCGGCAAAGCGGTACTCCGAAGCCGTGCAGATGGAGGACCGCAAGAGCGAGACCCGGGCGCTGCTGGGCGAGTACACGGCCGGGTATCTGCGCTTCGTCTGGCAGCTCGCGGCCGGCGTGGCCGTGCTTGCCTACTGCCTGTGGGCCCTGGAGAGCGGGGGCGTGGCCGCCCAGGCGCTGCTTCCCTGGCGGCAGCTGTCGGTGATCGCGTTCATCCTGGCGGTGCTGCGGTACGCGGTCTTCGCGGACCGGGGCACAGCCGGCGCACCCGAGGACGTGGTGCTGCGCGACCGGGCGCTCGCCGTCATCGGCCTGATGTGGGCGGCGATGTACGGACTGGCGGTCGCCGACCTGTGAGCGGACTGCGGCCGGCGGGCCGTGTCCGGCCCGCCCGGCGCGTTCCGTGGCCCGAGCGCGGCCGGGACCCGCTGGCCGCGAAGACCTGCCTGCGATTCTGGGGCACCCGGACGCTGGTATTCGGTGCGGAGGGTACGCGTACGACATGGAATGGCTGACCAAACTCCCCGTCATCGGCCCGCTCGTCGCCCGGTTGATGCGGACTCACGCCTGGCGTTCCTACGAGACGCTCGACCGGGTGCACTGGTCGCGGC
This sequence comes from Streptomyces sp. NPDC002868, assembly GCF_055563295.1. Lineage (NCBI taxonomy): Bacteria > Bacillati > Actinomycetota > Actinomycetes > Kitasatosporales > Streptomycetaceae > Streptomyces > Streptomyces sp. NPDC002868. The sequence continues at coordinate 691,382 of NZ_JBVHDR010000002.1, read as the reverse complement.
TCGCCGCCGCGATCACCTTCATCAGCTTTCTCGCACTCTTCCCGCTGATCACCGTGGCCGCGGCGATCGGCGCCTCGCTGCTCGACAAGGAGCAGCTGAAGACGCTCGAGGACAAGATTTCCGAGCAGGTGCCTGGCATCTCCGACCAGCTCGACATCAACTCCCTGGTCGCCAACGCGGGTACGGTCGGGCTCGTCGCGGGCGCGTTGTTGCTCTTCACCGGCATCGGCTGGGTCGGCTCGATAAGGGAGTGTCTGCGCGCCGTCTGGGAGCTGGACGACGAGGACGAGGACAACCCGGTCCTGCGCAGGCTCAAGGACGGGCTCGTACTGCTCGGGCTCGGCGTGACCGTGCTCGTCTCGCTCGCCGCTTCCGCCCTCGGCTCCACCGCCGTCGGCTGGAGCGCCGACCGGCTCGGCATCGACGAAGGCGGAGCCGAGGGCGTACTGCTTCAGATCGCGGCAATCGCGATCGCCGTAGTGGCCGACTTCCTGCTGCTGCTCTACGTCCTGACGCTGCTGCCGGGCGTGCAACCGCAGCGCCGCCGCCTGGTGGTGGCGGCGCTGATCGGCGCGGTCGGCTTCGAACTGCTCAAGCTGCTGCTCGGCGGCTACATCAGGGGCGTAGCCGCGAGGAGCATGTACGGAGCCTTCGGCGTCCCGATCGCCCTGCTGCTGTGGATCAACTTCACCGCGAAGCTCATGCTGTTCTGCGCCGCATGGACGGCGACGCCGAGCAAGAACGCTCAAGAAGCGGCGGCCGGCAGGGCTAGCGGCGGCGCATCGGCCAGCGGCGGTTGACCAGGAACACGCCGGCAGTAAGCAGCACCAGCACCCCGCCGATGACAGCGAGCGCGATGCCGATGCCGCCGGAGCCCCGTTTCGCGTCGGCGGCGGTCTTCGCCGGAGCGCCGTTGTTGGCCGGCTCCGCGCCCTGTGACGGGGTGGCGGACTTCGGCGGGACCAGCTCGCCGACCGGCTTGACCTTCCCGGCCGCCGCGAAGCCCCAGTCGAGCAGCCTGCCCGCTTCCTTGTAGACCGCCTGGCTCTCGCCGGAGTCCGGGTTCATGACGGTGACGAGCAGCACCTTGCCGTTCCGCTCGGCGACTCCGGTGAAGGTCGCGCCCGCGTGCGTGGTGTTGCCGTTCTTGACGCCCGCGATGCCCTTGTACGGGGTAATGCCGTAGGCGCCGGTGAGCAGCCGGTTGGTGTTCTGGATCTCGAACGTCCCACGCTGCTTGCCCTCGACCTTTTCGCCGGGGAACTTGGCGCTCGCCGTCGAGCAGTACTCGCGGAAGTCCTTCTTCTGCATGCCGCTGCGGGCGATGAGGGTCAGGTCGTACGCGGAGGAGACCTGGCCGTTCGCGTCGTAACCGTCGGGCGAGACGACATGCGTGTCGAGCGCCTGCAGTTCGTCGGCGTGCTCCTGCATGTCCTGGACGGTCTTGGAAACGCCGCCGTTCATCGAGGCCAGCACATGCACGGCGTCGTTGCCGGAGCGCAGGAACACGCCGAGCCACAGATCGTGCACGGAGTAGGTCTGGTTCTCCTTGACCCCGACCAGGCTGCTGCCGTCGCCGACGTCCGAGAGCTCGTCGTTGGTCACCTTGTGGATGTCGGTCTTGGGCAGCCGGGGGAGCACGGTGTCCGCGAACAGCATCTTGAGCGTCGATGCCGGGGGCAGCCGCCAGTGGGCGTTGTGCGCGGCCAGCACCTCGCCGCTCTCCGCGTCCGCGACGATCCAGGACCGGCCGCTCACCTCCTCGGGCAGGACGGGCGCGCCGGGGCCGAGGCTGACCTGGGTGCCTGCCTTGCCGAGTTGGGCGCCGCCGACGGTGGACATGGAGGCCGGGGGGTTCGGGCGTTTCTCGTCTGCCAGGTCGTCGTAAGTGTCCGCCGACGCGGGGGCGACGGCGAGGGCAGGCAGCAACGCGGCGGCGGCGACCGTCAATGCGGTCCTCTTCAAAGCAGACACGGACGAGAACGTACATGCCTTTGCAGAAAATATGGTTATCAGCCCGGTGACCCGCCGGGCGCAACGCCGGGACAGCCCACCCCGGAGGCCCCGGTCGGAGGACGGCCGCGATACTGAGTCCATGAAGCTCAGCCGCCCCGTCTCCTGGTTCCTGCTCGCCTTCGGGGTGTGGAGCTGGTTCATCTGGATCACTTTCGTCAAGAACCTGTGGAAGGACGGGAGCGGGCTCGCCTTCGACGACGCGGGTGACCCGACGGCCTACTTCTGGGTCCATCTGCTGCTCGCCATCACGTCCTTTCTTCTGGGGACGGTCGTCGGAGTGATCGGGTTGCGTGGGGTGCGCGCATTGCGCCGCGAGGGGCGCGACGGGCGCGCTCGGGCTGACAGGGATTAGAGGAGCGGTCCGTGCTGGTGGTTGTCCTGCTCGTGGTGGTTGTGGTTGTCGCCCTGCTCGGGGGCGTGCACTGGTACGTGTGGCGGCGGCTGGTCCGCGACACGACGGCGCACGGCGGGGTGGCCCGTCGGGTGGGCACGGCGGCGGCGTGGGTACTGCCGGTGCTGACGGTGGGGGCGCTGGTGTCGGGGCGGGCGGGGGCGCCGTTCTGGCTGGAGCGGGTGCTGGCGTGGCCGGGGTATCTGTGGCTGGCGGTGCTGCTGTATCTGACGCTGGGGCTGGTGGTGGGGGAGGGGGTGCGGCCGGTGCTGCGGCGGGTGCTGGAGCGGCGGGCGACGGCTGGGAATTCCCCCACCCCGCCCCTTCCAGAAACTGGGGGGCAAGCCTCCCAGGCCCCCGAGCCTGCCGCGGCACCGGACGCGCACGTGGGTGCGTTCCGCACCGCGGCGCACGGGGACCCCGGTACGGTCGCCGCGCCTCCGGCCGAGCCCGCTGACCCGGCCGCCGCGGCACCGGCCGCGCACCTGACTGACGCGGCCCCGGCCCCGGTTCGGGCCGAGCCCGCTGACCCGGCCGCCGCAGGCTTCGCCGCGGCCCCGGGCACTGCGGTGCTGGACACGCACCCGGCCGACCCGGCCCCGGTTCGGGCCGAGCCCGCCGACCCGGCCGCCCCCGACACGCATGCGGATCCGGCCGGGCCTGCTGCCGCGGCCTCGGACGCTCCGGGCGCCGAAACCGCGGCCGCCTCGGACGCCGCGCCCGACCCGGGCGCCGACGTCGCGGGCCGCAGCGCAGCCCTCTCCCGGCGGCTCTTCGTGGCTCGCGTCGTCGGCGGAGGCGCCGCCGCCGTCGCTCTCGGGACCGTTGGGTGCGGGACGTACGGCGTCCTCCGTGGACCCCGGGTGAAGCGTGTCACCGTGCCGCTCGGCAAACTTCCGCGCGCAGCCCACGGGTTCCGGATCGCCGTCGTCAGCGACATTCATCTCGGGCCGATCCTCGGCCGCGCGCACACCCAGCGCATCGTCGACACCATCAACGCCACCTCGCCCGACCTCGTCGCCGTCGTCGGCGATCTCGTCGACGGCAGCGTCGCCGACCTCGGGGCCGCCGCCGAGCCGCTCGCGCAGTTGCGGGCGCGGCACGGCGCCTTCTTCGTGACCGGCAATCACGAGTACTTCTCCGGCGCCGAGGAGTGGATCGACCACGTCCGCGAGCTCGGGCTCCGCCCGCTGCGGAACGAGCGCGTCGAGATCGCCGGTTTCGACCTCGCCGGCGTCAACGACGTCGCGGGCGAGAGCGAGGGCGACGGCCCCGACTTCGGCAGGGCGCTCGGCGACCGGGACCGGGCCCGCGCCTCCGTGCTGCTCGCGCACCAGCCCGTCGTCATCCATGACGCGGTGAAACAGGGGGTGGATCTCCAGCTCTCCGGGCACACCCACGGCGGTCAGCTGTGGCCCGGCAACTACCTCGCCGCCCTCGCCAACCCCACCGTCGCCGGTCTCGAACGGTACGGCGACACCCAGCTCTACGTGACCCGGGGAGCGGGCGCGTGGGGCCCGCCCGTGCGCGTGGGGGCCACCTCCGACATCACCGTCGTACAGCTCGCTTCCCGCCAGGCATAGCCGAGGTCAAAGTTCCCTGTGAGGTGCAAGCTTCCCTTCCTCTTGTCAAGCCCCTGTGATTGGCTGAGTGCCATCACGAACAGGGGTGGGCGTGAAGAGGAGCACTGCAGTGCAGTCGATTCGGCTACGAATACTTGTCACTTGCGTGGTGGTCCTGGCCGCGGCCGTGGGCGGCTGGCAGTTATTACCGTCGAACGAGGCCAGTAAGGATCCGGTCACCGTCGGGACGTCCGACGTCGTCACCTCCCTTGACCCCTCGGGGGCGTACGACGCCGGCTCCTGGGCCATGTACAGCAACGTCTACCAGTCGCTCCTCACCTTCAAGCCCGGCGGCATCACCCCGGTCCCCGACGCCGCGCGCGGCTGCCGCTTCATCGGCATGAAGCTCCAGACGTACCAGTGCGAGCTGCGCGACGACCTCACCTTCTCCAACGGCCGCAAGATCACCGGCGAGGACGTGAAGTACTCCTTCGACCGCATGCTGCGCATCAAGACGGACGTCGGCCCGCAGCCTCTCTTCACCACACTCATGAACGTCGTGGCCAAGGGCCAGACGGTCACCTTCAACCTCAGCTCGCGTGACGCGACCTTTCCGCAGAAGGTCGCCACCGGCGCCGGATCGATCGTCGACCGCACCCAGTACCCGGAGAAGAGCCTGCGCGAGGGCTCTGCCGTGGACGGTTCGGGACCGTACGTACTGAAGGCGTACGAGCCCGGCGTCAGTGCCCGGCTCGAACCCAACCCGAAGTACCGGGGCGCGCTGACGAAGACCGGCGGGCCTGTGCTGATCCGCTACTTCGAGAGCTCCGACGAGCTCGCCGCGGCCTGGAAGGCCAAGCAGCTCGACGTCACCCACCGGCAGCTGCCGGCGAAGGTGATCGCCGGCCTCGACCCCAGCGGCTCGGGCACTCGCATCAACGAGTCGCAGAGCGCGGAGATCCGCAACCTCGTCTTCAACGTACGGCCAGGATCGCCGATGGCGAAGAAGGCGGTCCGGCAGGCGATCGCCTCGGTCATCGACCGCACCCAGGTGGTCACTTCGGTCTATCACTCCACGGTGGAGCCGCTGTACTCCCTGATCCCGCAGGGCACGCTGGCGCACAGCAACCCCTTCTTCGACGTCTATCCGCAGCCCAGCGCGGAGCGCGCCAAGAAACTCCTGGCCGACGCCGGGGTCGGAACCCCGGTGAGCTTCACCCTGGTGCACCGTGCGGACAGCGGCCCGGCGCAGGAGGCCGCCGAGCTGCGCCGCCAGCTGGAGGCGACCAGGCTGTTCAAGGTGAAGGTCGTGGCCGAGGACTGGAAGGTGTTCCAGAAGGGGTACGCGAAGGGGCAGTACGACGCGTACACCATCGGCTGGATCCCGGACTTCCCGGACCCCGACAGTTTCAGCCAGCCGCTCGTCGGCAAGGACTCCACCCTCCACAACGGCTATGAGAGCAGGACCGTCGACAGGCTGATCGCCTCGACGCAGCAGTACAGCGAACGCGCCCGCGCCACGGCGGACTTCAAATCGCTGCAGCGGGAGGTCGCGAAGGATGTGCCGCTGGTGCCGCTGTGGCAGAAGAAGGACTACGTACTGAGCAGCGAGGACGTCAACGGCTCGCAGTATTTGACGGACGGCACCGGCATCTGGCGGCTCTGGGAGCTCGGCTGGATCTGAACGGTTCGGCTGGATCTGAAACGGTGATGTCCGGGCCTAGGCCACAGCCGCCGGGAGCGCCACCGTCACCACCAGGCCCTTGCCCGGCGCCGTCTGGATCGTCACCGCGCCGCCGTGCGAGGCCACCACCGCCTGCACGATCGCCATGCCCAGCCCGCTGCCCGCAGGCTGACTCCCGCCGCCGGCCGCCCGGAAGAAGCGGTCGAAGATGCGGTCCGCTTCCTCGCGGGCCATGCCGGGCCCCTCGTCCGCGACCCGCAGCCGCACCGCTCCGGGGCCGTGCCCCGCGCCGTCCTCGCGCGCCAGCTCCACCCGTACCGGCGCGTCGGCCGGGGTGTGGGCACGTACATTGGCCAGCAGATTGCCGACGACCTGCCGCAGCCCGGACTCGTCGCCGTGCACGACCATCGCGCTGTCGGCCCGTACGTCGAGCGGGCGCTGCGGCTGCTGGGCCCGCAGATCGTCCGCCGCGTCCCGCACCAGAGCGCTCAAGTCGACCGAGCACAGCCGCAGTTGGGCCTGCTGGTCCAGCCGGGCCAGGGTCAGCAGCTCCTCGACGAGCCGTCCCATCCGGTCGGCCTCGGCGGTCATCCGGGCCAGCGCCCTGGCCCGCTCGGCGGGCTCGCGCAGCATCCCCTTGTCGTACAGCTGCAGATAGCCGCGGATCGCGGACAGCGGCGTACGCAGCTCGTGCGAGGCGTCCGCGACGAACTGCCGCAGCTGGGCCGCGCTGTGCTCGCGCGTCTCGAAGGCCGACTCGACCTGGTGGAGCATCGAGTTGAGGGCGACCCGCAGCTGCTCGATCTCGGTGACCGGATCGCGGCTGCCCGGCACCCGTCGCGTGAGGTCGCCCTCGGCGATCGCGGAGGCCGTCTCCACCATGTCCTCCAGCGGCCGCAGCCGATGGCGCGTGCCGAGCATGGTGCCCACTGCGAGGAAGGTCAACAGGACGGTGCCCAGCGCGAGATCGAGCTTGAGCGCCTTCTTGATGGCCCCGTGCACGGACTCGGTGGAGGTCGCCATGAGCACGAACGTGCCGTCGGCGAGGCGCGCCCCGACGCCTCGATACGCGTCGCCGTCGAGCTTCAGGTCGTGCGCCTCTGCGGACCCGGCGAACACGGCCGGGTCGCCGACGGCCGATGTGAGCTCGTGCTGTCTCTCCGTGGGCGCGACTCCCGCGAAGGCGATGGGCTGCCCCTTCGCGTCGAGGGCGACGAAGACCGTGTCCGCCCGGGGCAGGGTCCTCGCCGCCGCCCTCTCGGGGTCGTACTTGTCGCGCAGCGCCCCGATCGCGCTCAGCGAGTCGATCTGCTTCTGGGTGAGGCCGGCGCCCTGCAGCGCGTTGCGGGACCCAAGCAGCTCGGAGTCGACGTTGTCCAGCAGATAGTGCCGCATGCCCATCAGGCTGACCGCGGTGGCCGCGACGATGCCGAGGGCCAGCAGCGCCACATTGACGAGGGTGAGGCGGCCGCGCAGGGAATGGATGCCGCGGTGGTTGCACCTCATGCGAGTCCGTATCCGACGCCCCTGCGGGTGGTGATCAGCGGCGGTCCCAGGGGGTCCAGCTTGCGCCGCAGATAGCTGATGTACGTCTCGACGACGGTCGACTCGGCCTGGTGCTCGTACTGCCAGACATGGCGCAGCAGTTGCTCCTTGGGGACGATGCGCCCGCCGTTGCGTACGAGAAAACGCAGCAGCGCGTACTCGGTGGGTGTGAGCTGCACCGAGCAGCCCGCGCGCCGCGCCGCGTACGTAGCATCGTCCAGCTCCAGATCCCCGTACCGCAGCGGCGGGCGCACCGGCAGCACATCCGCGGGCCTGGTGCGCCGCAGTACGGCCCTGATGCGGGCCACCACCTCGTCGACGTTGAACGGCTTGGTGATGTAGTCGTCGCCGAAGCCGAGCGCCCCCACGATCTCGGCGGTCGCGTCGCGCGCGGTGACGAAGACGACGGCCATATCGCGGTGCACGGCGCGCAGTTCACGCCCCAGCGCCCGCCCGTCGCCGTCCGGAAGCATCACATCTAGGAGCGCCACATCGGGGCGCGTCTGCCCGGCAAGCTGCTGTGCCTGCCGTACGCTTCCGGCCGTAATCACCTCAAAGCGGTGATAGCGCAGCGCGATGGCGAGGACGTCGGCGATGCTCGGCTCGTCCTCGACGACCAGCACGGTCGCTCCCTCATGGTCCATGCCCTCAGTATCGGCGTGCTCCGGGTGCGGGGGGCGGATCACTGTCTTGGAGTTCCTTGAGAGTCATGGCCGCGTCACGCCACGGACCGTGTCCGCAGCCGATTCTGGAGACCGGCCCGGGGGAGACGGATCGACGAAGGGGCAGGAATCGTGGGGGCATTGGCACGCTGGTGCTATCGGCACCGGCTGGTGGTCCTGGTGCTGTGGGTGGGGGCGCTGTTCGGTCTGGGGGCCGCGGGCAGCTCGGCAGGCACCAACTACTCCAACAGCTTCAGCCTTCCGGACACCGACTCCACACATGCGTACGACTTGATGGTCACGGCGTTCCCGGAGCGCTCCGGCGACACCGACACGGTGGTGTGGCGGGTCTCCGAAGGATCCGTGCGCGACACGGCGGTACGGGAGCGGGTGGAGCCCGCGCTCAAGGAGATCGCGGGCATGAAGGGGGTCGGCGAGGTCGCGAGCCCGTACTCGCAGGCAGGCGCGACGCAGATCAGCAAGGACGGGCGGATCGCCTACGCCCAGGTCACCTTCGCCGAGCAGGCCAACGCCGTGCCGAAGGAGCTGGTCCAGGACGTCGTCGACACCGCGCAGGACGCGGAGCGGGCGGGTCTGCAGGTCGAGCTCGGCGGGCAGGCGATCACCCGTATCCAGGAGCCGCCGGCCGGCACGGCCGAACTGGTCGGCATCGCGGCCGCCGCGGTCGTCCTCTTCCTGGCCTTCGGCTCGCTCTTCGCGATGGTGCTGCCGCTCGTGGTGGCCATCTTCGGCGTCGGCACCGGAATGCTGTCGACCATGTTGCTCAGCCATGCGACGGATGTGCCCGAAGTGGCCCCGCTGCTCGGCTCGTTGATCGGCCTCGGCGTCGGCATCGACTATGCGCTGTTCATCGTCACGCGGCACCGCAAGGGCATTCTGCGGGGCATGGCGCCCGAGGACGCCGCGGTCACCGCGCTGAACACTTCGGGGCGCGCGGTGCTGTTCGCGGGCGGCACGGTGTGCATCGCGCTCGCCGGCATGCTCGTGATGAACATGCGTTTCCTCGACGGCGTGGTGATCGCCACCTCGCTGACGGTCGTGCTGAGCGTGCTGGCCGCGACCACCCTGCTGCCCGCGCTCCTCGGCGTCCTCGGCCCGCGGGTGCTGAGCCGTCGCCAGCGCCGCAGGCTTGCCGCCGACGGTCCGGATACGGCGGAGTCGAGCGGCGCCGCCGCCCGCTGGTCCGCGGCCGTGCAGAAGCGGCCCAAGTCGATCGCCCTGGTCGCGGTCGTGGTGATGGCCGCGCTGGCGATCCCCGTGCTCTCGCTGCGGCTCGGCGCGACCGACCAGGGCAACCACAAGGAGGACACCACCACCCGGCAGGCGTACGACCTGCTCGCCGAGGGCTTCGGGCCCGGCTTCAACGGGCCGCTGCAACTGGTCGCGCGGGATGCCGAACCGGCGGCCGTCCAGGCACTGGTGAGCACGGTGCGCGCCACGGAGGGTGTCGCCCAGGCCGTCGCGCTGCCCTCGCCGCCGGACTCCGGCGTCACGGTGATCCAGGTCGTCCCGACCACATCGCCGCAGTCAGAGGAGACGGACCAGCTGATCGACATTCTGCGCGGCGAAGTCATCCCGCAGTCGGGCGAGGAGGTCCATGTCGGCGGAGTGACCGCGATCTTCAAGGACTTCGCGGAGGTGACGGGCGACCGGTTGCCGTACTTCGTCGGGACGATCATCGCGCTGGGCTTCCTGCTGCTGCTGATCGCGTTCCGCTCGCTGGTCGTCCCGCTGACCGCCGCCCTGATGAACCTGATCGCGGCCGCGGCCTCCTTCGGCGTACTGGTCGCGATCTTCCAGTGGGGCTGGGGAGCGGAGGCGCTGGGCCTCGGCAAGGAGGGCCCGATCACGGCGTTCCTGCCGGTCATCATGTTGTCCCTGCTCTTCGGGCTCTCGATGGACTACCAGGTCTTCCTGGTCAGCCGGATGCACGAGGAGTGGGTGCATACGAAGGACAACGCGCGGGCCGTCCGGGTCGGCCTCGCCGAGACCAGCAGGGTCATCAACTGCGCCGCCCTGATCATGATCTGCGTCTTCAGCGCCTTTGTGCTGAGCGGCGACATGGAGGGCGCGATGGCGGGCATCGGGCTTGCCGCGGCGGTGGCGCTGGACGCGTTCATCCTGCGTACGGCGCTGGTGCCGGCAGCGATGCATCTGCTGGGGAAGTCCAACTGGTGGCTGCCGGCGGGTCTTGAGAAGCGGCTGCCGCATCTGGCGGTGGAGCCGCGGGAGGACGCGCCGGAGCGGGCAGGGTCTGCCGCTTCCGGCTCTGTTCCCGGACCGCGCTTTGGGGTGGCCGCGGGGATCGGAGGGTCCGTCGTCCATGGATTCGTCCGTACCCCGCAGGGCGAGCCGTTCGGGGACGCGATCCTCACCCTCGTCTCGCCGGGCGGCCGCCAGGTCGACCGGGCGGAGTCGCTTGCCGACGGCTCGTACATCCTGTCCGCGCCGGCCGGCGGGGCGTATCTGCTGGCCGTGACGGCGGGTGTCCATGAACCCTGGGCCGGGCACATCATGATCGGCGGCGATCCGCTGGTCCACGATGTGGTGCTCTCGGACGTGGGTGTCAGCCGCTGACGGTGAGGTCCACGAACACCCCGGCCGCGGCCGGGGTGTTCGTCGTTCCGCATTCGTCGTTCCGCATTCGGCATTCCGCATTCCGCGGTTCCGGGCTACTTCTTGCGGGCGGCGACCGTCTCCGCCATCCCCGGCAGGAAGTCCGTGAACAGCTCGTGCACATCGCGTACGAGCGGCCGCAGCACCCGGAAGCGGGCGAGCGCGATACCGCGCGTGGTGAGCCGCGCCCCGCGTTCGGCCAAGCGCCTGCTGCGCTCACGGCCCGTTGAGCGGTCGAAGACCCAGAACAGGACGAGCCCCATCTGGGACAGCCACATCAACTCGGGGAGGACGTCGGCCAGTTCTTCCGGCACCTTCCCCTTGGCGCCTGCCAGGACTTCCCGGTGGACGGCGATGGCAGCCTCGCGGGCGTGTTCCGACTCGGGGGAGAAGGGGCTGAGGGGGCTCTCCGGGTCGGCCGCGTTCTTGAAGAACTGGGCCGCGAACTCGTGGTACGGCGCCGCGATGTCCAGCCACGCCGTCATCACCCCGGCGAGCCGGGCCTCCAGATCGGTCTCCCGGTCCAGCAAGGGCCGGACCGCCGCCTGGTGCTCGGCGGCGATCCGGTCGTAGAACCCCTGGACGAGGTGTTCCTTGGAGGAGAAGTAGTAGTACGCGTTCCCTACCGAGACCCCCGCCTCTTTGGCGATGGCCCGCATCGTCGTCTTGTCGTAACCGCGCTCCTGGAAGAGCCGGAGCGCGGTCTCGAGGATGAGCGTGCGGGTCTGCTCGCTCTTGGGGGCCTTCACTTCAGTCACGGTGTCCGAGCCTAACCGGGGACGGAGCACCGGTCGTCGCAGGGCGTACCGGTGGCCCCTCCTGCTGTGGTCGCCTCGCGGTACCTGGCCGCCGCGAGCATCGTCACTCGTACGAACGGCAGTCCCGCCGGGGTGGCGAGCCAGTGGGCCTTGGGCCGGTACTCGGCCAGGGCCCAGAGGCAGACGATCCAGGCGGCGGGCCCGGTGTAGATCTGGCCCCTGTCGCCGATGACGGTGATCTCCCGCAGGGTCGTGGCGTGGTCGAGGCGCGGGTACCTGCGCCGCGCCTCGGCCGATCCCGCGGGCACCAGGTCCAGCGGTACGAGCTGCTTCTGCCGCAGCAGCCAGCTGCGCAGGTGGACGCAGAGGGAGCACTGGGCGTCGTACAGGACGGTCAGTCTCCGGACCGGGGTGCCCATCGCGCTCACGCTCCGGCGGGGCCGGGGGTGGGTGCGTCCCACGGGCCCTGGCTCGCCTGGTTCGTCCAGCCCTGCGGCCCGACCGGCGGCACCTGCTCGCGCTCCATCACTCCGCGCCGGCGGATCTTGTTGAGGACCCATACATTGCCGAGGTGCATGACGCCGAGGACGAGGAGCACGACGCCGAGCTTGACCGAGAGGGCCTCGAAGAGCCCGCGGGCGTCCTCGACCGCATCCGCCGCCTTGAGGTAGAGGGCGACGAAGCCGAGGTTCACGAGGTAGAAGCCGACCACCAGCAGGTGGTTGACGGCGTCGGCCAGCTTCTCGTCCCCCTGCAGGACGCTGGCGATGAAGATGCGCCCGTTGCGGCTCAGAGTCCGCGCCACCCAGATGGTGAGCGCCACGCTGATCAGCAGGTAGACGACATACGCAACAACAGTGAGGTCCATCCCCCACCCTCCCTTGAACGCGTTCAAAAGTCGGTGTCATGGACTGTAGACCTACTTTTGAACATGTTCAAGCGGGATGGAGGGCGGGGTGGAAAACGAGGGGCGCGACTCGCGTACGGGCTCTAACCTCGGCCGGATGACGCTCTCTTACGACATGGCCGGTCAGGGGCCCGCGGTGGTGCTGCTGCACTCGTCGGTGTGCGACCGGCGGATGTGGGACGCGCAGTGGCAGGTGCTGGCGGACGCCGGATACCAAGTGGTGCGCTGCGACTTCCGGGGGCACGGGCAGACGCCCGCGGACGCGGGTGAGTACAGCGACGCGGAGGACGTACTGGAGCTGCTGGACGAGCTCGGCATCGAACGGGCGGCCCTGGTCGCCTCCTCCTTCGGCGGGCGCGTCGCGCTGGAGGCCGCGGCCCGCAGGCCGGACCGGGTGACGGCGCTGGCGCTGCTCTGCGCCGGCATGCCGGGCCATGAACCGAGCTCGGAGCTGCGGGCTTTCGGTGCGCGCGAGGATGCGTTCCTCGACGTCGGTGACGTGTCGGCCGCGGTCGAACTCAACCTGGACACCTGGCTGGGCCCGCAGGCGGACGAGCGGGTCCGCGAGAAGGTCCGGGTGATGCAACGCCACGCGTTCGAGATCCAGCTGGCGGCGGACGAGGCGGCGCAAGCGGGGGCGTCCGAGGCCTCCGACGAAGGGCCGGTGTCACCCGCGCCCGCGCCTGCCACGGAGCCCGACCTCGGAACGATCGAGGCGCCCTGCCTCGCAGTCGGCGGCGCGCACGACGTCGCCGACTTCCGCGGGATCGCCGCCCGGCTGCCGCAACTGCTCCCCGGCGCCCGACACATCGAACTGGAGTGGGCCGGTCATCTGCCCTCGCTGGAGCGGCCCGACGAGACCACCGCGCTGCTCCGTGGCTTCCTCGCCGAGCATCTGGGCGGCCGCGCCGACCTGCGCGGCCCGGACGTGCTCGACCTCCTGGACCTCCTCGACGGGGCCGGTGTCGAGGTCTGGCTCGACGGCGGCTGGGGCGTCGACGCGCTGCTCGGTGAGCAGACCCGGGCGCACAACGATCTCGACATCGCCGTACGGTCCGAGGATGCCGACCGCTACCGGCGGACCATGCGGGACGCGGGCTTCCGGCTCTTCCGGGACGACGGCCCCCACAACTTGGTCCTCGTCGACGACTTCGGCCGCCAGGTCGACGTCCACTTCGTCGACCTGTCCGCCACCCGGACCGACGAGCACGGCGCCCGGGTGTACGGCCCGGACGGCATCGCCTACCCGGTCGGCGCCTTCGGGGCGACCGGCACGGTCCTGGGCCGCCAGGTGCCGTGCTGCACGGCCGAGTTCCAGGTCGGATCGCACGGCGGATACGAGCTCGACGAGGACGACGTACGCGATGTACTCGCCCTGCACCGCCGTTTCGGCGTCCCCCTTCTGCCCGAGCAGGCCGCCTACGCGTCACGCCTGGGCTGAGTATGCTCCGTCGCGTCCCGCCGGCCGCCGAGCGTGAACGAGGCCCCGGCACGCCTTACATGCTGCTGAGCGACCGCGCGTAGTTGATCTGGCCCATCACCATCTGGAAGGTCTGAGGACCTTGGGCCGGAATCATCGTCGAGTGGTGCTTGCCGCCACTGGTCACCGTGACCTGGATGAAGCCCGTGGTCGTCTTCTCCTTCATCAGCAGGAAGAGCAGACCCAGCAGACAGAAGATGAAGAAGACGATCGCGAGCACGATGGCGTGCGTCGGGATCTTCTCCTCGGTGCGCGACATGTCGGTCGCGTTCCACACCGCTCCCCGCAGCGGCAGCGTGCCGGCCGGCGTCACGATCGAGTCGCCCATGACGCTGATGTCACCGATCGACACCAGCGGCGCACCGCCCATCGGAGCGGGCGCACCCATCGGAACCGGAACCCCCGCGGGCTGGGTCTGGCTGTAGTCCTGGCCCTGGCCCGGATAGCCGTACCCCGGCGCCGGATTGGGGTAGCCGTACCCCGGCGTCCCCGGAGGCTGCGTCGGCCCCCACTTGTACTCCCCGTCCGCGTACGGATTCGGCTCGCTCATGGTCTCGTCCCCGCTTTCCCTGCTGTGTCACGTCAGACGGGTTCGATCCTGCCAGGTATCGCCCGGTCGGTGAAGCGAAGGGGGTACGGCAAGGGCCCCGCCTCCCAAGTCCTGGGAGCGGGGCCCTCGTACAGATTCAGCCGGAAAGGCTAGAAGCGACGCGTGATCAGCGCGCGCTTCACTTCCTGGATCGCCTTGGTGACCTCGATACCGCGCGGGCAGGCGTCCGTGCAGTTGAACGTCGTACGGCAACGCCACACGCCGTCCTTGTCGTTGAGGATCTCCAGGCGCTGCTCCCCGGCCTCGTCACGCGAGTCGAAGATGAAGCGGTGCGCGTTGACGATCGCCGCCGGGCCGAAGTACTGACCGTCGTTCCAGAACACCGGGCACGAGGACGTGCACGCGGCGCACAGAATGCACTTGGTGGTGTCGTCGAAGCGCTCGCGGTCCTCGGCGGTCTGCAGACGCTCACGCGTCGGCTCGTTGCCGGACGTGATCAGGAAGGGCATCACATCGCGGTACGCCTGGAAGAACGGCTCCATGTCCACGACCAGGTCCTTGAGGACCGTCAGGCCCTTTATGGCCTCGACCGTGATGGGCTTCTCCGGGTTGATGTCCTTGATCAGCGTCTTGCAGGCGAGCCTGTTCTTGCCGTTGATCCGCATCGCGTCGGAGCCGCAGATGCCGTGAGCGCAGGAGCGCCGGAAGGTGAGCGAGCCGTCGACGTCCCACTTGATCTTGTGGAGACCGTCGAGCACACGCTCCTTCGGGTCGATCTCGATCGGGAAGTCCTGCCACTGGGCCTCGTCGGAGACCTCGGGGTTGAAGCGGCGGATCCGGAAGGTGACCGTGATGTACGGGGAGGCGGCAGCCTCCGCCTCGACCTTGTCCAGAGTTGGGGTAGCCATCAGTACTTACGCTCCATCGGCTGGTAGCGGGTCTGGACGACCGGCTTGTAGTCGAGACGAATGGACTCGACGCCGTCGTCGCCGACCTCGCGGTACGCCATGGTGTGGCGCATGAAGTTGACGTCGTCGCGGTTGGGGAAGTCCTCGCGGTAGTGACCGCCGCGGGACTCCTTGCGGGCCAGTGCCGAGACGGCCATGACCTCGGCCAGGTCGAGCAGGTTGCCCAGCTCGACGGCCTCCAGGAGATCCGTGTTGAAGCGCTTGCCCTTGTCCTGGATCGACACGTTCTTGTAGCGGTCGCGCAGCTCGCCGATCTTCTCGACCGCGGTTTTGATCGTCTGTTCGGTGCGGAACACCATGACGTTCGCGTCCATGGTCTCCTGCAGCTCGCGGCGGATGTCCGCGACCCGCTCCCTGCCCGTCGAGCTGCGCAGCCGCTCGACTTGCGCCTCGACCAGCGAGGCCGGGTCCTCGGGAAGCTCGACATAGTCGTTCTTCGCGGAGTACTCGGCGGCGGCGATACCCGCCCGCTTGCCGAAGACATTGATGTCCAGCAGCGAGTTGGTGCCGAGGCGGTTGGCGCCGTGCACCGAGACGCAGGCGACCTCACCGGCGGCGTACAGACCCGGGACGACGGTGGTGTTGTCCGCGAGGACCTCACCCTGGACGTTCGTCGGGATGCCGCCCATCGCGTAGTGCGCCGTCGGCTGGATCGGGATCGGGTCCGTGTAGGGCTCGATGCCGAGGTACGTACGCGCGAACTCGGTGATGTCCGGGAGCTTGGCGTCCAGCTGCTCCGGCGGCAGGTGGGTCAGGTCCAGGAAGACGTGGTCGCCCTCGGGACCGCAGCCGCGGCCCTCGCGGATCTCCGTGTAGATGGAGCGCGAGACGACGTCACGCGAGGCGAGGTCCTTCATGACGGGCGCGTACTTCTCCATGAAGCGCTCGCCGTCCTTGTTGCGAAGGATGCCGCCCTCGCCGCGGGCGCCCTCGGTGAGGAGGATGCCCATGCGCCAGATGCCCGTCGGGTGGAACTGGAAGAACTCCATGTCCTCCAGCGGCAGTCCGCGCCGGTAGCAGGCGGCCTGGCCGTCACCGGTCAGCGTGTGCGCGTTGGAGGTGACCTTGAAGAACTTGCCGGTGCCGCCCGAGGCGTAGATCACGGCCTTCGCCTGGAAGATGTGGATCTCGCCGGTGGCCAGCTCGAACGCGACCACGCCCGCCGACTTCTTGACGCCGTCGACCTCGGTGATCAGCTGGTCCAGGACGTAGAACTCGTTGAAGAACTCCACGCCCTCCTTGACGCAGTTCTGGTACAGCGTCTGGAGGATCATGTGGCCGGTGCGGTCCGCGGCGTAGCAGGACCGGCGGACCGGGGCCTCGCCGTGGTTGCGCGAGTGGCCGCCGAAGCGGCGCTGGTCGATGGTGCCGTTCGGGGTGCGGTTGAACGGCAGACCCATCTTCTCCAGGTCGAGGACCGCGTCGATGGCCTCCTTCGCCAGGATCTCGGCGGCGTCCTGGTCGACCAGGTAGTCACCGCCCTTGACCGTGTCGAAGGTGTGCCACTCCCAGTTGTCCTCCTCCACGTTGGCGAGCGCGGCGGCCATGCCGCCCTGCGCCGCGCCCGTGTGGGAGCGGGTCGGGTAGAGCTTCGTCAGCACGGCGGTACGGCTGCGCTTGGTCGACTCGATGGCCGCGCGCATACCGGCGCCACCGGCGCCGACGATGACGGTGTCGTACTTATGGATCTTCATTGGTCTCGTCAGCCCCGGCTTTAGCGGATGTTCGGGTCGAAGGTGAAGATCACCAGCGTGCCCAGAAGGATGGTGAACACCGTGGCGGTGTACAGCAGGCCCTTGAGCCACAGACGCGTGTTGGCGCGCTCCGCGTAGTCATTGATGACAGTGCGGAGGCCATTGGCGCCGTGCAGCATGGCGAGCCACAGCATCAGCAGGTCCCAGGTCTGCCAGAACGGTGACGCCCAGCGGCCGGCCACGAAGGCGAAGCCGATCTTGGAGACGCCGCCGTCGAGCACAAGCTGGATCAGCAGGTGGCCGATGACGAGGACGACGAGGACGACGCCGGACAGGCGCATGAAGAGCCACGCGGCCATCTCGAAGTTGCCGCGGGTCGCCTTGGGGGTCGTCCTGGTGCGCCGGCGCGGCGCCTCGATGTACGGGGCCGGGTTGTCTGTGTCGAATCGGAGGACAGGCTCGCCGCCCTCGACGGGGCCGACGGCGGACGTGGTGTCAGCAACTGTGTTGTTCGAAGACATGGTCTGGCGTCAGCTCCCGAACAGTTCACGTACGGCGTGGCCGAGCACCGGGTAAAGGGCGCCCACCATCAGCACGAACCAGATGGCCATCACGGTCCAGAACATCTGCTTCTGGTAGCGCGGGCCCTTGGACCAGAAGTCCACGGCGATGACACGCAGGCCGTTGAGCGCGTGGAAGAGAATCGCGGCCACCAGGCCGTATTCGAGCAGCGCCACGATCGGCGTCTTGTACGTGGCAACGACATCGTCATAGGCCTCTGGCGAGACGCGGACGAGAGCGGTGTCCAGCACGTGTACGAACAGGAAGAAGAAGATGAGGACGCCGGTGACTCGATGAGCCACCCAGGACCACATTCCTTCCCGGCCGCGGTACAGCGTTCCAGCCGGCACGGAAGAACCCTCCGGGAGCGGGGATTGGGGCCTGCCGGCTTGGGGGGTCGGTCTGGCCCGGCCGGGTACGGTCCACCGGCCCCGGCCATCGTAGCGACGACTTGTCGGTTCGCTTGCCCGGGGTCCACAGGTGTGATCAAACAGGCAATCAAACAGCCTCGGACGGGCTATCGGGAAGCCCCTGCGACGTCTGATTCCGGATGGTTGGCCACTACATGTGCCAGTCGGGAGCGCACGAGTCCGCGCAGCTGCTCGGCGGAGACGGCCCGCTCCTCGTCCGGTTCGTGGCCGAGACGGGCGCGGATGCCGGCCAGCACCTGGTCGAGGTACTCCTCGGGGTGGTACCCGTCTAGGCAGATCACGAAGGCGTGGCCGAAGCGGCTCTCGTACGCGGCGTGCGCGGCGCCGATCGCGGTGTGGGCGGCCTGGGGCGCGCCCGGGTGCACTCCGGCGGACGACTCGTCGGCGAGGGCCTCGCAGAGGTCGGCGGGGGAGAGGTCGTAGCTGGCCTCGTCGGCGGCGGCGAGGAGCGCGTCGAGGTCGGGGTAGGGGCGGTGGGCGACGAGTCGCTGGGCCCAGCGACTGCTGCCGCAGCAGGCGAGGAGGGTGGCTTCGGCGACGTCGGCGGGGGCGGTGTTGAAGCGCTCGAGGCCGGGAGCGCCGCGGTGCCGGCCCGGTGGCGGGGCCGGTGGCGAGGCCTGGGAGGGGGAGCCATGTGAGGCCTGGGACGCCTGGGAGGCCAGCTGGGACGGTATGGCCGATGGTGTGAGGGCGCGGGGCGTGTGGTGGAGTGTCGGCGGTCGCTTCGGGAGGCCGGCGTGGGATTCGCTGGACAGCGGGGGCTCCTCGAAAAGGACAGCTGGACGGCTGCGACGCAGGGGATGGATGGGTCATAACGCTATCCGCGCCTGACATGAGCTGTCCGACGGATGCGCAATTTTCACCCGGACGAGAGAGTTTCGATCATGTGATGGACGATGGACGGGGGTGCTTCGCCGTAGTTACGCAATAAATGGGAGGTATCCGAGTGATACGGCACTTTGGGCGCACGCGGTTCACCGGAGCGGTCCTCGCGGCAGCCGCGGCCTTCTCGATGACGCTGTCCGGCTGCTCGACCGGTGAACCCGACAGGGCGGGCGGCGGTGGTGCGCGGGGCGACGTGAAGGCCCCCACCGCGAGCCCGTCGCCGTCGCCGTCCCGGACGTACGCCCTCTCCAAGGCGCCCGCCACCATCCCCTCCGTACGCACGCACGAGCCGGCCCGCGGTCCTGGCTGGCGGCCCGGGCCCGGCGGCGGAGTTGTCGTCGCCAAGGGCAGTGAAGCGCTCGCCGACGAGGGCCGGCTGATAGCCGGCGAACTGAAACTCGGCTACCGCGGCGCCGTCCCGGCCCGTGCGGGCGACGTGGAACTGGCGCTCGCGGGCAAGGGCGGGCGCGAGTCGTACACCGTCATCACCGGCGGCGGCCGGGTGCGGATCACCGGTGCCGACGAGGCCGGCGCCTTCTACGGGACACGGACCCTGAAGCAGGCCGTGAAGTCCGGCGGCGTGATGCCGGAGGGCGTCGTACGGGACGGGCCGGACCGGCCGCAGCGCGGGCTGATGATCGACATCGCACGCAAGCACTTCACCGCGGGCTGGATCGAGGACCGGCTGCGCGAGATGGCCGACCTCAAGCTCAACCAGCTCGGCCTGCACTTCTCCGACGACCAGGGCTTCCGTATCGCATCGGACTCGCATCCCGAGGTGGTCTCGAGTCAGCACCTGACCAAGGACGAAGTCCGGCGGATCGTGGACCTCGCCGCCCGGCTGCATATCGCGGTCATCCCGGAGATCGACTCCCCGGGCCACCTGGGCGCGGTGCTGGCCGCGCATCCGCAACTGCAGCTGCGGGACGCGGCGGGCAGGTCCGTGCGGGGCGCGATCGACATCGGGCAGCCGGCGTCGGCGCAGATCGTCGATGAGCTGCTGAAGGAGTACGCGGATCTGTTCCCCGGCGCGTACTGGCATCTGGGCGGGGACGAGTACCAGGCGCTGGTCCGGCAGAACCCGGAGGCGTCCTTCCCGCAGCTGGCGGCCCTGGCCCGGCAGAAATACGGACCGCAGGGGCGGGTCCAGGACCTGGCGACGGCCTGGGTGAACGACCGCGCGGCGGTGCTGCGGCCGGAGGGCAAGAAGCTCAAGGCCTGGAACGACGGCTTCTTCCGCGGCGGTGCGGTCGCCGTGGACAAGGACATCGAGGTCGAGTACTGGACCGGCAAGGAGATCGGGGCGCGCCCGCCGGTGGAGTATCTGCGTGAGGGCCGACGGCTGGTGAACGTCAACGACGAGTATCTCTATTACGTGCTGGGCCAGCCGCAGACCTTCGTATATCCGACCGGCCGGCGGATATACGAGCAGTGGAACCCGTTCGTGATCCGCGGCACTCAGCCGGTGTCACGGCAGTACTCGGACCAGATCCTGGGCGGCCGCTTCGCGGTGTGGTGCGACCTGTCCCGGTCCCAGACCCAGGACCAGGTGGCGCGCGGCATCGCCATGCCGCTGGCGGCGACGTCCCAGAAACTGTGGGACCCACGCAAGCCGAGCCGCAGCTGGCAGAGCTTCGAGCAGCTGGCGCGGACGCTGGGCTTGGCCTGAGCTGCGGATTCGCGCTGGACGGTGGCCCGGCCGGAGCCATATCGTCCGTGAGCGGTCGCACGGAGTGCGGTCCCGGTTCCACGACGCCTCCGGGGAGGGGCGTCATCGCGCCCGTGGGGGGTCTGCTCAGCCATGCTCTGCTCGAACTGCCGGAAGAACACAGCCACAACCGATGACGGACTCTGCGACGGCTGCCCGGCCGTCCCGGTGGTGGACCGCACCTTGCCGGGACGGCCCGCGGAGCGTCGGCCGGGTGTCCTGCGCTCGCCGGTCGGGCTCTCCTACGCCGTGGTCGCACTGCTCTGCATCGTCGTCGCGGCCGACGTCTTCTCCATGTTCGCCGCGGCCGGCCTGCGGAACCTGATGGGCACGGCCTATTCGGAGACGGACCTGGAGCAGGCCCTGTCGGTGACGGATGCCGCCGGCGTCGTCCAAGGGGTCGCGCAGATCGCCACTGCCGTTGTCTTCATCATCTGGTTCTCCCGGGTGCGGGCCAACGCCGATGTGTTCGCGCCTGATCTCCAGCGGCGCGGTCGGGGCTGGGCGATCGGCGGCTGGTTCGTCCCGTTCGGGAATTTCTACCTCCCGCGCGCGATCGCAGCCGACATCTGGGCGGCCAGCCGCCAAGACCCGTACGGCACGGGGAAGCAGGAGCCACACACCATCATCAACGTCTGGTGGATCGCATGGCTCGTCTCGAATCTGGTCAATGGCATTGCGGGCGCTCAGTACGACATGGCCCAGACGGCGGACGAGGTCCAGGCGGGCGCGGACGCCTTCATCGTCGGCGGTCTTGTCGACATCGGGGCCGCGCTGCTGGCGGTCGTCGTCGTGCGCAGGCTCACGCGTATGCAGCTCACCAAGGCGGTGCGGGGAGCGGAGAAGGTCGCGGTGTGAGCCCGCCCGGGGGCGCGCGGGCTCACACCGCGTGATTCGGCCGAGGCGTTCCCAACAGGGCGCTCTGCAGGCCGAGTTCCGGTGGCGCAAAATGTAACAGAGCTGTGGCGTATATGTGTACGAGTTGCGCATGGTGAATAGCGCACGTCGGCTTGGCAGGACTGTGGCGGCAGGGGTGCCAAAGGGAGTACTTTGCGCCAAGCGGTCCGCGGCCCGCGCCGAGGAACTCTGCTTCCGATTCCTGGAAGGAACTGGGGATTCCCGGCCCGTGGGAGTGACGCATTTGAGCCACGGGGCGCAGTAAGAGGAAGTACTGCGTCCGCGATGGGAGTCGTCCGGTGGCATCGAAGTGCCTGAGGGAACTGATCGCACAGGCGGATGAGCAAGGCCTGGCCGCGAGTGGGCTCGCCTGCCTGGACCGCTGTCTGCCGCTGCTCGCGTCCGAGGCCGATGTGCTGCGTCCGCTGTGGGCCGGCCTGGTGGACGGTGAGGAGGACTGGTCGGGACGCCTCGCCGAGGCCCGGCAGACCATGGGGGGCGCGGCGGTCGAGGACGAAGCGGCGGCGCTCGTACGGCAGATGCTCGGCGCCGCGCCCTCGGACTGGGCGGCGGAACCGCTGCGCGAGTGGGCGGACGACTGCTCTGTCGCCGCGCTCGAACTCCACCACCGCCTCGACGCGGGCCCCGGGGCCGACGAGCCCGCTGCCGCCGATGTCGTCGAGGTGCTCAAGCGCTGCCGCGAAGGCGAGCCGGACGGTGCGGGCCCGCTGGTCTCCGGTGAACTGCGCCGTCAGGTGCAGATCCTGGAGATTCTGGCGGACGCGGAGGGCGGCGTCGGGCTGCGTCAGGCACTGGACGTGTCGACCGAGGGGCAGCGGGTCCTGCGCGCGGTGGTCTCCCGCCGCGCCCGCGTCCAGCGCTGACGCGTCCGGTCGCACGCTGAGCACGCTCGGTGGCGCCGGGCTGGTGCCGGGCGCGAGGTCTGCACGCCTTGTCTCCGTGCCCGGCGCTGACGCCCTGGTACGCGTGGCCACGAGCGCGCCGGTCGGGGTGCCGGATATGAGACGAGCGGGCGTCAGTGGGCGTCAGTTCTCGCCGCGCTCGCCGGCCGGCAGTTCGCCGGTGCAGGTTGCTCGCCCAAAGCTGCCGGAGGCGGTGGCGAGTTGCACATGCTTGCCGCGGATGGCGAGCGTGCAGCTGGCCTGCCCGCCCTTCTCGTTGAGGACGATGGCGATGGTCGGTGCCTTGCCGAGGGGTACCTGGACGGACTTCTTCCAGGGCAGTGCGACGCTCTCCTCGACGGTCGCCTTGCCGGACTCGCTGCGTGCGAGGTACGAGAGCTCGGCCGTGCCGGTTCCGGTGACCTCGTAGGTCACCTCGGCGGTCGGGACGGCGCGGGCCTTCGGCTTGTCGGGGGTGTTGAGGATTCCGTAGCCGATGAGCCCGCCGCAGGCGAGCAGCACCGCGGCCGCGATGGCCAGGCCGCGCCGGTCGGGGCGGCCCTTCTCGGCAGTCTCCGGCTCAGCGCTGCTTTCCGGCTCCGCGCCCTCGGGCTCAGCGCTGCTTTCCGGCTCCACCCTGCTCTCCGGCTCCGTGATTCCGGTCGAGTCCGTCGACTCGGTGGATTCCGTTGACTCCGTAGATGGCATGAGGACTCGGCTTTCCATGAATTGACTCGGTGCGGAACCGGGTGGTTATACCTCATTCACTCCGCCCAGCGCGAGCCATCGGAGGAAACGGGCAAAGCGGCCTGCGTTTCAGAGGTCAACTGTCCTGAATGTTCCGAGGGTTGACGGGACCTCAGGTAACTGATTAGAACTCCACCGCTGCGCCCCGGCCATGCATTTTGTGTCCGTGGTGCCGTGAGTCAAGCCAGCCCGGAAACCTCCGAGCGGGCCCATTCGGCGTGCCAATTTCGCGTGCGGCGAATGGGATGCCGATACGGAAAGGTACCGAGGTGAAAGTTCCATACAGGAGATATCTCTCCTGTCTGGTGGTCTCGGCGGTGGCGGGTACGCTGCTGCCGCAGGTCGCTTATGCGGCCCCACCATCCACGCCCGAAAAGGACGACGAGAAAGGAATCGTCGACACCGTAAAGGGCTGGTTCTCGGACGACGAGGACGTAACGACTGCCAAACCTCCTGTCGGCGGCAAGCTTGAGATAGCCAGCCGGGAGAAGCTGCCGAAGGGCAAGAAGCTCCCGCCGGCGAAGCGGGTCAGGGAGCTGACGGGGAAGCGCACTTCGCAGGCGCGGTTCTGGGAGCTGTCGGACGGGCGGGTGGAGGCCGATCTGTCGGCCGTGCCGGTCTCGTACAGGTCCGGCAAGTCGTGGAAGCCGATCGACACCGCGGTACACGCCACTGGGGACAAGGGCTTCGCGTTCGCCAACACCACCAACACCGGCCGCAGCTGGTTTGGTTCGGACGCGAAGAAGCTGCTGCGTTTCGAGGCGCCGGACGGCCGGTCGGTCAGTCTGGGGCTGGTGGGCGCGAAGGCGCTGAAGCCGCAGGCCAAGGGTGACACGGTCACTTACCAGGACGCGGTTTCCGGTGCGGATCTGCAGTACAAGGTGGGCCGGGGGCAGGTCAAGGAGAATATCGTCCTGGACGCTGCTCCGGCCGGCCCGGTGTCCTTCACGTTCACGCTGAGCACCGACGGTCTGACGCCGAAGGCGCGCAAGGACGGCTCGGTCGCCCTGTTCGGTGAGGCGCCCGGTACTCCGGTGCTGGTGATTCCGGCGCCGTATATGACGGATGCGAAGAAGGACGCGCTGTCGCCGACTGGTGGTACGTACTCCACCAAGGTCAGCCAGAAGCTCACCCGTGACGGGAAGAACTGGAAGCTGACCCTCGCGCCGGACGCCAAGTGGCTGGCGGCGAAGGAGCGTCAGTATCCGGTGGTGATCGACCCGACGATCACCGTCGCGCCGTCGCCGTCGGCCTCGCAGGACGTGATGGTCCTGTCCGACCAGGCCGGGGTGAACTTCAACTCCACGTGGAAGCTGTCGGCCGGCAAGACGGACATCGGTATCGCGCGCTCGCTGATCAAGTTCCCGCTGAGTGAGATCCCGGCGGGCGTGAAGGTCGATGCCGCGCGGCTGGGCATGTACTACGACCAGTCGCACACCACCAACGGCAACGTGGTGACCATCGAGGCGCACCGGGCCACCGGCGCGTGGACCGAGTCGACGGCGACCTGGTCCAACACCAGTGCACTGGTGGGTGAGCTGTCCGGCACCACCGTCCAGCAGGACGACGGGGACACCGGTACGGCCAAGGTCGGCGAGTGGCCGGGAGGCACCACCACCGGTGGGGCCGCGACCAATGACGACTTCGCCTACAACAAGAACGCGCTCACCGGCGAGACGTACACCTGGCAGCCGCAGGTCCCGGAGACCGACACCTACCGGGTTGATGTGCACTACCCGGCGTCTGCAGACGCGGCCACGGCGGCCCCGTACACCGTGAACTACAGCGGCGGCACGAAGAACTACACGGTCAACCAGACCGGGACCGGCGGGGTCTGGAAGACCCTGGACACCGCTGAGTACAGCTTCGCCAAGGGCAACGGCGGCAAGATCGTGCTCGGCGACACCGGCAGTTCGACCACGCGCACGCTGGCGGACTCGGTCCGGCTGGTGAACCCGGCGCAGATCGTGAAGCCGATTGGCAAGTACAACCTGTGGCACGACTTCCCGGTCACCGACACCGTCCAGAAGTGGGTGTCCGGTACCGCCACGAACCACGGCTTCGTGCTCAAGGCCGCCGATGAGTCGGGCGACGCGACGACGGGCGGTCCGCTCGGCGGTCCGCGCTACGAGGCGGGCGACGGTGACTACGGCGGCGAGACCTCGACCATTCCGCGGCTGACCGTCACCTACGGCAAGGTCGGCACCGCGCTGAACTCGCCGACTGTGGTGCACGGTACGGGTCCGGAGCTTTCCTGGCCGGCGTACGTCAACACCGGTGGCGCGGCCAACGACGCGATCGTCGAGTACCAGCTGCACCGCTCCACGCAGCAGGTCTTCACGCCGTCCGCGGCGACGCTGATCGCCCCGATCGCGTCGACGACGACCGCCTACACGGACACCACCGCGGTGCCGACCCCGGACTCCAGCTCGGCGGAGATCGGCAAGTCGTACTTCTACCAGCTCGCGGTGAAGACCAAGGGCGGTGAGCTGCTCGGTTCGCCGACCCGGGTGGTGGGCATTCCCAAGGCCGGCCGGACGATGAAGATCATCCAGTCCGGTCAGACGGACACCACGCTGTCCTCGCTGCAGCCGACCACCAACCAGGACGCCATCAAGTCCTTCAACATCGGCCAGACCTGGCTGAGCGTCGGCAACAACTCCACCACGTACGGCAAGACGCGCGCCGTGCTGAAGTTCCCCACCACCTCCATCCCCACCACCGCCACGGTGCTGGAGAACAAGATGTACATGTGGGGAGCGGAGACCACCAGCACCACCAACGGTGCGATCTACGAACTCCACGCGCTGACCCGGGACTTCACCGAGACCACGGCGACGTGGAACAACGCGAATGCGACGACGGCGTGGACCACGCCGGGCGGCGACATGTCCGCCACGGTCTCGGACACCGTCCCGCAGATCACCGACGAGGTCGGGCGCCACTGGTGGGACGCCACCGGCCTGATGCAGTCCTGGGTCAAGACGCCCACGGGCAACAAGGGCGTGGCCGTCAAGCTGAAGGACGAGACGACCACCGGCCCGCAGGAGCGCACCCTGTTCCTGTCGGCGGAGGCCTCCGACCCGCAGCTGCGCCCGTACATGCAGGTCATCTACGTCGACTCGACGACCGAGGACACGTACTACGCGCCGACCACTCCGGCCCGGATGACCCCGAACTCGCAGTACACGGTTGAGTTCACGGTCACGAACACGACCGCGACGGCGTGGGCGGCCGGTGAGCGGCAGCTGTCGTACACCTGGAAGCTGCCCGACGGCACGGACGTCACCAACGGCGGCAATCAGCTGTCGACCGCGATACCGGCGCTGCTGCCGGGCAAGTCCGCCACCATTCAGGCGCAGGTCAAGACCCCCATCAACTCCGACTCCGGCAACAAGCGCAACGAGTACGTGCTGGGCTGGGACGTCCGCAAGATCTCCGACGGCAGCTGGCTCTCCGCCGGCACCCCCGCCATCCCGCCGCTGAAGCAGAACGTGGCGGTCGAGGACCCGACCTCCAACACGCTGGGCCTGGAGAAGTTCTACTCCTACACGGGCAAGAACACCGGCGCCGGCTCGACGGTCATGAACAACCTGGCCTCGGGCAACAACGTCTGGTCGTACAACGCCTTCACCAACCCCGGCCGAGGCCTGAACACGTTCGCGCGGTTCGCCTACAACTCGCAGGACACCTCAGACACGGTGGCCGGTCACGGATGGTCGTTCCAGGCTGCGGGGCCGATCCGGTTGGGTGCGCCGCTGGACTTCCACCCGAACCCGAATCCGACGGAGATCCGTCTTCCGGACGGTGACGGCACCACGCATGTCTTCCGCAAGGAGCCCGACGGCAGCTGGAAGGCTCCGGCAGGTGTCCATTACAAGGTCACGATGAAGTCGGGCCTGGACTGCAAGCCGACCAAGGACCCGGTGCCGGACGCCTGGACGCTGACGCGTCCGGACGGCACCCGCTTCCTGTTCGGCTGCGACGGCTACATGACGTCGATCGTGGACAAGAACGGCAACACGCAGAACTACACGTACGAGGAGCGCAAGTCCAACAACAAGCCGACCAAGTTCCTCACGTACATCACGGACCCGGCCGGCCGTCAGTCGCTGACGGTGGAGTACTACAAGAAGGGCGACGCGTCCTACGAGTACATCAACGACACGGGCGCGAAGGTCACCGGCTCGAACCTGACCAACTCCAAGATCTACGACCACGTGAAGTCCATGACGGACATCTCGGGCCGCAAGATCGCCTTCTACTACACTGACAAGGGACTGCTCGGCCAGTTCACCGACGGTGTCGGCTCCAGCCAGCCCAAGGACTTCAAGTTCACCTACGACGCCACGCAGGGGAACAAGAACGTCAAGCTGGTCAAGGCCACCGACCCACGCGGAAACGCCACGAACATGGCGTACTACGCACCGCAGGCGGGCGACGACCCGAAGCACCACTGGTGGACCAAGACGATCACCGACCGTCTGCAGGGTGCCACCGGCTTCACCTACGCGGTCAATGCCGGGAACACCAAGTTCACCGACACCAAGGTCACCGACGCCGAGAACCGCGCCACGGACTACGTGACGGACGACTTCGGTCGGCCGGTACAGACCACCAACGCCAAGGCGCAGACCACGAAGACCTCGTGGGACGCGGACAACAATGTCACGTACCTGGAAGAGCACAACGGTGCCAAGACGGCCTACTGCTATGACCAGAAGACCGGCTATCCGCTCTGGGAACGCTCAGCCGAGTTCAACAAGGCGGGGGTTCCGTCGGCGGGCGACTGCGCGCCGGGCACCTTCCCCGCCGATTCGGTGAAGTACACGTACCAGACACGCGTCGACGGCTACTCGGCCGACCTATTCACCAAGACCTCGCCCGAGGGCCGCGCCTGGCAGTTCACCTATGACTCCTTCGGCAACCTGAAGACGGTCACCGACCCCAAGGGCGTGTCCACCACCTCCGTAGCGGGCGACTACACCGTCTCGTACGACTACGACGCGTACGGTCAGCTGACCAAGGTGACCGACGCTAATGGCAACCCGACGACGAACACTGAGTTCGGTCCGACCGGTTACCCAGCCAAGATCACCGATGCCCTGTCCAAGACGACTCAGTTCGTCTACGACGAGCGGGGGAAGGTCACCGAGGTCACCGACCCACTAGGCAAGAAGACCACGCAGACGTACGACGCCTTCGGGCGCCCGATGGTCAACACCGTGCCGAAGAGCCAGGATACCGGCGACCTCATCGTGACCCCGGCGCCCGTCTACGACGCCAACGACAATGTCACACAGACGACATCACCTAATGACGCGATCTCGACGGCGGTTCATGACGCTGCAGACCAGATCACCTCGGCTACGGCGCCGAAGGACACCGCCACTCAGGAGGACCGCCGGACGACCTACACGTACGACAAGGCGGGCAATCTCAAAACCACTACGGAGCCAAAGGGCAATGTGGCTGGTGCCGTGGCCGGTTCGCACACCACAACCAACAACTACGACGAGATCTATCAGCTGACATCCGTTGTCAACGCGGCCGGCGACAAGATCTCGTACGAGTACGACAACGTCGGCAACCCGGTCAAGACGATCGCACCGAAGAAGAACGCGACCGCGGACCCCGACGACTACACGACCAAGACCGCATACGACCTCAACCACCGGGTCACGACAGTCACGGACGCGGTGGGCAAGTCCACTTCGCGTACCTACGACAAGGACTCTCTGGTCGTCGAGTCGACCGACACGGAGAACAACACCACCTTCATCACCCACGACGAACGCGGGAAGCAGAAGGAGGTCAAGGTCCCTCATACGGGCACCGCGCCGATCACCTACCGCTCCACCAAGTACGAGTACGACCAGGTCGGCAATGTGACCAAGGTGATCACGCCGCGAGGTGTGGAGACGGCCAACGCCGACGACTTCGCTGGGCGTACCGAGTACGACGCACTTAACCGGCCGGTGAAGCAGTATCAGCCGTACGATCCGACGGACCCGCGCTACAACAAGCCGAATGTGTACTCGGAGACCACGTACGACGCTGTTGGCCGGGTTGCCAAGTCGTCGCTGCCTCCGTCCGAGGGGCAGACGGTCCGCAACGACACCACATTTGCGTACTTCGACAACGGCTGGGCGAAGTCTTCGACCGACCCGTGGGACATCGTCACCTCGTACGACTACAACCAGCTCGGTCAGCAGACGAAACGGACGCTGACCTCGGCCGGAGGCTCCTCCGACCGCACGATGAGCTGGAGTTACTTCCCCGACGGCAAGCTCCGTTCGAAGTCTGACGACGGTGTGCCGGTGGGCAAGAACGTGGTTCTTGTCGACAACACCGATACGCAGAACATCGCGTCGACGGGTACCTGGACGAAGGACAGCATCACCGGGCAGCACGGCTACGACCACCAGGTCCACGCCGCAGGCGCGGGTGCGGACGCGTTCACCTGGACGCTGAACATCCCGAAGGATGGCACGTACACCGCGTACGCGAAGTTCCCGAAGGTCAGCGGGGCGGCCACGACCGCCAAGTACACGGTCACGCAATCCACCGGTTCGACCGAGAAGACCGTTGATCAGAACAACGTCAACAACACCGGCAACTGGCTGAGCCTGGGCTCGTTCGCCTTCAAGCAGGGCAACGACGCCACAGTTCGGCTCGACCAGAACAGCGGTGGGGCTGTCGTCGCCGACGGCATCAAGCTGGTGCGCGACACCTCCGGTGACAGCGACACGGAGCAGCGGACCTTCGACTACACCTATGACGTCAACGGCAACATGACGTCGATCGCCGACACCTCTTCCGGCTCGAAGGTCGACGCCTACACGGTGGCGTACACGGGCTTGAACCAGGTGCAGAAGGTCACCGAAGCGCTTGCGGGACAGGATAAGGAGTCCACCGCCTACACCTATGACGCCAACGGCCAGTTCCTGACGGTCAGCCATCCTGACCAGTACAGCGCATACACCTATGACCCGCGCGAACTGGTCAGGACCGTGTCGATCGGCGAGAGCGCGACTGACCCGACCCCGAAGGTCAGCAGCTACACCTACACCGACAGGGGCCAGCGGCTCAAGGAGACCAAGGCCAATCAGAACACGGTCGACTACGCCTACTATCTCGACGGCGCGCCGAAGAGCACGGTCGAGAAGAAGCCCAACGGCACGCTGGTGTCGTCGCACACCTACGCCTATGACGCCAACGGCAACAAGGCGCAGGACGTGGCGAAGAAGATGAACGCCGACAACCACGCGGCGTACCTCGACTCCACCACTGACTACACCTACGACCCGGCCGACCGGCTCGCCAAGTCGGTCAAGACCGGTAACGGTGCCGGCACCGAGACATACGTCCACGACGACAACGCCAACGTGGTCAGCCAGACGGTCCGAGGCGCCACCTCGACCTTCACGTACGACCGCAACCGCCTGCTGTCCGCAACTGCGTCCGGGACGTCGTTCTCGTACAACTACGATCCCTTCGGTCGGCAGGACTCCGTCACCAGCGGTGGCCGGGTGGTGGAACGCAGCGTCTACGACGGATTCGACCACGTCGTCGAGTCGTCGAAGATGGACGACGCCGGGGCGATGAAGACGGCGACGTACACGTTCGATCCGCTGGACCGCACCGCCTCCAAGACGGCGGACGGCAAGACCACCGACTTCACGTACCTCGGACTGACGGACGAGGTTCTGGACGAAGAGGTCGCGGGCCAGCTCACCAAGTCGTACCAGTACAGCCCGTGGGGCGAGCGCCTCTCGCAGGTGAAGCACAACACCGATGGGACGCGTGAGGACGGCTACTACGCGTACAACGGCCATACGGACGTCGAGGCTGTGACCACCGGAAGCGGTGACACGAAGGCGACTTACGGCTACACGGCCTACGGCAGCGACGACACCTCCGAGTTCACCGGCATCGACAAGCCGGACACAGCCGACCCGAGCAAGGAGGCCTACAACCCCTACCGCTTCAACGCCAAGCGCTGGGACGCCCAGTCCGGTACATACGACATGGGCTTCCGCGACTACAACCCGGGCCTGAACCGCTTCACCACCCGGGACATGTACAACGGTGCGCTGTCGGACATGGGACTCGGCACAGACCCTATGACGGGCAACCGCTACGCCTTCACCGGTGGCAATCCCACCAGCTTCATCGAACTCGACGGCCACATGTTCGGTTTCGATGACCTCTGGGACACCGTCCGTCAGATGGTGAGGGACGCGAAGAAGACGCGGAAGAACCTGGGGATCAAGCACGACAAGGACTTCACCTACCCGCATAACCAGGCGCAGGCAGTCGCGGCGGGTGAGATCAAGAAGCAGGCGGCTTCACTCGGGGTCGCGGACTTCGAGGTCATCCAGGGCTCCAAGCTCGACAACGCGAGCAAAAAGTGCATGCCAAATCCGACAGCCTTCTGCCCGAACCCGGGCTACATCGACATCCTGGGCCACGACAAGAGGACGGACACCTTCTTCGTCTGGGAGGTCAAGTCGGCCGGTCAGTCGGCGAAGGCCGTGCCGGAGGCCCAGTGGTACGTGGACCGACTGAAGGTCAACGGTGAGAAGGCTGTACTCGGCTGGACGATCGGCGGTCCATACGATGTGGCGACGACCGGTGACAAGGTCGTCGGTCCGGCCGAGGGGGCCGTCATTTATGGCAAGCAGCAGAACAAGAAGTTCAACAAGATTCTGACCTCCAGCCCGGCGGCGGCGGTCCAGCAGCAGTCGGCGCAACCGACACCTTCACCGAGTGCCGGTCCCGGCCCTGGTGACTATCCGGGGATCGCCTACCAGCCGGGACTCGGGCACATCCCGCAGCCGGCAGGCGGTGTGAACCACTGGCCGTTGCTCGTTCCGGTGGCTGTCCTTGCTCTTCCGGTGGCCTTGGAAGGGGGCGCCGTGGCGACCGGAACCGCGGTTACGGTGGGTGTCACGGCGGCCATGTTCGAATTGGCAGCATGATGGCGACAGCGAAAGGAGAACGATGATCTCGCAGAGCGCCTGGTGCCGTCGTCATGTCGTCCCCGTGGCCAAGGAGGCAGGACTCGTACCGGACGGCAAACAGTTCCGGCTGTTCGGGGAGCGCGGGGACTGCGCGGTGCTGGAGCTTCAGACGCACCGCGTCGATCCGCAGCGGGAGACTTTCTTCGCGCGGGTGTCGATCGTTCCGCTACCCGAACGCGCGTGGGTTCATCGGCAGCACTGGCAGCAGGCCAAGGACCAGCTTCCGAGCTCGGGTTCGGGCATGCTGCAGTGGCAGCTGAGTCCCCCGGACGCAGTCGCACTCGAGCCGCAGGGAGGCATGGACGTCACGGGCCTGTGGGCGTACAGCCCGGACATCGATCCAGTTGTGTGCGCCGAGGAACTGACCCGGATACTGCGTGATCTCACGTTCCCGCAGATGCGCCGGTTCCTGGACCGCGATGTCCTGCTCGCCGAGATGAAGCAGCGCTCCGCCGGACTCCGCCATCGGCGTCCCCCCGGATGGGCGCAGGTGCTCCTGAACGTGGACCGGGTCGCACCGGCCGCGTTGGAGCCGTTGCTCGACGAGGTCGAGACTGACTATCCGGTGGCTGACGAGTTCATTGCCTGGGCACGAGAGCAGGCAGCGGACTGGAGCCGGTCGAGCTAGCGGTTGAATAGTGCAGAACACTGGGTCCACCGGACGGATGTCCGGTGGACCCAGTGGCAATCGTTCGAAGAGGCTGGCTCTGCCGAGCCGTTTCGCGGGACGGTGGGTCGGGGCGGTCTGCCGCCCGCCGTGGAGGCTCGCGCAACTTCGCTCCCGAAGGGCCCTTCTTCCAGCCGATCGACTGACCCGAACCCATAGCGACGGCCCGCCGGCCTGCCCGGCGGGCCGTTGTCCACGAGATGCGAGCACGATGACGAGGGGGCCTGAGGTGGAAGTGGCAATCGCGAGTGCCATGTTCCCCGGCCGGACTCCTACGGCAGGAGGAGCACAAGTGACGAATGACGCGTGGGCAGCCACCGAGCGGCAGTTTCCGATCGGATCGACGCTGACTGGCACCGTGGAGAGCATCGCCTCCTTCGGCATCTTCGTTTCCGTCGAAGGAGTGCGGCAGTACGGTGTCGTCGCGGATGTCGCCGGGATGCGCAAGGACGCCGCCGATGATTCGGTGGTGATCTGGCCCGAGGTGGGCGAATCGATCACCGGGATCGTGGTGGGGCACGCGGACCGAGAGCTCAAGATCCACCTGACCTGACCCAGGCGACGCCTGTTCGCGTGACCGCAAACCCGGCCCACCACGGGGCGGCGCGGCACGCAGCCGCCCGGCCGGTGGCTGCGTTCAGGGCCGGCCTCCACGTCGACGTACGACCGCAACCGTCTCCTGAAGACGGCGGCGGGCGGTGTCGCCTCCACGTACAACTACGACCCGCGCCGATGTCGTTGTCGGACTCGGCGGGGACCGGTCCTCGCCGAGGGGGGAGGCCCGGATTCGGGCCGAGGTTCAGGGAGGAAAACATGAATCATCTCGATGTCGTTCGGCTACTTGGTCTCGATGCCCCGGTTCCGTCACAGGAGAGCGGCAGTGAGGAGCGGTCAAAGGAGAGCGGGTACGGGGGCGGGCAGGTGATCCCCGAGGATTTCGAACTGCTGGTCCAAGCAGTGCAGAAGGGGGATATCGCGGGCTCCGTGGTCCTCACGCGGCCCCGTTTTGCCGTGCGTTCCCTGGAGGACTTCACCGAGGACGCCGCGCCGCGCATCGCGAGTATGGAGGCGTCCCTGCGCACCCGCGGTCACGAGCTTCCACTGCCTTTCTTCCCGAACCCCGGCGGAATGGTGCCGTGGGGCCGCACCGCCCGTGACGGTGTGCTGCTGTGGGACACCACCGCCCCGGACACCGCGAACTGGACGACCGTCCTCACCGAATCCGATTTCCAGGTGTGGCTGGACCTTCCTTTCTCCGCAGCAGAATTCACCGCAAGGGTCCTCATGGCGCGCCCGGAGGGAATTCCTGCGTTCGAGACCATGGAAGAGTACGAGTCGGGCACGTTCTGGAATGTCTACGAAGACATTCGTGAGACGGCCACGACGCTGGCGAACCGGGACATCGGGGCGGTGGAAGAAATTGTCACGATGGTGCGGAGCATAGGTGTCCCGGGCATCCGGCAGTACGCAGAAGAGCTTCTGGACCGCGCCGTGAGCGAGTCGTTCGACGCGCTCCCGGAGGACTACCTGGCGGTCATGAAGGAATTTCCCGGCGGGGTCATCGCCGGAGTGCGGGTGTTTCCCGTCGTGCGGGACGGCTCACCCGCCGCGGACGGCTTGGCGAGCCCGGCGGCCCCGGCCCTGCGGTGGCTGGACCAGGACCGGCTGTTCCTGCAGTGGGGAGAGGTGGAGGGCCGAGCGGCCGGTTGGCTCACCGGCAAGGGCGCTCCACAGGACTGGCGCGTCGCCTACATCGAGCCGGACGGCTCCGCGCTCACCTGCCTGGTGGACCAGACCTTTGCCACGTTCCTGCAACGCCGGCTGCGGGGCAACAACTCACTGTTCTGATCCCGGTTCGGCCATATCCGGGCGGGGTCGCGCATTCCGTGACGGGCGCGCAGACGGCCCTCCTTGAGGGACGTGACGAAGGACGTCCAGGCCGGGGTCATGATGGTGAGGACCGGGCCGTGGGGGAGCTTGGAGTCGCGGACAGGGACGATGCCCGCGAGGCCGTCGGCGACCTCGACGCAGTCTCCGCCGGTGCCGTTGCTGTGACTGCTCTTGCGCCAGCGGGCGGCACCGGGGAAGGCCTCGGCTACCTCGACGCAGTCCCCGCCGTCGCCGTTGCTGTGGCTGCTCTTGCGCCAGACGGCGATGCTCAAGTCAATCCCGTTGCTTGCCATTTCGGTCATCCTCAGCCGCTTGATCGATCAGGGCGAGGGACGCCTCCGGCGGCAGTGCGGCGGCCCTGAGCCGATCGTATGCCTTGCGGTACTGCTTCACGAGGGCCGGATCGTCGATGGTGTCACCGCTGTACTGCGCCTCTGTGTAGACCAGGGGCGGGGCATCCGGGAAGGTCATGATCTTTGCCGTGCCGAGCATGAGGGGGTGCGGCCCGCAGTTCCACGGAAGGACCTGTGGAACGATCCGGCGGCGCCTCGCCAATGCCGCGATCCGCTCCAGCTGTTCGACCGTCTGCTCCGGCGGAAGGATTGGCTGGCGCAGCAGCGACTCAGGCAGGATCGCCCAGTACTCGGGGGTCCTGTGGTCCTGCTCGAAGAGGCGGGCCCGCGCCATGCGGGCGCTGACCTTCTCCTCCACTTCGTCGTCCGGAGCCAGCGGGTGCGCCGACCGTACGACCGCCCGCGCGTACGCATCCGTCTGTAACAGGCCCGGAATCAGCGTCGGGCACCACTCCTCGATGGTCTCCGCGTGCTTCTCCGCCTCCAGCACGCGCTCGAAGTAACTGGCGTGGCCTCGTCTCTTCGCCTTCCTTACGTCCTCGCAGCGGCGCTTGAAGAAGCCGTCCGTGCCGAGCGCCTTGTCCACGTGCTCCGCCAGTTCCGCCGGCATGCGGCGCTCGCCGCGTTCGATCTCGCTGAGGTGGCTGGGGCCGTAGAAGCTGCCCTCGACCAGCTGCTGGAGGGTGAGCCCGACCGCCTCCCGTTTCCAGCGCAACTCCTTGCCGTAGAAGGTGGGGACGCTCGCCGACCCGTCGATGTCCTTGCGCTGTCCCATCGCCCACCGCCCTTGGTGCCGCTACCGCCTGTTTCACAGCGTGTCCGCCCGAGTCCCGGCGATTCCCGTGCCCGTACCAACTCCACGTCGCATACGTGCAGTTCAGGGCCGGGAGCCCGAACCTCTTTCACGGTACGCGGCTCTGCGTCAGGGTGTGAGCAGTTCGTCACAGAGCGCACTGAAAGGTGTGACCCCCATGCACGACCACCCTGACGTCCAGGACTGCGCCGAGGAGCTGCGGTCCGCCCTCGCCGCCCACGGCATCAAGCTGCCGTCCCTCGGCGTCGACCTGCCGACTCTCACCGCCCGCTACCCGACCGGGCCCCTCATCGCGCTGGGCAACTGCAACCTGCTCACCGCCCGCGCCCTGGTCGCCGCCCTGCGCAAGGGGGTTGCCTGATGCGACCACCGCTCACGCTGGAACTGCTCGCCACCCCCAAGGCCGTGCCCGAGGTCCGCCGCGCCCTCCGCGCGCACATGGGCGGTCCCTGCGCCGACCTCCAGCTCTGCGCGAGCGAACTCGTCACCAACGTGATCCGCCACCTCGGCGAAGGCGTCCCTGTGACCGTCCGTGTGGCCCGTGAGCCGGGCCGTACGCGGCTGGAGGTCACCGACCCCGACCCCCGGGCCCTGCCTGTCCTGTGCAAGGCCGCCGACGATGACGAGACCGGCCGCGGTCTTGCGCTGCTCGATGCCCTGACCCTGCGGTGGGGTGTGGAGCAGGGGCCCGGCAGCAAGACCGTCTGGTGCGAACTGTCGGGGGACAACGTCACGTCCCCTGCCGCGTGGTCTTCGTTCGTCGCGCACGTGTCTTCCTGATGGACCGGGCCGGGCCGGTGTCGTTCTACGAGCGGCGGTACAACCGTTCTGGGGCCACCGCGCAGCGCGAAGTACTGGACATTTTGGATAGAGGCGCAGGCCGGCGCGAGACTATGGAAAGAATCAAGGAGGCTTCTCAGCCTGCGGTACGGCGATTCACTGAGGAGATGCCCGAATTCGTCCGGTGAGCGGGCTGGGAGAGCTGAAGCGCCCTCAAGAGTCCGGCGGCGCGCGGCCGTAATACTTGGAGCAGTGTGCACATGGTGTGGGTTGAGCACATCCTTGATGCGGTCGGCCGTCAGTCGGAACAGGTTCGGGTGTACTGGGGCGAGGTGGAGTCGGAGCTGGGCACACCGCTCCCCGCCGACTTCAAGCAGCTGTGCGAGGTATTCGGGCGCGGCGAGTTCAACGGGTTTCTGTACCTGTACTCCTCGAAGGGCGGAAGCCATCTCGAAGTCGTCGACAGTCTGCGCGGGCTGCACCGGGCCATTGAACGATTCCCCGACTCCGCGGAGGTCTACGCGCCGTACCGGATCTTCGAGCGAGGGTGTGGCGGTCTTATTCGCTGGGCGGGGGCGGCCGCGGAAGGTTACGAGTATTTCTGGCTGGCTGATGACGGTGCCCCGGAGAACTGGCCTATCATCGCGAGGACGGACTACACCGAGGAGTGGCACCGATACGAGATGCGTGTTTCGGAGTTCGTGTACCGGATGCTGACGGATGCCGATTTCAAACCATTCAGCATCGTCCGGTATTCGCCGACGCCGAACTACTCTTCCTATGCGGACCCGGAGTGATCAAGCCCAGCGGACGTGGTCCGGCGTCACGTTCCAGTGGATGTCGGCGACATGGGAGTCTGCCGTGGGTATGTCATTGCGGATGCGGAGAGTTTCTACCCATGATGTGGCGAAGGGGGCGCGTCATCTGGAGAAGCAGTTCTCGAAGACCTTGAAGGACAGAAGGTTCAAGACGGAACTGGACTGCGGAATTCTGTGCAATCTGGGTGAGGACTGGCAAATGGTCAACGTGCTCCTCACCGGTGAGGATTTTCCGGCTACCGGAGCCGAGTCGTTGCCCGTCCTCGGAGGGGAGCACATCGCGATTCTGGGGGAGCAGGTCGAACTTCTGGTTCTGAAACCCGAGTTGGTTCGGATGGCGGCTGATTTCCTTGAGGACGCGGACAGCGATGCACTGGTACGTCAGAACAAGGGCAAGCTTCGCGTCGTCGGGGGAGCCCCGGACTGGATGACCGATGCGCTGGTGGGTCATCTTGAAGCGATGAAGAAGTTCTATCTGGAGGCTTCGGTGAGCGGCAGCGCCGTGGCCAAGCGCGTTTACAGTTGATCGTTGGCTGTCCGCCCCAGAATTCGCTGTGTGAGCGTGACCATCAGGCTGCGCTGATTTACCCGAGAGCTGGAAGGGGCCCGATCCCGGCCACGGTCTGCGCCGGCTGGCGATGACCTGACTGACTTTCCCGCCTGCCCGAGACGGCTTCTACCGGAGTAACGGCTCGGACGTCGTGTCGTGGACCGTGCTGGTCTGCGGTCGCAACGACCACGTCGTCGGGGCCGTTGCCGACGCGGGAAAACAGAAGGGGGAATTCGGACACTTCGCCGACGATTTCATGGGATTAGTCCGAAAGGTCGCTGGGGTCGCATCCGGGCGTCGACCTGGTATATAACCGGCCTCATTTCCCCGCGCCGGGCTCGGCCGGTCGTCACCAGCAACCGAAGGATTACATCGTGCTGCCCTCGTCCCGTAGGTTCTCCGCCGCACTGGCTGCCACCGGCGCGGTATTCCTGGTGTCGGCGTGCGGAGGCCAAGGCGAGACTGCCCCGGCCGCAGATGTCGCAGCCAGTGCCGAGAGCGCGGCGACGCCGGACGTGTCCACCTCGCCCGCCTCTCCGAGCAGCTCCCCTTCCGCTTCTGCTTCCCCCTCCGCCTCTGCGTCCGCGTCGCCGTCCGGGAGCGCGTCGCCATCCTCCAGCGGCTCCCGCGCCGCGGCGGCCGGCGGTGCGGAGAAGGGGCAGTCCTCCGCCGCGCCCGCAGCGCCGAACTTCCCCGTTCCGGTCAACGTGGGCAACGCCACCCAGGTCATCACCGTGAAGGCGAGCGGCTCGTACGCCAAGGTGACGGCCTGGGCCAAGGGTTCGTCCGGCTGGAAGTCGGTCATCTCCGACAGCGGCCGGGTCGGATCGAACGGCGTTGTCGATGGCGCCACCCGCAGGCAGAGCACCTACACCACGCCGTCGGGCACCTACACCATCACCGAGGGCTTCGGCGTTGAGTCCAGCGGCACGAGCATGCCGTACACGCGGGTCAACTCCAGCCACTGGTGGGTCCAGGACC
The DNA here is from genome assembly GCF_055563295.1 of Streptomyces sp. NPDC002868. Lineage (NCBI taxonomy): Bacteria > Bacillati > Actinomycetota > Actinomycetes > Kitasatosporales > Streptomycetaceae > Streptomyces > Streptomyces sp. NPDC002868. The sequence goes on along the minus strand of NZ_JBVHDR010000002.1, from coordinate 652,518 downwards.
CCGAGTCGAAGTTCTACAACCAGATGCACACCGAGGCCGGGGCCGACTTCCCGCTCACCGAGAGCGGCGAGCGGGGCAGTGAGCACCTCATCAACTACCCGACGCAGTACGCCAAGGCCCTGGTCATCAACTTCAACCGCTGGCCGGCCACGCCGGGCCGCGGAGCCGGGATCTTCCTGCACGTCAACGGCAAGGGGGCGACCGCGGGTTGCGTATCGGTGCCGCGCGCCACCATGGACCGGATCATGGGCTGGATCAAGCCCGGCGCGCACCCGCGCATCGCCATCGGCTGACCCGCCGGCCGAAGGAGCGTGAACATGCGAGTGAACTACAGACTTGCCGCGCTGATCATCCCGCTCTCCGTTTCGTTGATCGGTTGCTCTGCGGAAGGGGAGCCGACGGAGTCGGTCGTGTCGGCTGAGTCCACGAGCCCCGGAGTAAAGACAACGGAGCCTGCGAAGCCGGTCACCGCAGCGGACTTTCTTGGCCGAGCGGAAGAGGCGATGGCGGCCCAGGGCGGCTGGACGTTCGCGGTGAAGGGCAGTGAGACTCTCGTCTTTCAGGGGCAGACGAGTGCCGCTTCTTACGAAGCCACCGTAAGGCGGACCCAGGCCCCTGAGGCTTTCCATTCCTCAGGGTCCGTCATCAGTAAGGGGAAGCGTAAGCCTGAAGAGATCTTTGTGATCGGTGGTACGCAGTACGTCAAAGAGGGAGGGGACACCTGGAAGCGCGGCCCCGTCTCCGACCCGGACATGAAGAACAAAGTGGAAGACCCTGTGGCTGCCATAGGGGAGTTCAGGAAGTACCTACAAGAGTCGGGGGATGACGTCACGCTGACCAAGGAGGGAGGGAAGGTTCGACTCCAAGTCCGCTCTGGCTCACGGAAGTTGTCGGAGGTGCGGGACCGGTCCTTTGCCGAGAAGGCTGTACGCGAGCTGAAGCCGACCCTGAAGCAACTTCAGAAGGCCGGGGTTTCAGCGACCGAGGACCAACTCACCCTGTCCCAGCTGGAGGAGACGCTGATCCTCGACCCCGAAACGTACAGAGTCGAATCCCACCGGTTGCGTTTCGGTTTTCTGATCCCCTACGGGGGACAGGACATCACTTATGGCCAGGATGTGAACGAGGAGAGCGGGGGAGTGTTCGACGAGGACATCGAGCTTCCCGCAGGGGTGAATTGAGCGGGGAGAGGAGTTCCCTCACGGCTACTCAACGTCGACCAATGGCTCGAAGTCGATGTGGTCCAGCGGGTCCTTCACCCGGCCGAGACTCGGCAGGCCTTCCGTGGCGAACCGGCCGCGCAGCCACTCAAGCAGGGTGTCGGTGAGCGTGCCGGTCAGCGGCGGGCCCTGTTCGGCGTGGCGTGGGTAGACGATCAGCGGCCAGTCGTCCGGTGTGGGGCCCTCGGTGAGCCAGCCCAGTCGGTCGCCGTCGATGGAGTCGGCGAACGGGAGGAAGCCGCCCGGCTCCGGCCAGACCGCCAGCGGCTGGAACTGCGGGTGTTCGGCGCGCAGTCCACGGTAGGCGTCGCAGACCCACCTGACCTCCTCGGCAAGTCCGTGCTCGCCGGTGCTCAGAGGGGCGCTGACTCTGAGCCAGTTCGTCCAGCAGCCGCCTCCGTACGTCTCCATCAGGGTCACGTACTCCGCCGGAAGCCGCGTGCCGAGGTGCTCGTACAGCCACTCCCATGTGCCGTCTCCGAGAAACGGCTTCCGCGGCGGCGGTACGAGTGCGGTCAGTGCCGCCAAGCCCGTGCCCTCGGTGAGCGCGGCGCGCTGCTGCGGGGTCGGTGCCGGGCGCGGGACCGGCGGGGTCCACGGGCCGGGGTCGACTTCGGTCAGGAAGGCCGTGCGGCTCGCGCTCGGCCGGAGGCCCTCGCCGATGAGCGTGGTCAGGGTGGGCAGCAGCGGAGTGCTGTAGCGGTGCCAGGGGTCCGCGCCCGCGCGAGCCCCGTCCTTGTGGAAGGTGACGACCGGCCACTCGTCGGGATCGTCGGACGCCGTGGTGTCCCAGTACAGAAGGTCGCACATCCGGGTCTCGCCCCACGGGAGCAGTCCCTCGGGCGCCTCCCGTCGTGCGCCCTCCAGCCAGCTGCCGTACTCGAACCAGCCCTCCCGGGCGCACGGTATGTGCAGCCAGAGGAACTCCCCGATGTCCAGCGGCCCGTAAGCGGAGGCGATCGCTTTGTAGTCGGCGGGCAGTCGCAGTCCGAGCCAGGACTCGACGGTGTCCCAGTCGACGGGGACGGGAGCCGGGGCGGCGGCGGCCGGGGGTTGGCCGAATAGTTCCGCGAAGGCGGTGACGTATGAGGCCGGTGTCATGGGGCGCATCCTGGCACGTTGGCGTGAATGGTGTGAATGGTGTGGGCGGAAGACGCCTGAGCCGTGAAAATGGTTGTACGGGTGGCCTGAACTCATGCGTGAGAACGAACACTTCCGCTTGGCGTGATGTTCTTCATGTACATGCCGCTGGGTCTGGCATGGATACGGACTTTGGAGTGCTGCCCGGTGCTGCCGAGATGCGCGTCTATGCCGCCGGGGTCGTCGACCGGCTGACGGCGCGCAGCCGGCTGCCGCTCGACTACTCCGTCGCCAGTCTGCGGATCGTCGACTTCATGGTGGACGGGGTACGGCGCGGCCGTCCGGAGATCGGGCGGGTCGCCGGGCTCCTCCAGGGCCTCGGGGCGTACGCGGGAGAGGTCATCGTCCGGCGGGCCGGGGCCCGGTGGGTGGACTTGGACCCGGAGCAGCGGGAGCTGTTCGGCCAGCCGGTGGGGATCCGGATGCCCGACGGGCGCGTGTGGAATCCGCTCGGCAAGGTGGTCAACCGCTTCGAGCTGGGCGGCCCGGAGGAGTCGATGCAGCGCTTCTATCTGCTGCTGCACGGGCGGGCGCGCAAGGCCGCCGCGCCGGATGCCCCACCGGTCGTGTGCTGCTGACGGAGTAGCCCCGGACGCAGACGGAGCGGCCCCGGACGTAGAAGGACGACCGGGGCCGCCACCCCCCACAGGAGAGGCCCCGGTCGTCGTTCGCCGGGGCGGCAGAGCCGCCCCGTACTTCTCTCAGCGCCGAGCGTGCGGTTTCTGTCACACCCCGCTGTGTCGGCACGTCGTTGCTGGTTGTACAAATTATGGACGTGGCCCCCTGCAAGGACGTAGCGTGCTGATTCGCGCAGGGCGGCGCGGCAGTGGTGACCAGCTGCGAATTCAGGACAGGTTGGGGTAGTGCTGGGGGACGACGCGGAGTTGACCGCCGCGGTGCTCGCGGCACAGGACGGGGACGAGAGCGCCTTCCGTACTGTGTACCGCGCCGTGCACCCGCGGCTGCTCGGCTATGTACGCACTCTGGTAGGCGAACCGGACGCCGAGGACGTCGCGTCCGAGGCCTGGCTGCAGATCGCCCGCGACCTCGACCGGTTCAGCGGCGACGCGGACCGCTTCCGCGGCTGGGCCGCACGGATCGCCCGCAACCGCGCCCTCGACCACATACGCATGCGCGGCCGTCGCCCCGCCGTCGGGGGCGACGAGACCGAGCTCACCGGCAAGGCCGCCGACTCGGACACCGCGGACGAGGCCATGGAGGCTCTCGCCACCGGCAACACGATGGCCCTCATCGCCCAGCTGCCGCAGGACCAGGCCGAGGCCGTCGTCCTGCGCGTCGTGGTCGGCCTCGACGCGAAGAGCGCGGCCAAGACGCTGGGCAAGCGGCCCGGCGCGGTACGCACCGCTGCGCACCGCGGGCTGAAGAGGCTGGCCGAGCTGCTGGGCGAGGAAGCCGCCCCGACCCTCAGCGAGGACACCGCGCCGGCCCTCAGCGCGGACGGCGGCGAAGCGGACCACGTACACCCTGGTGCCGACCGCGCGGATCTGAACGGCGTACCGCCGCAGCGCGGCCCCCGACCGGGCGCGACGGCACCCGCCGGTGTGACGCATTCACGCCTGCGGACGCAGAAGGACATGTGATGGCCGACGAGCGGTACGAGTGGCTTGACAGGGACGCGGCGGAGCGACTGCTGCGCGGTGAACCGGTCGAGGCTGCCGACGAACACGCCCGTATCCAGGCCGCGCGACTGTCCCGCGAGCTGTACGGAATGGGCAGACCCAGCCACTCCGGCTACTTGGACGGCGGTGAAATGCCCGGCGAGGCGGCCGCATTGGCCGCCTTCCGGAAGTCCAGGGCGGACGCCGACGTGCCCGCGGGGGACATGCTCGGGGCCGTACGTCTCGCCCCTTCCACGCGCCCCGCTTCCACGCACCGCGCACCCCGCACGATCTTCGCCCGCCCGGTGCGCTTCGGGCTTGTCGCCGCGGTGGCCGGCTGCGCGCTCGGCGGCGTCGCCGTCGCCGCGAGCACGGGCTTCCTGCGGTCGCCCTTCGGCGGCGATCCGCTGCCCGCGTCCTCCGTCTCGGCCGCCGCGACCCCGGGGCCGCTGGTCTCCGAGTCGCAGACCGGCGGGGGAACAGTCGCACCCCCGCCGATCTCGGGCTCGCCCAGTACGCCGCCGGTGTCACCCCCGGCGAGTGAGGGCGGCGAGCAGCCGGCCCCGTCAAGCGGCGCGGACGGCGGCTCGGGCAAGCGGCAGGGCGACCCGGACGACAAGTCCCCCGACCGGAACGCCGAGTCGTACCGCAAGTCGGTCGAGGCCTGTCGCGACTACCGCAGTGGCCACATCGCCCCCGACCGCAAGCGGCAGCTCGAGGAGGCGGCCAAGGGGGCGGGCCGGGTGGAGCGCTTCTGCGACCAGCTGCTCGGCGGTGACACCAAGGACAGCGGCCAGAGCGACGGTGGCGGCGACAGCGGTGGCGGCGACGACGACAGCGGCGACAGCGGTGACGACGACGGGAAGGGCCACGGCGCCCCCGCCTTGGAGAGCCACTCGGGCGGCGCTTCCCTGCCGCCCGTCTCCTGGACGCCACTGCCCGCGGAGCCCGCGCCCCTGCCGTCCGAAAGTGCATCCCTGCCTACGTCCGGCGTTGCCCTTAACGGCTTCTGACCTGCGATTTCCCGGCAGTGACGATTTTCGGCCGTCCAGGTGTGACGTTTTTTGAAGCCACGGCGCAGTAGAGAGTGAGCCGACTGGTCATCGGCTGCGCCAGAGCCGGGGTTCCCCCCGTACCTACGGCTCGGCGCAAACGGCGCGGGCGGGACACGTTCCCCCGGTCCTGCCCGCGCCACATTCACCCCTCGCGCTCACCAATAGATGACCACGCGGTCACCGTTGCGGACCTGCGAGAAGAGCGAGGCGAGCTTCCCCTCGTTCCGGACATTGACGCAGCCGTGCGACGCGCCGTTGTAGCCCCGCGCCGCGAAGTCCGCCGAGTAGTGCACCGCCTGGCCGCCGCTGAAGAACATCGCGTACGGCATGGGCGTGTGGTAGATCGACGAGACGTGGTGCCGTGACTTCTGGAAGACGCTGAAGGCGCCCTCACGCGTCGGCGTGTACTGCGAGCCGAAGCGCACGTCCATCGTCGACTGCACCTTGCCGTCGATCACCCAGGAGAGCGTGCGGGTGGTCTTGCTGATGCACATCACCCGGCCCGTCTTGCAGCGCGGGTCCAGCTTCGCCGACGGCTTGTTGACGGTCCTGCCGTTCAGCTCGTCGCGCGTCGGCTTCTTCGTCATGGCGAGCAGCTTCTGCCAGGTCACGGCGTCCGTGTCGCCCGTCGTCGGCAGCCCGCGCTTGCCCTGGAAGCCCTTGACGGACGCAACCGTCAGCGGACCGTACGTGCCGGTCGGGGTGTCGTCGAACCAGCCGATCTGAGCCAGCCTGGCCTGCAGCTCGCGCACCCGCTCGCTCTTCGAGCCGCTCGCCATCAGGACCTCGGGCTTCGCGGTCGTGGCGGACTCGCTCGGCTTCGCCGACGGCGTGCCCGGGTCAGACGCGGAAGGCGTCGGCGTCGATGTGTCGCCCGGCGCGGGCGCGGTGCTGCCCGGCTTTGCGTCGGCCGCCGGCCGGCCGACGGCCGCCTGCGCCATACAACCGGTGGTCACGGCCAGTACGGCGGCCGCGGCGAGCGTTCTGCGTATGACGGTTCTGCGTATGACAGCTCTGCGTATGACAGCTCTATGTATGACGGCTTTCCGAAGCATGTACGTCCCCCCTGTATTTCCTGTGCCTCATGAGACAGATTCCCGCTCTGCCCGGTTGCGCAATCCCGCGCATTATGGGGAAGAAGCTGTGAGGAAGGTCCCAGCGCGTGGCCCTCCACCCGTACCGGGCCCGCCGCTACAGTCCGTCGCGAGAGTCGGTTACCAGCGAGTAGCTTCAGTGGAGGCACACATCATGGCGCGCGAGTCCGAGTCGGGACTGCCCATCGAACCGGTCTACGGGCCGGACGCACTGGAGGGGTGGGACCCGGCCGAGAAGCTGGGCGAGCCCGGCTCGTACCCCTTCACCCGCGGCGTCTACCCGACGATGTACACCGGCCGTCCCTGGACGATGCGCCAGTACGCGGGCTTCGGCACCGCCGTCGAGTCCAACGCCCGCTACAAGGACCTCATCGCCCACGGCACCATGGGCCTGTCCGTCGCCTTCGACCTGCCGACGCAGATGGGGCACGACTCGGACGCGGCCATCGCGCACGGCGAGGTCGGCAAGGTCGGTGTCGCCATCGACTCGCTCGACGACATGCGGGTGCTGTTCGACGGGATCCCGCTGGACAAGGTCTCCACGTCGATGACGATCAACGCGCCGGCCGCGCTGCTCCTGCTGCTGTACCAACTCGTCGGCGAGGAGCAGGGCGTCCCCGCGGACAAGATCACCGGCACCATCCAGAACGATGTGCTCAAGGAGTACATCGCCCGCGGCACGTACATCTTCCCGCCCAAGCCCTCGCTGCGGCTGATCGCCGACATCTTCAAGTACTGCAAGGCCGAGATCCCGAAGTGGAACACCATCTCGATCTCCGGCTATCACATGGCGGAGGCCGGGGCCTCGCCCGCGCAGGAGATCGCGTTCACGCTCGCGGACGGCATTGAGTACGTCCGTACGGCCGTGGCCGCGGGTATGGACGTGGACGACTTCGCGCCGCGCCTGTCGTTCTTCTTCGTCGCCCGTACGACGATCCTGGAGGAGGTCGCCAAGTTCCGTGCCGCGCGCAGGATCTGGGCGAAGGTGATGCGCGAGGAGTTCGGCGCGAAGAACCCCAAGTCGCTGATGCTGCGCTTCCACACACAGACCGCCGGTGTGCAGCTGACCGCGCAGCAGCCCGAGGTGAACCTGGTGCGGGTGGCCGTCCAGGGGCTCGCGGCCGTGCTCGGCGGCACGCAGTCGCTGCACACCAACTCCTTCGACGAGGCGATCGCGCTCCCGACGGACAAGTCGGCCCGGCTCGCCCTGCGTACGCAGCAGGTCCTCGCGTACGAGACGGATGTGACCGCGACCGTCGACCCGTTCGCCGGCTCGTATGTCGTGGAGAAGATGACGGACGACGTGGAGGCGGCGGCGCTGGCGCTGATGCAGCGGGTCGAGGACCTGGGCGGCGCGGTCAGCGCGATCGAGCACGGCTTCCAGAAGAACGAGATCGAGCACAGCGCCTACCGCATCGCGCAGGAGACCGACAGCGGCGAGCGCGTCGTCGTCGGCGTCAACCGCTTCACGCTGGATGCCGAGGAGCCGTACGAGCCGCTGCGCGTCGACCCGGCGATCGAGGCGCAGCAGGCGGAACGGCTTGCGAAGCTGCGGGCGGAGCGCGACCAGCAGGCGGTTGATACGGCGCTGGCCGCGCTGCGGAAGGCCGCGGAGGGCACGGGCAACGTCCTTTACCCGATGAAGGACGCGCTGAAGGCGCGGGCGACGGTGGGCGAGGTGTGCGACGCGCTGCGCGCGGTGTGGGGCACCTACGTCCCCACGGATGCGTTCTGAGCGGATCCGGCACGCCTCATTCCGCGATACGGAACGCAAAGGCGGAGTGTCGTACCCACGTGCGACACTCCGCCTCATGCTGGGTGTTACCGATCTGCCGACCTATCTCGTAGGCCTTGTCCTGATCATTCTGCTGCCGGGGCCGAACTCCCTGTACGTGGTCTCGGTCGCCGCACGCCGTGGTGTGCGCACGGGCTATACGGCCGCCGCCGGTGTGTGGTGCGGCGACACCGTGCTGATGGTGCTGTCCGCGGCGGGCGTCGCCTCGCTGCTCCAGGCCAACGCCGTGCTCTTCGGGATCGTGAAGTTCGCGGGCGCCGGCTATCTGACCTGGCTGGCGATCGGGATGCTGCGCGCGGCCTGGTCGATGTGGCGCACCCGGCGCGAGCGGACGATCGAGGAGCCGGCCGCGGACGGTGCTTCCGCGGCCGAGCGGCCCTTCCGCAGGGCCTTTGTGATCAGCCTGTTCAACCCGAAGGCGATCCTCTTCTTCATCGCCTTCTTCGTGCAGTTCGTCGATCCGGGCTACGCCTATCCCGCGCTGTCCTTCGTGGTGCTCGGCGTGCTCGCGCAGCTGGCGAGCTTCCTCTATCTGACCCTGCTGATCTTCACCGGCACCCACCTTGCGGCTGCGTTCCGCCGCCGCAAGCGCCTGTCGGCGGGAGCGACGTCGGCGGCCGGCGCGCTGTTCCTCGGCTTCGCGGTGAAGCTCTCGCTCAGCAGCTCCTGACCCGCTCCAGCCACTCGGTCAGCCCCGCCGCGGACTCGCCCGCCCAGCCGACATGGCCGTCGGGCCTGACCAGGAAGAGCCCCTTTCCGTACGGCTCGTAGGCGTCGATGCGGTGTACGTGCACCAACTGGCCGTCCAGCGGCGGAAGTTCCGCGTCCGTGCCGATCGCGAGCAGCGTGAAGTGCGGGCCGCGGAAGAGGTCGAACAGCCGGGTCCCGCCGGGCAGCGGGCCGTCCGGGGCGCGGTCGCCCGCCTCCAGTGCGCCGTCGGCGACGGTGCCTCCTGAAGCGAGCGGGCCGCCGCGGTAGCCCAGGCCGAGCTGCATGGTGGCCGCGCCGCGCTGCTCCTCGCCGCGGTGGATGCGGGTGGACAGGCCCAGCATCTGTGCGGCGACGGGCAGCCGCTCCTGTTCGTAGGTGTCGAGCAGCGCCTCGGGCGCGCCGTGGCGCAGCACCTGGCCCAGCTTCCAACCGAGGTTGTACGCGTCCTGGACGCTGGTGTTGAGGCCCTGCCCGCCGGCGGGGGAGTGGATGTGCGCGGCGTCGCCCGCGAGGAACACACGCCCCTCGCGGAAGCGGTCGGCCATGGCGGCGCGCGGCCGGAAGTCCGATGTCCACAGCACCTCGGTGACCTCGTCCGAGGCCAGATGGCTGCGGGCGGCGACCAGCGCCCGTATCCCCGCGGGCGAGGTGTCGGGCTCGCCTTCGGTGAACTGGCCGATGAGCTGGAAGTCGTCGGTGCCCGGCAGGGGGCAGACGGCGAGGTGGCCGGTGCCGTCGCCGGGGAAGATGTGCCAGCTCAGACGGTCCAGCGACGGGATGCGGACGTCGGCGACGAGCATCGGCGCCGGGTCGACGTCCTCGCCGGTCATCGGGATGCCGAGAGCCCGGCGCACGGTGCTGCGGCCGCCGTCGGCGGCGACCGCGTACGACGCGTGGACCTCCCCTGTCGAGAGCCGGGCCGTCACTGTGTGCGCGTCCTGCCTGATCCCGGTCAGGGCGGCGCAGAAGGCGACGCTGCCGCCCAGCTCCGTCAGGCGCGCGTGCAGGATCTGCTGGGTGCGCCACTGCGGGAGCAGCCAGGGTTCTGTATACGGTTCGGCCTCCGAGGGCGCGGGCCGCTCGAACATGTCGTGCTCGCCCTGCCTGGCGCCGTCCTGCCAGATCATGCCGACCGGGGCCCGGCCGCCGGATGCGAGGACCGCGTCCACGACCCCGAGGTCGTCGAAGACCTCCATGGTGCGCGGCTGGATGCCCTTGCCGCGCGAGCCGAGGAAGAGCGCGTCCGACTGCTCGACGACGAGGGTACGCACGCCGCGGCGGGCCAGATCGCAGGCGAGAGCGAGCCCGGTGGGCCCGGCCCCGACGACGAGGACGTCCACGTCCTTCGCTTCCTTAACGCTGTTAAGTTCCATGGTTCGGAGGATGCGCTTAACGCTGTTAAATTGTCAAGGTGGCTACGGAACGACTCGACCGGATCCGGGTGGCGCGCACCGCCCTGCGCCTGCTCAACGAAGTGGGCCTCGAAGGGCTGACGCTGCGCGCCATCGCCAAGGAGCTCGACGTCAAAGCCCCCGCGCTGTACTGGCACTTCAAGGACAAACAGGCGCTGCTCGACGAGATGGCGACCGAGATGCTGCGGCGGATGGCGGCGGACATGCAGGAGTCGGCCCCGCCGGCCGACTGGCGCGAGGGCCTCGCCGCGGCCATGCGAGGGCTGCGCGAGCACCTGCTGCGCTACCGCGACGGCGCGAAGGTCTACAGCGGCACGCATTTCACCGACATGAGCTACGCGGGCCCGATGGAGGCGAATCTGCGCATGCTCACCGGGACGGGGTTCACCCCGGCGGCGGCCGCGCGCGCCTGGCTCACCGCGTACAGCTACACGATCGGTTACGTGATCGAGGAACAGGCCATGGGCCCGGACCCGGCGACCGGTGCGGAGGGCTACGACCTGGCGGCGCGCGCCGAGCGGCTGGCCGAGTACCCGCTGGCCGCGGCGGCGGGCGAGGAGATGTTCGCGGGGCGCGATGCGGGGTTCGAGGTGGGGCTGGCGGCGGTGGTGGCGGGGGTGGGGGCGGTGCTGCTGGGCTAGCGCCTGCGGCGGGCCTGGTCCCCGACCCTCCCCCTACGCCCTGGCGGGCGTGGGGGGACCCCCACTTCCCGAACTGGGGGCAAGCCCCCAGACCCCCGTACGCGCTTCGCGCGTGTCCTCAATCGCCGGACGGGCTTGATATGCCCGGGCAAATCAAGCCTCGTGGGGGTCCCCCGGACGAAGTCTGGGGGAGTTTGAGGCGCGGGGTCCGGGGCGGAGCCCCGAAAATAAGCCCCTCCGGCGATTGAGGAGCGGGGTCTGGGGCGGAGCCCCAGGGAAACCTCAGCCCAGCGCCACCCGCTTCAGGCGGCGCGCCCGCCGCACCACCCTGCGCACCGCCGCGTTCCGCGGCACCGGGATCCCGCCCGGCAGACCGAGCACCGTCAGCCGGCGGCGCTTGAAGTAGCGCCAGGTGTGCGAGTCCAGGTGGCCCCTGAGATAGCTCTCCGCCGCCGCGCGCAGATCCGGCCTGAGCTGCGACTGCATCGCGAAGCCGACCGTGTTGAGCAGGCCGGTCACCGTCTCGTCCGCCTCCCTCTGCGCGCCCGATTCGCCCTTCGCCAGATCGGGCAGCAGCGCGTCGACGATCGTCAGCGGAATCCGGTTGCTGTTCTGGTACGGCGTGAGCCGGTCGAGGAGCGGCTCGGTGCCGATCCGGGCCACCGGGATGCCGTAGAACGTGCTCGCCGTGAACAGCGCGGTGGAGAAGCAGCCCGCCACCAGTGCGGGCCGCAGCTGACGGTAGAGCACTTCGGCGATCAACGGCCGGTCCAGGACGGTCAGTTCCGCCTCCAGCTTCTCCGCCTCACGCTCCAGGGTGCGCGTCCAGGAGGCCGGGGCCGTGGGGTGCGGCTTGAATACAATCCGGCGGTGGCCGAGCGCGACCGCGCCCCGCACCATCCGGACGTGGAGGGCCTCTTCCTCCTCGGGCGTGATGATGCCGAGCGCCGCGAGGTACTGGCCGAGCAGCAGGGCCGGGCCGTCGCCCGCCGCAGTCCCCTCGTCCGCCGCAGTCCCCGCGCCGGGTGCCACATCCGTGACGGCGTCGGAGAGTTCGGCGACGACCTTGACGAACGCCTCCGTCGGGACGACCTGCGGCTGTGCCCCGAACTCCGCGAGCAGCAAGGGCTTCAGGCCAGGCACGAGGTCCAGGTGGAACAGCCTGCGCACCCGCTCGCCGACCAGCGGGTCGATCTTGCTGCGGGTCGGTCCGTAGCTCATCAGCCCGTCCGCGTACACATCCAGCGTCGCGTCCGGGAAGAGCTGCGCGATCGCCAGCGCCGGGTTGACCTGGATGGACTCGACGGCCAGCTCGATCCGGTCGTCACCGAGGTCCCACAGCATCCGCAGATACCGCTCCCACAGCGGGCCGTCGTCCGAGCGCGGGGCCCAGCCGCCCGGATGAAAAGGGGAGATCGCCTCGTTCCAGGAGAGCACCCCGTCGAAGCGGCCGCGCAGCTGCTCGAAGCCGGGCATCGTGTCCAGGGAAGGCGAAGTCTCCGGCGTCGCCGCGTTGTTGGCGACCAGCAGGAGGCGCCGGTCGGCGGTCGCGAAGCAGCCGCTGTCGATCGCCGCGGCCAGCGTGGCGGCCCCGTACAACGAGGACGCGTAGAAGATCTGGGTCGTACGCATCAGGCCGCTGCCTCCCCGGAGAGCGGGGCGGGGCGGCGGCGCAGCCTGCGCAGCCTCGATGCGCGCTCGACGTCCATCGAGTCGAGCGCCTCCTTCAGAATGTCCTGCGGCATCCGCTTCAGGGCCGCCGCGCTCATTGCACGCAATTTCCGCGCCACTGCGGGTTCGAACCTCTCTACTGATCCCAAGTGGTGGGAAATGACGGCACAGTACGTTCGCACGGCTTTTGGCAACAGCTGAGCGGAATCCGGATCCTTCGCCGTTTCTTCGAGCACCTGGTCGAATGCCCGGATGAAATCAAGCTGGCGAATGTCACCAATTTGTGTCAGGGATGATGCAACGCCGCGTCGGTAGAAGATCCCCAAGTGGCTGATCGCGGCAAAAGACTCGGCCTCGCGGTGCAGCCGCCAGATCCACGGCCGGTCCTCGGCGGTGCGCAGCCCGTGCGTGAAATGCAGCAGCCCGCGCTCCGCGAGCCGCCGGTGGTACATCCCGGCCCAGGCGAAGGGGTAGTCGACGCCGGTCGACCGGTCGGCGGGCAGGATCGCGTCCCGCGGCCGCAGCACCTCTCCGCGTCGGCCGACCGGGACGCGGTGGACCGTGCGGGCCCTGGCCGTGCACTGGACATGGTCGGTGCGGACGAAGTCGCAGCCGAGCTCCTCGATGGCCGCGAGCAGGCGCTCGTAGTGGCCGGGCGCCAGCCAGTCGTCGCCGTCGAGGAAGGTGAGGTACTCCCCGCTCGCGGCGTCGAGGCCGGTGTTCCGCGCGGTGGCGAGGCCGCCGTTCTGTTCATGTCTGATCAGCCGAGCCCCCGGAACCTCACGCTCCGCGCGCTCCAGGATCTCCGGTGTCCCATCTGTCGAGCAATCGTCGACAAGCAGGAATTCGAAGTCCTCGCGGGCGTTCGCCTGGAGGCTTCTCAGGGTGTCGGGGGCGTATGTCTGCACGTTGTAGAACGGCACGATGACGGAGAGCTTAACCACCCGCGTGAGGTTAGGCCGAGACCCGGCATTCGTTCTGTCGCTGGGAGGGATGGCGGGTGAACGCAGGGCGGCGAGTCCGTTAACCAGCTTGATTCATGGGCATTTTCGCCAACCGTAGACGCGCTGTTAACCAGCTGTTGTGGTCGAGTTGGGCCGTCAAACGGAATGCCTTTCTAACGTCCTCGGCGTGCCATCAAGTACAAGCGAGGCCGTACGGGTCGCCGTACTCGCCGACTCCGACACCCGGTGGAAATGGGGCGCGCTCACCGCGCGTCGTATCGCCCCCGCCGACGCCCCGGACTCCATCGAGCTGAGCGGCTTTCTGCTGCGCGGCCGGGCCACTCCCACGGCCCGCCAGCTCGCCGAAGTCAAAGTGCGCGCCGACGAGCTGCGCGAGGTGACCGGGAACGAGTTCCTGCGGGCGATGAAGGACGAGCCGTACGACGTGGTCGTGCTCTCCCTCGTCGGCGGCGCCGTCCAGGCCATGCTGCACGGGCTCGCCGCGCTGGCGCTGCCCCGCAGGCCCGTCGTCGTCACCGGCTATGTCGGCGTCGTCTACGAGAAGCTCGCCGACGGCCTGCTGCTGCGGCACGGCGCGGACGTCGTCCTCGCCAACTCACGGCACGACGCGGACCGGTTCCGCGCGGTGTACGAGGGCGTGGGCGCCGACGCCTCGTCCGTCACCGAGGCCGCGCTGCCGTTCCTCGGCGGCGCGCCCTACGAGGCCGCGGACGACCGCGACACCGTCGTCTTCGCCGCTCAGCCCTCCGTGCCCGAGTCCCGCGCCCACCGCACCTATCTGCTGCGGCGCCTGGTCGAGCACGCCAGGCTCCATCCGCACCGCGAGGTGCTGCTGAAGCTGCGCTCCAAGCCCGGCGAGCACACCACGCACCTCGAAGAGGTGCCGTACCAGAAGCTCGCCGACAAGCTGCCCGGCGGACTGCCGCCGAACTTCAAGCTGGTCTACGGGCACATGGGCGAGGTCCTCGACCGCACCGACCTGCTGGTGACGGTCTCCTCGACGGCCGCCCTGGAGTCCCTGCACCGGCGCATCCCCACCGCGGTCCTCAGCGACCTGGGTGTGCGCGAGGCGCTCGGCAACCACCACTTCCTCGGCTCCGGGCTGCTGACCTCCTGGGACAGCCTGGACGGCGGCCACCGGCCCGCCCCCGACCCGGACTGGCTGGCGGTGCAGGGCGTCGCCGCGGACGGTACGTACGAAACGGCCTTCGACGCCGCCCGCAAGCGCGTCGCCGAACTGCTCGAGCAGCCCGAGCTCCCGCCGATCGCGCCGTACTACACGCCCGCCACCGCGCCCGGCTATCTGCCCGGCATCCTCGCCCGCCACCACCTGGCCCCCGACGGCACCCCGCGGCCGGGCGCGGCCCCGAAGGCAGAGGCCACCGGCATACGGCGTGTGGTGCGCGACGCCATGCGGAACGCGGCGCGCGGCGCGTACCGCCACGGCGTGCAGCGCGTCGCCCCCGTCATCCGCCGGATGGGCGAGCTGTGACCCCCGCCGCCCCGGGCGCCTCCCCTCAACTCCCGTACTCAGGAGCACAGATGACCGTTCTCGCCGTGATTCCCGCCCGTGGCGGCTCCAAGGGCGTACCGGCAAAGAACCTGGCCCCCGTCGGCGGCGTGCCGCTCGTCGCACGCGCCGTCCGCGAGAGCCTCGCCGCCCGCCTGGTCACCGATGTCGTGGTCTCCACAGACGACCCGGACATCGCGTCGGCGGCGCGCGGCGCGGGCGCCGAAGTGGTGCTGCGGCCGGCCGCGATCGCCGGAGACACCGCCACCAGCGAGGCGGCGGTGCTGCACGCGATGGACGCGCACGAGGCAATGCACGGCGCGCCCGTGGACGTGGTCCTGCTCGTCCAGTGCACCAGCCCCTTCCTGACGCGCGCCGACGTCGAGGGTGTCGCCGCCGCGGTCATCGAGGACGGCGCGGACAGCGCGGTCACCGTGGCCCCCTTCCACGGCTTCGTCTGGCGCGAGCAGGGCTGCGACTCCGGCGCCGAGCAGCCCGCCACGGCGGCCATCGGCGCCCAGCGCGTCGGCGGCTCCACGGCCGTGCTCCTCGAGGCCGCCCCGGCCTGCGGACACGGCGTCAACCACGACGAGTCCTTCCGGCCGCGCCGCCAGGACCGGCCGCAGGACTTCCTGGAGACGGGAGCCGCGTACGCGATGTCCGCCACCGGTTTCCGCGAGGCCGGGCACCGCTTCTTCGGCCGCACCGCGCTGGTGCGTACCGACCCCGCCCGCGTCCTCGAGGTCGACGACCCGCACGACCTCGCCAGGGCCCGCGCGCTCGCCCCGCTGCTCGACACCTCCGCGCTGCCCACGCGCGACGACGTCGACGCCGTCGTCCTGGACTTCGACGGCACCCAGACCGACGACCGCGTGTACATCGACGCGGACGGGCACGAAACCGTCGCCGTGCACCGTGGCGACGGCCTCGGCATCGCGCATCTGCGCAAGGCAGGCCTGGAACTGCTCATCCTGTCCACCGAGCAGAACCCGGTCGTCGCCGCCCGCGGCCGCAAGCTCCAGATCCCCGTCCTGCACGGCATCGACCGCAAGGACCTCGCACTGAAGCAGTGGTGCGAGGAGCGCGGAGTCGCGCCGGACCGGGTGCTCTACGTCGGCAACGACGTCAACGACCTTCCGTGCTTCAACCTCGTCGGCTGGCCCGTGGCCGTCGCGAGTGCGCACGGCTCCGTACGTGCCGCAGCGCGTGCCGTCACTGCCACGCGCGGCGGCGAGGGGGCGATCCGCGAGATCGCCTCCTGGCTCCTCGGCCCGACTCTCAACACCCCTGCGAACACCCCCGACACCCCTGCCACCTCCCACAACTCCCCCGAGAAGTAAGGAACGACCCCTCATGAGCACGTCCCGTCTGCGCACCCTCGGCACCAAGACCGCGGGCCCCGGTCACCCCGTCTACGTCACGGGTGAGATCGGCATCAACCACAACGGCGACCTGAACAACGCCTTTGCGCTCATCGATGCCGCCGCCGACGCCGGCTGTGACGCGGTCAAGTTCCAAAAGCGCACCCCGGAGATCTGCACCCCGCGCGACCAGTGGGACATCGAGCGCGACACCCCCTGGGGCCGGATGACGTACATCGACTACCGCCACCGTGTGGAGTTCGGTGAGGACGAGTACCGCCAGATCGACGCGCACTGCAAGAAGCGCGGCATCGACTGGTTCGCGTCCCCGTGGGACACCGAGGCCGTCGCCTTCCTGGAGAAGTTCGACGTCCCCGCCCACAAGGTCGCCTCCGCGTCACTCACCGACGACGAGCTGCTGCGCGCCCTGCGTGCCACCGGCAAGACCGTCATCCTCTCCACCGGCATGTCCACGCCGAGGCAGATCCGGCACGCGGTCGAGGTGCTCGGCAGCGACAACATCCTGCTCTGCCACGCCACGTCGACGTACCCGGCGAAGGCGGAGGAGCTCAACCTCCGTGTCATCAACACCCTCCAGGGCGAGTACCCGAACGTCCCGATCGGCTACAGCGGCCACGAGACCGGCCTGCAGACCACCCTCGCCGCGGTAGCCCTCGGTGCCGCCTTCGTCGAGCGCCACATCACCCTCGACCGTGCCATGTGGGGCTCCGACCAGGCCGCCTCCGTCGAGCCGGGCGGCCTGCAGCGCCTGGTCCGCGACATCCGCACCATCGAGACCGCGCTCGGCGACGGCGTCAAGAAGGTCTACGAGTCCGAGCTCGCCCCGATGAAGAAGCTGCGCCGCGTCGCGGGCGTCGTCGCCGAGGGCGGCGACCGCGAGCCGGCCCAGGTCTGACAGGTCTGGCGCCGTGCTGTGCCTCCCCGGGGGCGGGCCCCCGGACCCCCTGTCCCACCAGCAGGCCAGCGGGCTGGCCGACCCGGCACCACGAGGTGAAAATCGGTGAACCTCGCCTTTGTCGAGAGTCCGGTCCAGCTCCTGAACGTCCTGGAGTGGGCCCACGCACAGCACGGTGCGCCGCTGACCGGTGTCCCGACCCAGCCGGCAGGCCCGGCGGGCACGGCACGGACCGGCGCCGCCGATCTCACGGTGGTCGTTCTGTCGCCCACCGACCCCATGTCGCGGGGCCAGCTGCGCCGCATGGCGGAGCTGGCCCGCGACGAGGGGCACACGGTGCGCTGGCAGGAGGCGCGCGGCCGGGCGGGCGCGCCGCTGAAGACGGTGCGCGAGCTGGCCCCGCTGCTGCATCGCGCGGAGCGCATCGTCATCGGGGACCCGTTCTCCCGCTACGTACAGCTGCTGCTGACGCTGGTCGGCAGCAAGGATCTGACCGTGGTCGACGACGGCACCGCCACCATGGAGTTCGTGGCACAGCTCGCGCGCGGCGAGAAGCTGGTGCGCTGGCACCGGCGCGGCAGGCGGGGGCCGCGCGAGCTGGTCCTCGCGCCGGTCACCTTCCTGGCCCGCCGCCGGCTCACCCCGTCGCGCAGCCGCGATGTCGAGGTCTTCACCTCGATGCCGGTCGAGCCGCCGCAGGGGATCACGGTCACGCCGAACCGGTTCGGCTGGACCCGCTCCAGGTTCGGTCCGCCCAAGATCACTCGGGGCGCGGACCTGGTCGGGACGTCGCTGGTGGAGACGGGGGTGGTCGACCCGGACCAGTATGTGGAGGCGGTCGCGGCCCTGGCCCGTACGCACGGCGCCACCCGCTACTTCGCGCACCGCCGCGAGAGCTCGGAAAAGCTCCACCGCCTCGCTGTCGAGACGGGCCTGGAGATAGTGCGCCCGGACCTGCCGCTGGAGCTGATCGCCCGCCGCGGCCCGATAGGGGCCACGGTCCTCAGCTTCCCCTCGACCGTGGTGCACACCCTGCCGCTCGCCCTGGTGGGCACCGGAATCAGGGTCGCGGTCTGCGACATAGCTCCCGAATGGCTCAGGGACAGCGCCTCCCCACGGGCCCAGGGGTTCCTGGCGGGGGTCACGGGGACGGCTCAGGATGTGCAGCGGCTGCCCGCACCCGCCTGAAGGCCTGATCTGCCGGGCGGGAAGAAGGAGTGAGTGAGTTTACCCACATGGATGGACAACCATGCACCTCGGGGCCGTCTTTCCTTCCCCTATCGGGCTGAACTTTTGTTGATCAGTGGCCAGTTGGACCCCACCTGGGCTTACTCTTCAACAGGTGAACCAACTCATGTCCCCCGAGTCAGACGCCGACCTGCGCGGGGAAGCCGCACTGCCCGGCACGCTGTCCGAACCGCTGCGCGCCGAGCTGATTGCCTTCCGCCGCGACCTGCACATGCACCCGGAGCTCGGCAACCAGGAGTTCCGTACCACCGCCGCGCTCAAGGCCCGCCTGGAGCAGGCCGGCCTCTCGCCGCGGGTGCTCGCCATCGGCACCGGACTCGTCTGTGACATCGGGACCTGGGACGGGGTACGTCCGCTGTTCGCAATCCGCGCCGACATCGACGCGCTGCCCATCCCCGACACCAAGACCGGGGTGCCCTACCGCTCCACCGTCCCCGACCGCGCCCACGCGTGCGGGCACGATGTGCACACCACCACGGTCCTCGGCGCCGGGCTCGTCCTCGCCGAGCTCGACCGGCAGGGCCTGCTCCCGCAGCCGGTCCGGCTGATCTTCCAGCCCGCGGAGGAAGTGCTGCCGGGCGGCGCGCCCGACGCCATCGAGTCCGGTGTGCTGGACGGCGTCGGCAAGATCATCGGGGTGCACTGCGACCCCAGGGTCGACGCGGGCGTCATCGGGCTGCGGTCCGGACCCATCACCTCCGCCTGCGACCGGCTGGAGGTCACGCTCGACGGCCCCGGCGGCCACACGGCTCGCCCGCATCTGACCACCGACCTGGTCACCGCGGCCGCGAACGTCGTCACCGAGGTCCCGGCCCTGCTCGCCCGCCGCGTCGACGCGCGCTCCGGCCTCGCCATCACCTGGGGCCGTATCGAGGCGGGCCACGCCTGCAATGTCATCCCGCAGCACGCCGAACTGTCCGGAACTGTTCGCTGCCTCGACCTGCCGGGCTGGCGCGCGGCCCCCGACCTGGTGCACGCGGCCATCGACGAGATCGCCACGCTGCACCGGGCCAAGTCGCAGGTCAACTACATCCGCGGGGTCCCGCCGGTGGTCAACGACCCGGTGGTGACCGAGCTGCTGCGCGACGCGCAGACCGCGCGCCGGGGATCGTACGCAATCGAGGACACCGAGCAGAGCCTGGGCGGCGAGGACTTCTCCTGGTACCTGGAGCATGTGCCCGGCGCGATGGCGCGACTGGGCGTGCGTACGCCGGGTGACACGACCCGGCGCGATCTGCACCGCGGCGACTTCGACGCCGACGAGCGCGCGATCGAGGTCGGTGTCGAGCTGTTCACGGCCGCGGCCCTGATCGACGGGCTCCCCGCCTGAGCCGAAAAGGGCGCAAGGCGCCCGTGATTCCGCGGGTGCCTTCCCTTGTTCCGGCGAGCGGAAGCGGCCGGGCCGGCGCACTGCGACACAGCGAATCGTCCCCGATTCCAGCTGGGTGAAAGTCGAGGTTCTGCGCGTTCCCACTTGCTGAACCCTTTTGCGGGAGCCGCTCTGCGGAATAGGGAATTCCGCTCATTCGCCGTGCCCGGATGTCGCGAAGGCGGGACGGCCCCGGCCCGATACGGGTAACTTCCGGTGACGGCGTGATGTGCTTCACGTAGCGATACGTGTCCGGAATATGGATCATGTGAAGTATGTGAGCTCTATGGAAGAATGTCGGCCATGCGTAACCGCCAAGTCCGCCACGCGTCGATCCGATAACGACTGATGAACGGGTCTTTAACTGACATCTACGCGCGTTACGATCGCCGCGAACGCAGCGCCGGAAGTGGCGCTTTCGGCCAGGTCTAAGGAGCCTTTCCGTGCGCCGGATCACCAGGATCGCCACCGTGGGCATCGCCTCCGCGGCTCTCGCACTGTCCGCCACCGCGTGTGGCGGCAAATCGTCTTCCGAGGCTGGCTCGGACAACGCCGCCACCGCCGCCATCGCCTACGACATCGGCGGCCGTGGCGACCAGTCCTTCAACGACGCCGCCTACGCCGGTCTTGAGAAGGCCGAGAAGGACCTCGGCATCAAGGGAACCGAAGCCGAGCCCAGCGAGGGTGAGGGCGACCCGGACAAGGTCCAGCGCCTCACCGAGCTGGCCCGGGCCGGCAACAACCCCGTGATCGGCGTCGGCTTCGCCTACGCTCCGGCCATCGCGGAGGTCGCGCCGAAGTTCCCGAAGACCACCTTCGGTCTCATCGACGACACCTCGAAGACCGGCAAGAACATCGCCAACCTGGTCTTCAACGAGGAGCAGGGCTCCTACCTGGCCGGTGTCGCCGCCGCCAAGGTGACCAAGTCCAACACCGTCGGCTTCATCGGCGGTGTCGAGACCCCGCTGATCAAGAAGTTCGAGGCGGGCTTCGTCCAGGGCGTCAAGGACACCAACAAGAACGTCAACGTCAAGGTCCAGTACCTGACGCAGCCGCCGGACTTCGGTGGCTTCTCCAAGCCCGACCTGGGCAAGGCCGCCGCGCAGGGCCAGCTCGACGCGGGCGCCGACGTGATCTACGCCGCCGCCGGTCTCGCCGGCTCGGGCTCGATCGAGGCCGCGGCCAAGGCCAAGAAGTGGGCCATCGGCGTCGACTCGGACCAGTACAACCAGAAGGGTCTGGCGCCCTACAAGGAGTCCATCCTCACCTCGGTGACCAAGGACGTCTCGGACTCCGTCTTCAACCTGATCAAGTCGGTCAAGGACGGCAAGCCGCAGTCCGGTGAGGTCCGTTACGGCCTCGCCAAGGACGGTGTGGGCCTGGCCGCCTCCAACCCGGCCTACACCAAGCTGACCGACGTGACCGCCGCGGTCGACAAGGCCAAGGCCGACATCATCGCCGGCAAGATCAAGGTCAAGACCGCTCCGTAACCGCGCGGCCCGGAACCGAAGGTCCGCGGGTCCGGAAGGACGGCGAACAGCCGCCCTCCGGACCCCGGGCCGGCTTCCGGCCACGGGTTTTCCATATTCGCCGGTGCTACGCGCGTAGATAGCTCTCTGACGCGGTAACTTCGCCCCGCCCCCTGCCCCCAGCCCGTCCGCCTGCCCCCATGCTCCTTTCCCGCCAAGGAGAGTGCGTCATCAACGCGTCCAGCCCTCCTGCCGCCGTAGAACTGCGCGGCATCACCAAGCGCTTCCCCGGCGTCGTCGCCAACCACGACATCGACATCACCGTCGGCAAGGGCACCGTCCATGCCCTCGTCGGTGAGAACGGTGCCGGCAAGTCGACCCTTATGAAGATCCTCTACGGCATGCAGAAGCCGGACGAGGGCACCATCACCATCGAGGGCGACCACGTCACCTTCTCCAGCCCGGCCGACGCCATCGCGCGCGGCATCGGCATGGTCCACCAGCACTTCATGCTGGCCGACAACCTCACCGTCCTGGAGAACGTGGTTCTCGGCGGCGAGAAGCTGTACGGCATCGGCGCCCGGGCCCGTAGGAAGATCAAGGAGATCTCGGACGCGTACGGGCTGAACATCCGCCCTGACGTCCTGGTCGAGCAGCTCGGCGTCGCCGACCGCCAGCGGGTGGAGATCCTCAAGGTCCTCTACCGCGGCGCCCGCATCCTCATCCTCGACGAGCCGACCGCCGTGCTCGTCCCGCAGGAGGTCGACGCGCTCTTCGACAATCTGCGCGAGCTCAAGGCCGAGGGCCTGACCGTCATCTTCATCTCGCACAAGCTGGGCGAGGTCCTGTCGGTCGCCGACGAGATCACGGTGATCCGCCGCGGCACGACGGTCGGCACCGCCGACCCCCGCACCACCACCACGAAGCAGCTCGCCGAGCTGATGGTCGGCAGCGAACTGCCCTCGCCGGAGACTCGTGAGTCGACGGTGACGGATGTGCCGATGCTGCGGGTCTCGGACCTCAGGCTGACCGTGACCGACCCCGACGGCGTCATCCGCGAAGTGCTCGCCGGGATCACCTTCACCATTCACAAGGGTGAGGTCATGGGCATCGCCGGTGTCGAGGGCAACGGCCAGACCGAGCTCATCGAGGCCCTGATGGGCATGCGCGACCCCGACGGCGGTGTGATCACCCTCGACGACACCGACATCTCGCACGCGCCGACCCGCAAGCGCCGCGAGGACGGCATCGGCTACATCCCCGAGGACCGCCACCGGCACGGTCTGCTGCTGGAGTCCCCGCTCTGGGAGAACCGCATCCTCGGCCATGTCACCGAGCGCCCCAACAGCAAGAAGGGCCTGCTCGACCTCAAGGGCGCCCGCGCCGACACCGAGCGGATCGTCCGCGAGTACGACGTCCGCACCCCCGGTATCGAGGTCACCGCGGCATCCCTGTCCGGCGGCAACCAGCAGAAGCTGATCGTCGGCCGCGAGATGAGCCACGCGCCGAAGCTGCTGATCGCCGCCCACCCCACCCGTGGTGTGGACGTCGGCGCGCAGGCGGCGATCTGGGACCAGATCCGTGAGGCGCGCCGGGAGGGCCTCGCGGTGCTGCTGATCTCCGCCGACCTGGACGAGCTCATCGGGCTCTCCGACACCCTGCGGGTGATGTACCGGGGCCGGCTGGTCGCGGACGCCGACCCCGCCGCGATCACCCCGGAGGAGCTGGGCTCGGCCATGACCGGCGCCGCCACCGGCCACCTTGAGCACGACGAGAACGGTGAGGGCCGATGAAGAAGTTCGACAAAGACCGGCTGATCCTGGGTCTCGCCGGCCCGGCGCTCGCCCTGGTCGTGGCCTTCGCGCTCACCTCGGTGGTGCTGCTCGTCTCGAACCGGAATCCGGTCGAGCCGTACCAGCTGATGTGGGAGAACGCCGAGTACACCGACGTTCAGGTACTGATCCTCAATCAGGCGGGTACGTACTACCTCGCCGCCCTGGCCGTCGCCATCGGCTTCCGGATGAACCTGTTCAACATCGGTGTGGACGGCCAGTACCGCCTCGCGGCGATGCTCGCGGCGGTCGTCGGCGCGTCCGTGGAGCTGCCAGGACCGCTCCACATCCTGCTGATCGTGCTTGTCGCCATGTTCGTCGGCGCCTTCTGGGCCGGAATCGCGGGCATCCTGAAGACCACCCGCGGGGTCAGCGAGGTCGTCTCCACGATCATGCTCAATGCGATCGCCACCAGCCTGATCGCGTGGATGATCCTGCCGGCCAACCTCGGGGTGCAGCCGGAGGGTTCCAACGACCTGACGACGGGTGAGATCTCCGAGTCCGGCTGGTTCCCGGGCGTGGATGTCGACGGCGGAGTCATCTACGGCTTCACCTTCGTCGCCTTCGCGCTCGGCATCGTCTACTGGTTCGTGCTCAACCGCACCCGCTTCGGCTTCGACCTGCGCGCCACCGGCGCCAGCGAGTCCGCCGCCCAGGCGAGCGGCGTCGACGCCAAGAAGATGGTCCTGACCGCCATGCTGATCTCCGGCGCGGTCGCGGGTCTGTCCGGTCTGCCGCTGCTGCTGGGCCAGACCCACACGTACAGCCTGAGCTTCCCGGTCGGTGTCGGCTTCACCGGCATCACCATCGCCCTGCTCGGCCGCAACAACCCGGTCGGCATCTTCTTCGCCGCTCTGCTCATCGCCTTCCTGGAGAAGACGTCGGCCTCGCTGGACCAGCACGGCTACGAGAAGGAGATCGCCACGATCATGCAGGGCCTGATCGTGATCTCGGTCGTCGTGTCCTATGAACTCGTCCGCCAGTACGGGCTCCGCCGTCAGCAGCAGAAGGTCGGCGAGGAGCTTGCCGCCCAGGCCCGCAAGAACAAGGAGGTCGTTCTGTGAGCGACGCACGCGAGGCCGCCGGGCCGCAGACGGAGACGAAGGCCGCACCGCTGCGCCGAGCGGGCGGAGAAGCGAATGAAAGGAGGGAGGCCGCATGAGTACGAGCACCGTCTCGATGGCGAGCACCGCGCCCAAGAAGGGCGGCGGACGCCGCAAGCTGTCCCTGCCGGTCATCATGCTGATCATCGCGGCCGGCCTCGCGCTGTTCTCGCTGGTGCGTGTGATCAGCGGCGCGAACGACCTCACCTCCGTCGGCCAGGTCGCCGGCGCCCTCCAGCTGGCCGTGCCGATCGGTCTCGCGGGACTCGGCGGTCTGTGGGCGGAGCGGGCCGGTGTGATCAACATCGGCCTCGAGGGCATGATGATCCTCGGCACCTGGTTCGGTGCCTGGGCGGGCTACCAGTGGGGTCCGTGGACCGGTGTCCTGATGGGCATCGTCGGCGGCGCGCTCGGTGGCCTGCTGCACGCGGTCATCACGGTGACGTTCAACGTCAACCACATCGTCTCCGGTGTGGCCATCAACATCCTGGCCGTGGGCGTCACCCGCTATCTGTCGAACTTCACCTTCGCCAATGCCGAGGGCGGCTCGTCCAAGCAGTCCCCGCGCATCGACCAGATCACGGAAATCACCATCCCGGGACTCTCGGACTGGCTGGCGGACGTCCAGGCCAGACACTGGTTCTTCATCTCCGACCTGGCCGGTGTCCTCGGCGGTCTGGTGACCAACCTGTCGCTGCTGACGGTCCTGGCGATCCTGCTGATCCCGGGCACCTGGTGGGTGCTGTGGCGTACGTCCTTCGGTCTGCGGCTGCGTTCCTGCGGTGAGAACCCGGTCGCCGCCGAGTCCCTCGGCGTCAACGTCTACAAGTACAAGTACATCGCCGTCGTCGTCTCCGGAGGTCTGGCCGGTCTCGGCGGCGCCTTCCTCGCCATCGTGTCCACCGGCATCTACCAGGAGGGCCAGACCGGCGGCCGCGGCTACATCGGTCTCGCCGCGATGATCTTCGGCAACTGGATGCCGGGCGGCATGGCGCTGGGCGCCGGACTCTTCGGCTTCACCGACGGCCTCAAGCTGCGCGGCGGCGCCCAGAACGTCCACGCGATGCTGCTTCTGCTGGCGATCCTGCTGGTGGTGGTCGTGATCTGGCAGCTGTACAAGAAGAAGTACCTGCAGGCCGTGATCGCCGCGGCCGTGTCCGCTCTGCTGTTCACCTGGTACTCGCTGACCGACGCGCTGCCGAGCCAGTTCGTGGACGCCGCGCCGTACGTCACCACGCTGCTGGTCCTGGCGCTGTCCGCGCAACGCCTGCGGCCGCCCAAGGCCGACGGCATGCCGTACCGCAAGGGCGAGGGCAAGTGACCGCCGCCGCCCGGGAAGTCGACTGGGGCGCTCTGCGCGAGCGGGCGCGCGAGGCCATGTCGCATGCGTACGCCCCCTACTCGGGCTTCCCGGTCGGCGTGGCCGCGCTCGTCGACGACGGCCGTACGGTCGTCGGCTGCAACGTCGAGAACGCCTCGTACGGCCTGAGCCTGTGCGCGGAGTGCGGTCTGGTCTCCGCGCTCCAGGCCACCGGCGGCGGCCGGCTGACCCACTTCACCTGCGTGGACGGCCGGGGCGAGATCCTGGTGCCGTGCGGCAGGTGCCGGCAGCTGCTGTTCGAATTCGGCGGCCCCGAGCTGCTGCTGCAGACCCCGGAAGGGGTGCTCCCGCTCTCCGAGATGCTGCCGCAGGCCTTCGGGCCCGGGCATCTGCGCTAGCCCCTCGGCCTCCCGCTCCGGCGGGAGGCCGTTTTCCCTACTCTCTATGCGTGCAGAGGCGCGTAGAGCGCACATTGCGCGTACAGCGCACACTGGAGGACTCCCATGGACGCCATCTCCGTCATCCGGACCAAGCGGGACCGGGGCGAGCTGAGCCCCGAGCAGATCGACTGGGTCATCGACGCGTACACCCGCGGCGAGGTCGCCGACGAGCAGATGTCGGCGCTGGCGATGGCGATCCTGCTGAACGGCATGAACCGTACGGAGATCGCCCGCTGGACTGCCGCGATGATCGCCTCCGGTGAGCGCATGAACTTCGACGCGCTGTCCCGCCCCACCGCCGACAAGCACTCCACCGGTGGCGTCGGCGACAAGATCACGCTGCCGCTCGCGCCCCTGGTGGCCGCATGCGGCGCCGCCGTACCGCAGCTGTCCGGACGCGGCCTCGGCCACACCGGCGGCACCCTCGACAAGCTGGAGTCCATCCCCGGCTGGCGCGCGCTGCTGTCCAACGAGGAGATGCTGCACGTCCTGGACTCCACCGGCGCCGTGATCTGCGCGGCGGGCGACGGACTCGCCCCGGCGGACAAGAAGCTGTACGCGCTGCGCGATGTCACCGGCACCGTCGAGGCGATCCCGCTCATCGCCTCGTCGATCATGTCCAAGAAGATCGCCGAGGGCACCGGCTCGCTGGTCCTGGACGTCAAGGTCGGCACCGGCGCGTTCATGAAGACCATCGAGGACGCCCGCGAACTGGCTTCCACCATGGTCGCGTTGGGCACCGACAGCGGTGTGAAGACCGTCGCGCTGCTCACCGACATGTCCACCCCGCTCGGCCTCACGGCGGGCAACGCGCTCGAGGTCCGCGAGTCCGTCGAGGTGCTGGCGGGCGGCGGCCCCCAGGACGTCATCGACCTCACCGTGGCCCTCGCCCAGGAGATGCTCGCCGCGGCCGGCATCAAGGACGCCGACCCGGCGAAGGCACTCGCCGACGGCTCCGCCATGGACGTCTGGCGCCGCATGATCGCCGCGCAGGGCGGGGACCCGGACGCCGAGCTCCCGGTCGCCCGCGAGCAGCACGTGATCACCGCCCCGTCGTCGGGTGTCCTCACCCGCCTCGACGCGTACGACATCGGCGTCGCGGCCTGGCGCCTGGGCGCGGGCCGCGCCCGCAAGGAGGACCCGGTCCAGGCGGGCGCGGGCGTCGAACTCCACGCCAAGCCCGGCGAGCCGGTGACCGCGGGCCAGCGCCTGCTGACCCTGCACACGGACACCCCGGAGAAGTTCGAGTACGCCCTGAAGTCCCTGGCGGGCGCGTTCGACATCGCCTCGTCGGACACGGAGTTCACCCAGAACCCGATCGTGCTGGACCGCATCGCCTGACGCGGCCCCCCGACGGGCAGGCCGATGAGAATCGGCCTGCCCCGCGGTCCACAGAGCAGGGACATATCTGCCACCGCGACCGGACGGGACGTGAGCCATGCGCCGCAGACTGGGTACGGCGATGAGTTCCGCCCGCAGGGGCAGTCTGCTCCGCGTGGACGCCACACAACCGATCGTCGTGCGCATCGCCGGGAGAGTGACCCCGGCCGATGTGCCGTGCCTGTGCGAGGAGTTGAGCGTGCGGCTCACCGGTGCCGGGGCCACCGAGGCGATCTGTGACGTCGGCGGGCTCACCCATCCCAACCTCGCCGCCGTCAACGCCGTCGCCCGCCTCCAGCTCACCGCCCGCCGGCTGGGCTGCCGATTCCGGCTGCGCGATGCCGGGCCCGAGCTGGTGGCGCTGCTGGACCTGGTCGGTCTGGGCGAGGTCGCCAAGGGCGTGTTTTAGAAGTCCCTCCCCCAGAGCTTCGCCTGGGAGGTGCCCCCAGCCCCGCGACGCCTGGCACGCACTCCCCCAGCTACCGCTGGGAGGTGCCCCCACGCGACGTTGTCGGAGTCGCCCAAGTACGTCCAGTACGAGGGCGATCTCCCCCAGACTTCGTCCGGGGGTGCCCCCACCGCCTTGCGATTGCACGCACCAGACGCCGCAGGGCCCGCCCTTCGGGCGGACGGCGCTACTTCTCAATCACGCCCTAGCTCTCGGGCGCGCCCTCCTTGTCCAGCCGGGGCGGCAGGTCGAACAGCGGGAACCAGCGCTTGGTGTCCAGGAAGAAGTCCATCCCGCCGACCCTGCCGTCCGAGATCTCCAGCACGATCAGTGCCCACGGCTCGTACCCGTCGCCGGACTGGCTCGGGTGGTAGTGCGCGAAGGCCGGCGAGCCGTTCGCCACGGTCGGCACCAGCTTCGAGCCGCGGCAGACCTCGCCGACGCCGAGCATCCAGCCCACTATGTCGTCATGGCCGCGCAGCCACAGGTCGTACGGCGGCATCGACATCGTCGCGTCCTCGTGCAGCAACGCGGTCAGCGCCTTCATGTCGTAGCCCTCGAAGGCCGCGACATAGCGCTCCAGGAGCTTTTGCTGCTCCTCGTCCAGCGGGTCGGCCGAATCGGTCGAGGCCGGCTCCGATTCGGCGAGCGTCGCCCGCGCCCGCTGCAACGCGCTGTTGACCGAGGCGACCGTGGTGCCGAGCAGCTCGGCCACCTCGCTCGCCTTCCAGGCCAGCACCTCGCGCAGGATCAGCACCGCACGCTGCTTGGGCGGCAGGTGCTGCAGCGCGGCGACGAACGCCAGCCGGATGGTCTCCCGCTCCACCGCCGTCTCCGCCGGGTCGGCGGCAGACGGCAGCACCCGCCCGTCCGGCACCGGCTCCAGCCAGGTGATCTCCGGGCGGGAGGTGAGCTGTGCCTGGGCCACCGGCGTGGCAGCCGTGAGGTCCATCGGGCGGGCCCGGCGGTTGCCGGCGTGGAGCATGTCCAGACAGACGTTCGTCGCGATGCGGTAGAGCCATGACCGCAGCGACGACCGCCCCTCGAACTTCTCGAAGTTCCGCCAGGCCCGCACCATGGTGTCCTGGACGGCGTCCTCCGCCTCGAAGGCCGAGCCCAGCATGCGGTAGCAGTAGCCGGTCAGCTCCCGTCGGTGCTGCTCCAGCCTGGAATCCAGATCCTGCGTCGCTGCCAGATCACTCATCGGGTCCACCCCTGTCGCCCTTGGCACCAGCCGTTCGGAACCTACAGGAGGGGACTGACAATGCGGATCAGGTTCCGGGCTTGCGCCCGTAGACGTAGACGTCGTCGCCGTTCTTCAGCAGATTCCAGTATGCCTTCGCGTCCGCGGGGCGCATATTGACGCAACCGCCGGAGCCGGGCGGGTTGTACATCGACTTCGTGGTGGAGTGGAAGGCCTGGCCGCGGTCGAAGAACTGCGAATACGGCATCCGCACGTTGTAGAGCGTCGACCAGTGGTTGATGCTGCGCCAGTAGATCTTCTTCGCACCGGTCCGGGTCTCGGTGCCGTTCTTGCCCGTACGCACCGGCACCGGTCCGTATTTGAGGTGCTTGCCGTCCTGGATCCAGGTCAGCTGGCGGGTCAGGTCGACGCAGGCGATACGGCCCTTGTTCGTCGGGCACTTGCCCGCCTTGTTCGGAGTCTTTCCGGCTGCCCGCTGCGCGAGCATCGTGCTCATGGTGCGCCAGGTCACCGGCCCCGCGTAGCCGATGGTCGGGGTTATGCCGTGCTTGGCCTGGAAGGCGCGGATGGCCTTGCAGTCGGCAGTCGACTGCTTCCCGTCCACCGGGCGTCCCAGGAACTTCTCGACCTGCTTCTGGTACGGCCCCGTGGACGTCGTGCACGACGCGGCGTGCGCGGTCCCGCTGCCCAGTGCCACGGTCAGCGGGACCACCAGGCCGGTCAGTCCGAGCACGATGCCCGCCCGCCCACGTATGCCGCGCGTCCGTCTTGTCCCTTGTGTCCCGCCTGTGTCTGCCACAGCCACCAACTCCCCTTTGTGCACTACGCGATTGCGATCGCTCAGTGTTTGACGCTCGTCGGGGAGCAGGAGTTGCACGGATCCGGTGCGGAATCTCAGTGGCGGGCCGCCGCCAGGACCAGCCGGTGCTCGGCCCTGGCCACCCGCGTCCCGTACAGCGTGATCGATACGACGCCGAGGACCGCGAGCAGGCCCAGCACGACCGTGCCCGCCCAGCCGCCGGAGTGGAAGGCGACCGCGCCGAGCGTGCCGCCCGCGCTGCTGCCGAGGTAGTACGCCGACTGGTAGAGCGCCGACGCCTGGGCGCGGCCCGTCCTGGCCGTACGGCTCACCGAGGACGAGGCGACCGCGTGGCCGGCGAAGAAGCCCGCGGTGATCAGCACCAGGCCGAGCAGCACTGCGGCCAGCGACTGTGCAAGCGACAGCAGCAGGCCGCCCGCGGTGGTGGTGACCGCGAGATACAGCGCGCCGCGGCGGCCGAGGCGGGCAACGAGCTTGCCGGCCGCGGCGGAGGAGACCGTACCGACCAGGTAGACCAGGAAGATCGAGCCGACGATGCCCTGGGGGAGGCTGAAGGGGGCCTCGACAAGCCGGTAGCCGATCACCGTGTAGACCGCGCCGAAGACGGTCATGAACAGTGCGCCGATCGCGTACAGCCGCAGCAGCAGCGGGTCGGCGAGATGGCCGCGTACGGTCTTCGCCAGCGTGCGCGGGTTCAGCGAACCGGGCGTGAAATGACGGGCCTTGGGAAGCATCGCGCGGAAGACCAGCGCGCACACCACTGCCATCAGGCCGACCGCGGCGAGCGCCGCGCGCCAGCCCCACAGCTGGGCCACCCAGCCGGTGACGATCCGGCCGCTCATGCCACCGATGCTGTTACCCGCCACGAACAGGCCGATCGCGGCGACCAGCGCCTTGGGCCGCACCTCCTCCGCGAGATACGCCATCGCCGACGCCGGCAGCCCGGCGAGCGCAGCGCCCTGCACGGCGCGCAGCGCCACCAGCCACTCCAGGCTCGGCGCGAACGGCACCAGCAGCCCGACCACGACGGCGACCGCGAGCGAGGCGGTCATCACGGTGCGTCGCCCGTACCGCTCGGAGAGGGCGCTCATCGGCAGCACGCACAGGGCCAGCGCGCCCGTCGCGGCGGAGACCGTCCAGCTGGCGGCGCTCGCGCTCACGCCGAAGTCGGCGGAGACGGCGGGCAGCAGCGCCTGCGTGGAGTAGAGGAGGGCGAAGGTGGCGACACCGGCGGCGAAGAGCGCGAAGCTCATGCGGCGGTAGCCGGGGGAGGAAGGGGCGAGGCGATGGTCGGAGTCGGCGCCCACAGCGGTGGCGGGCGCCTTGGTACTGGCAGGAGGCATGCATCGAACGTAAGACTTGGTATTTCATGCGTCCAATGCATGGAATGGCGATAATCGTTCCCATGGTGCATCAACACAGCTCACAGCCGCGGCTGTCACCGAGCAGTTACGAAGAAGACATCACGCTGCTGCTCGCTCCGCGCCTGGCGTACTTCGCCGGAGTGGCCCGCCAGGAGCATGTGACCCGTGCGGCGCAGGAGATGGGCGTCCCGCAGTCGACGCTGTCGCGGGCGATCGTGCGGCTCGAGGAGGATCTGGGGGTCGTGCTGTTCGCCCGCAAGGGCCGTACGGTGTCGCTGACGCCGGCCGGCCGGACCTTCCTCACCTCCGTGGAGCGGGCGCTCGCGGAGGTGGAGCGGGCGGCGGAGTCGGTGCAGGCGGACGCGGATCCGGCGGCGGGGAAGGTGGCCTTCGGCTTTCTGCACACGATGGGCTCGGAGACCGTGCCGGGGCTGATCCGGGCGTTCCGGGCGGATCATCCGCGTATCCGCTTCACCCTCGTCCAGAACTACGGCGAGGCCATGATCGAGCGCCTGCGCGCCGGCGACCTCGACCTCTGTCTGACCTCGCCGGTCCCGGACGCGCCCGACCTGGTCGCCCGCCGCCTGGACGAGCAGCGGCTGCGCCTCGTCGTGCCGGACGACCACCGCCTCGCCGCCCGCAAGCGGATCCGCCTCGCCGAGGCGGCCGACGAAACCTTCGTCACTCTCGAACCCGGCTACGGCCTGCGGCGGATCACCGACGACCTGTGCGCGGAGGCGGGCTTCACGCCTCGCGTGGCCTTCGAGGGCGAGGAGGCGGAAACCCTGCGAGGCCTGGTCGCGGCGGGCCTGGGCGTGGCACTGCTCCCACCCCCGGCGGTGGCGCGCCCGGGCGTCGTCGAACTGACGGTGACGGCGCCGCGCGCGGTCCGCGAAATCGGCGTCGCCTGGCTGGACGGCCATCCGGACACTGCCCCGGTGGCGGAGTTCAAACGGTTCCTGCTGTCACGCCGGGGCCACCTGCTGCCGGACTGACCCGCCTACCGCCGCAGCGACCGCCCGAATCCTCCCGCCAGCGGCATCCGCAGACCCAGCGGCGGCGGGGCGGCGAGCGCGTCCGCCACCGGACGGGCGTAGGCACGCGTGAACAGCGCGCCCAGGACGAAGTCCGACGCCAGGGCCTGGACTTCGCCCTGGTGTTCGCGCAGCGCGTGGCCGTCCGAGTGGACCTCGAAGCGGCAGGTGTCGCGGTTCGTCTTCTTGGCTCGCTCCGCCAACCGGTAGGACAGCTCCGGGTCCGTACGCGCGTCGTTCGTACCGTGCACGATCAGGACCTGGCGTCCCGCCAGCTGCTTCACCGGCTCCGGGGCGGCGGCCACATCGTCCTCCGGTAGCCAAGGCGCCAGCGCCAGCACGGAGTTGACCGCCGGATGGCCCGCCGCGTGGAGTGCCGCGCGGCCCCCCATGCCGTGGCCCGCGAGACAGACGGGGACGTCGCCGTAGCGGCGTACGACCTCCTCCACCGCCCAGGTCGCGTCCGCCGCGAGGTGCGCGTCCGGGCCGTTCCAGCCGCGGCAGCGGTAGCGGACCGTATGCACGAACAGGCCGTCCTCGCGGCCGGCCCTGGCCAGCGTGCGGCCGAGCGGCAGCGCCGCGGCGTACGACAGCGCCGAGGGCCTGCGTGCCGACTCGGGCTCGCCGTCCGGCAGGATCAGCACCACGCCGCCCACGGCGGAGTCGGCTCCCAGCGCGCGACCGCCGGCCGCACGGCCGAGACGGGCGCACGGCGGCGTCCGGGTCCCTCGCGCTCCCCTTGCCACGGTCGCCTCGCGGCGGGTGTCCGCTCCGCCGGCCGCCTCGGCCGGACGCCCCCACCACAGGGGCAGTGCGTGGTGTGCCATGGCAGAACAGTCTCAGAAGCGCAGGTGTACTCCACCCGTCCGCACGGTCACTGTTACGTATCGACAGGGGGTGTAGGGGGGCGCCCTCTACGCGCGTAGGGGCTAGAGTGCGCAGATGACGAGCCAGACCCTCAACACGCCCACCGCGGACCAGGTCCGCCGCGCTCCGAAGGTGCTCCTCCACGACCACCTCGACGGCGGGCTGCGTCCGGGCACGATCATCGAACTCGCCCGCGAAACGGGCTATGAAGCGCTTCCCGAGCACGAGCCCGACAAGCTCGGCATCTGGTTCCACGAGGCCGCCGACTCCGGCTCGCTGGAGCGCTACCTGGAGACCTTCGCGCACACCTGCGCCGTCATGCAGACCCGTGACGCCCTCTTCCGGGTAGCCGCCGAGTGCGCGGAAGACCTCGCCGAGGACGGCGTCGTCTACGCCGAGGTGCGGTACGCCCCCGAGCAGCACCTGGAGGCGGGACTCACGCTCGAGGAGGTCGTCGAAGCCGTCAACGAGGGCTTCCGCGAGGGCGAGCGGCTGGCCCGCGCGAGCGGCCACCGCATCCGCGTCGGCGCCCTGCTGACCGCGATGCGGCACGCCGCCCGTGCCCTGGAGATCGCCGAACTCGCCAACCGCTACCGCGACTCGGGCGTCGTCGGCTTCGACATCGCCGGCGCCGAGGCCGGCTTCCCGCCCACCCGCCATCTCGACGCCTTCGAGTACATGAAGAGGGAGAACAACCACTTCACGATTCACGCGGGCGAGGCCTTCGGACTGCCGTCCATCTGGCAGGCGCTCCAGTGGTGCGGCGCGGACCGCCTCGGGCACGGGGTACGGATCATCGACGACATCGAGGTCGCCGACGACGGCAGCGTGAGGCTCGGGCGGCTCGCCGCGTACGTAAGGGACAAGCGCATCCCGCTGGAGCTCTGCCCGACCTCCAATCTGCAGACCGGGGCTGCCGCCTCGTACGCCGAACACCCCATCGGGCTGTTGCGCAGACTGCACTTCAGGGCCACGGTCAACACCGACAACCGGCTGATGAGCGGCACCAGCATGAGCCGCGAATTCGAGCTGCTGACCGAGACCTTCGGATACACGCTCGACGACATGCAGTGGTTCACCGTCAATGCGATGAAGTCGGCGTTCATTCCTTTCGATGAACGACTGGCGATGATCAATGACGTGATCAAGCCGGGATACGCCGAATTGAAATCCGAATGGCTGTTTCGGCAGACCGCCACGACCAGCGATTCTTCCTTCGGCGAGAGCTGATCGCCGATGCGCCGAAGCGGCCGGGATCGTCAACACTCGGCCGCTTCGTGGTGTTTGCGGCCGCCGCGCGGGGCTGGCTAGCTTGCAGGGCCGCTCAATATTCCCGTCCCAAGGACTCATCACTGATGAAGCAGTCTGCTGCCAAGACTCTCGGCATCGCCGCTCTCGGCGCCGCCTTCGCTGCTGCCGCCGCGGGCACTGCCTCCGCCGCGCCGACCGCGCTCCCCGACTCCGCCACCTCGCTGGACACGGTCACCAGCATCCTGCCGGTCCAGGACGCCGTCACGAAGCTCCCGGCCGCCCCCGAGTCGCTGGCGGGCGGTCAGCAGGCGCTCATCGGCAGCGCGACCACGCTGCCGGCCGCCGTCCAGGAGGCCGCCGCCAAGGGGCTGCCGACGACCGACCAGGCCGCCCCGGTCTCCAGCCTGCTCGGCGGCCTCCCGGTCGGCGGCGCGGCCGGTGGTCTGCCTGGTGGTCTGCCTGGTGGTCTGCCCGGCCTCGGCTGACGTCGGCTGACGTACGCCAACAAGTGTGGGGGGGGCCCCCCCCGGGGGGGGGGGGCCCCCCCCGGGGGGGGGGGGGGGGGGGGGGGGGGGGGGGGGTGAACCCCGGGGGGGGGGGGGGGGTGCGCCCGCGGCGGCCCCCCCCCCCGC
>NZ_JBVHDR010000002.1:521956-617619 GCF_055563295.1 Streptomyces sp. NPDC002868 | reverse complement strand
CGTGGGGCGGGGGGGGGGGGGGGGGCGGGGGGGGGCGGGGGGGCCGCCCGGGCGGGGGCTGCCGGGGGGCCCCCCCCCCAAACCGGGGGGGGGCCCCCCCCGGTGGGGGGGGGCCCCCCCACTTTGCTTGTGCCAGGAGGTACTGCCAGGCGGTGAACTACCAGGCGGTGCCGGCGGTCTTCTCCGACGGCAGCAGCGCCCACAGCGCCAGGTAGAGCAGGAACTGCGGCCCGGGCAGCAGACACGAGAGCACGAAGATCACACGCATCGTGGTTGCGGAGGTGCCGAAGCGCCGAGCCAGCGCTGCGCACACTCCACCGATCATGCGTCCGTCTCGGGGGCGGGCAAGTGCGGACATGGTGGGCTCCTTCGCGAGAACCGGTCGTGGGAGCAGCTCCGTCGTGCTCCCGATGACTCCATGGTGGCCGAGCGAAGGGGGTCAAAGCGTCGCTCTACGGTGCGATCCCGACCCTGGGAATCGTCGGGGTAGCCCCCTGAGGCGCCTCATCCCGCAGCAGGGCCCCGCGGCGCTGCCGGGAGGAGCCCGCGGCCGCCCGCTCCTGCCTGCGACGGAGGCGGGCCCGGCCCGCGGGCACCACCAACAGATGGGCCAGGGCCACCCCGGCCGTGTTCAGCAGCAGCGAGTCCACGTCGAGCACCCGGCCGGGCACCCCGGTCTGCAGCAGCTCGATGCCGAGCGACAGCAGGGCTCCGGCCGCGATCGTGCGGGCCAGCGAGGCCAGGGGCGAGACGGTGAGCCGGCCGCCCGCCATCGGCAGCAGTATGCCGAGAGGTGCCAGCAGCAGCAGTCCTTCGGCTATCCGGCGCGCGGCCTGAACGGAACCCAGCGCCAGGTCCGCCTTTATCCCGGCGAACGGCTCGAGATTCGTGGCCGTCACCCACACCACGTCCAGCGGGCGCAGCGTCAGCCATGCGACGAGCAGCAGATGCGCGAGGAGGAGGATGACCCCCGCCGCGCGGAAGCGGATGGCGGCACTGCCGACCGGACCTTGACGCTGCACGCCCCCCAAGACGCATGCTGCGCGCGAATCGGTTCCGCGCGGCGCCAAGAGGAACCCGGCCGGCCCAGGGGGAGGCCTGCGACGCCTACGGGGACGACGCCTACGACGAGGGGAGCGGACCGAGGGTCGGCACGGCCTCGTCGGGCCGCTGCTTGGTCCCGGCGGAACACTGGTACCCCCGCGGCGCGTACTCCCCGGGCCCGCCCAGCAGCACCGAGCCGTCCGTAGCGGCCGTCCTGCTCTCCGCGAAGGTGCAGACGATCTGGGCGAGCGCCGCCGTCGGAAGGTCCTCCGGCTGACGGCTCAGCCGCAGCGTGCCCGCGGGATCGCCCTCGCGCGGCCCGCTCAGCGTCAGCGGCCCGCCTACGTACGTGACGAAGCCGGCCTCGTGCTCCGGCGACGACGGCTCCTCCTGGAGCTCGTCGAGGAGTGCCTGCGCCACCTGTACGCGGCTGTCGACGGCCTTCCCCTCGGGAATTCGGGCCGTACGGTCCACGGACTCCAGCTGCGATGCGCAGACCAGGTAGACGCGGACCGGGACGCCCTGCGGCTGCGCCTGCGGGGTTACGTTCTCGCCGGTCACCTCACAGGGCGCGCGCGAGGGGGCGGGGCCCGCGTCGACCGGCACCTGGGTGGGCCGGATCCCGCAGCCGCCGAGCACCACGGCGGTCGTGAGCACGGCCAGAGTGGCTGCCGTGCGCCGGGCACGGGTGCGGGTACGGCCGTTCGGCGTCACTGCGCGTCTCCCTCTCCCCGATCGCGGTTGCGCTCTTCGCCACCGTCCGCGTCCGCATCCCCGTCGTCGTGCCCGTCGCTGTCCTTCAGCGACGAGGCGTCGCGCGGCAGCCGCAGTACGAACACCGCGCCGTCGCCGTCCGCGGAGTTCGCCGCGATGATGTCGCCACCGTGGATGTGCGCGTTCTCCATCGCGATCGACAGCCCCAGACCGCTGCCCTCGGAGCGCGGCCGCGAGGCGCTCGCCTTGTAGAACCGGTCGAAGACATGCGGCAGTACGTCCTCGGGGATGCCGGGCCCGTGGTCCCGTACCTCGATCAGCAGCTCGTGGTCGACCGGCCGCACCGACACCCGTACCGGCGAACCGCCGTGCTTGAGTGCGTTGCCGATCAGATTCGCCAGAATCACGTCGAGCCGGCGCGGATCGAGCCGCGCCATGATCCCGCGCTCGGCGTCCAGCTCCACCGCGTCCAGCCAGGCACGTGCGTCGATGCAGGCGGTGACCTGGTCGGCGACGTCGACCGTGTCCACTACGAGCCTGGCCGTGCCCGCGTCGAAGCGGGTGACCTCCATCAGATTCTCGACGAGGTCGCCGAGCCGCCGGGTCTCGCTCACCACCAGGTTCACGGCGGGCGCGATCATCGGGTCGAGGCTGTCGGCCTCGTCCTCCAGCACCTCGGTGACGGCGGTGAGCGCGGTCAGCGGGGTGCGCAGCTCGTGCGACATGTCGGCGACGAAGCGGCGGCTGGACTCCTCCCGCGCGCTCATGTCCGCGACCTTCTTCTCCAGCGACTCCGCCGTCTTGTTGAACGTCCTTGCCAGCTCGGCGAGTTCGTCCGTGCCGGAGACCCGCAGCCGGGTGTCGAGCTTGCCCTCGCCGAGCCGGCGGGCCGCCTCACCGAGGCGGTGCACGGGCTTGAGCACGGTAGTGGCCGCGGCCTGCGCGAGCAGCGCGGAGCCGACGAGCGCGAGCGCGGTGGCGATCCCCAGGGACCAGGCGAGCGAGTTGAGGTCCTGGCGCTCCTGGTCCAGCGACTTGAACAGATAGCCGGTCGGACCGCCGCCGATGATCCGCGTGCCGCCTACCAGATAGGGCTTGCTGCCGCGCTGGGTGCGCTGCCAGTAGAGGTGGTACGGGACGGAGTTGCCCGCGCCGACGCCCTGCCGCTCGTTCACCGCCTCCTGCAGCTTGTCCGGCACGTCGTCGAGCGTGAAGCTGTCCGGGTCCGATGCGCCGGCGATCGGCTTGCCCTCGGCCCGCTCGCCGATGAGCAGCACGCTGTAGCCGGAGTTGCCGCCGGCCATCTGCTCGGCGGCCTTCTGCAGCTCGTTCTGCGTGGGGTGCAGCGGCAGCGCGGCGGCCCGGTTCTGCATCTCCTGGCGGAAGTCCCGGAGCGCCGAGTCCTGCGTACGGGTCAGCACGGCTTCGCGGTTGAGCCAGTACGCGATGCCCGACGCGGACACGGCGGCGGTCAGCGCGACCAGGGCGAAGACGACGACGAGACGCAGCCGCAGGCTCGTCCAGCGAAGTCCGGCGAGGATCGCGCGCTTTGCGGCACCGCTCACCGAGGGGTTCCGTTCCTGTGGGCCGTCACCGTGTGCACATGTCTCACTGCGGGACGTCCAGCCGGTAGCCCACGCCACGCACCGTACGGATCAGGGTCGGTGAGGACGGCACGTCCTCCACCTTCGCCCGCAACCGCTGCACACACGCGTCGACCAGCCGTGAGTCGCCGAGGTAGTCGTGCTCCCACACCAGCCGCAGCAGCTGCTGCCGCGACAGGGCCTGCCCGGGCCTGCGGCTCAGTTCCAGCAGCAGCCGCAGCTCGGTCGGCGTGAGCTGCAGGTCCTCACCGTTCTTGGTGACCGTCATCGCGGAGCGGTCGATCACCAGCGAGCCGAAGGTCGCCGAGTCGGTGGACTCCCGCTCTCCGCGCCGCAGCACCGCGCGGATCCGGGCGTCCAGCACACGGCCCTGCACGGGTTTGACGACATAGTCGTCCGCGCCCGACTCAAGGCCCACGACCACATCGATGTCGTCGCTGCGCGCGGTCAGCAGGATGATCGGCAGCTGGTCGGTCCGCCTGATCCGCCGGCACACCTCGAAACCGTCGATCCCGGGCAGCATCACATCCAGCACGATCAGGTCCGGCCGCTGCTCGCGCAGCAGCTTCAGGCCGTCCTCGCCCGTCGCCGCGGTGGCCACTCGGTGGCCCTGGCGTGACAGCGAGAGTTCGAGGGCCGTGCGGATGGCGTCGTCGTCCTCGATCAGCAACAGGAAAGGCACGGAGGTCATTCTGGCCCATTGGGGTGCCGGAGTTCGACCGTTGGGGCCCTCTCACACGACTCCTCCGCTTGTGAGAGGCGTTTCGAGCGCTTCCGGGACGGATGGGAGAGGGCTTTACCGGAGGGTTCCGTCAGAAGATCCGGACCCCGGGGCTGCCGTGCAGCGCAGGCGGACCGTCCGGCGGCCGGCAGTACAGCGCGGCCTTCGCGTCCTCGCAGCTCTCGCCGATGGAGCGCCGGGAAGCCGGCGAGAGGTAGAGCTGGTCGGCGAACGGCTGTGCCTGGCCGTCGTCTATGAGGCACGGCCAGCTGATCACCGACGGGATCGTGATCGCGACGGTGTCGGCCATGGGGTAGGAGTCGCAGAAGCTCAGCACTGCGAGGCGGGGCGGATGCCGAGCCCGGGCGATCTGCTCGCAGAACGCTTCCCGGCGTACACGGAGCGCCCCGTCCTCCTCGCTGGAGGAACACGCCGTCGAAGGACCTGTGCGCTGCGAAGTGCAGGACGGCCGGGCTGTGCCGGTCAAGTGCGGCGCAGATCTCGGGGAGCCCGACGCCACCCGGGCCGTGGTGGTGGGCGGGGGAGTGCGGCCGTGATCGTCGCCGAGCAGGGAGGCGTCGGCGCCCGGTCGCATGGCCGCGTGCAGGAGCCGCCTCCCCTGTTCGTTCCAGCGGGCCGCACCACCCCGGGCGTCCGCAGAACGCCAAGGCGGTCAGGGCTTCGACGATTCGCCAATCCGTGCGGCGTCACGGTGCAGTTGAGCGTCGGCCGGGCCCTGTGACAGGTCTGTGACAGTCGACGGACAGCGCCATGAAACTGCCGGGGCAAGCTTCTTGGCACACGGACAGAAGCTGACTCCACTCGACGGGGGGCGCGAGATGAACGCACTGCACAGCACCAACTCAAGCGCAGTTGTCACGCGTCTCCACGACGTCGTGAGGAGCACGGAGAAGTCCGGCGCCGTGAACGGGCGGGGGTGCGTTCGCGGCGCCGGGCGTCAGCACAAGCCGTCGTACATGACGGTGGTTGACGCACCCGTGGGGGGCAGCGGGGCCGCGTACGGGGAGGCAACGGGGGAGCGGACGAGCCTTTCGGAGGCGGAGTTCACCGCCTACGTGCAGGAGCGCCGCGCCTCCCTGTACGCGACCGCGTACCACCTGACCGGTGACCGGTTCGAGGCGGAGGATCTGCTGCAGAGCGCGCTGTTCTCGACGTACCGGGCCTGGGACAGGATCAGCGACAAGGCGGCGGTCGGGGGCTATCTGCGCCGCACGATGACCAACCTGCACATCAGCGCCTGGCGCCGGCGCAAGCTCAACGAGTACCCGACGGAGGAGCTGCCGGAGACGGCGAGCGACACCGACGCGATGCGGGGTACGGAGCTGCGCGCGGTGCTCTGGCAGGCGCTGGCCAGGCTGCCCGAGCTCCAGCGGACGATGCTGGTCCTTCGCTACTACGAGGGCCGCACCGACCCGGAGATCGCGGAGATCCTGGACATCAGTGTCGGCACGGTGAAGTCGAGCATCTGGCGGTCGCTCCGCCGGCTGCGCGAGGACGAGGTCCTCAGCTTCGGCCGTGACGAGGAAGAGTCCTTCGGCGAGCTGGTGGCCTGAGGGTAACGGGGGGAACGGGGCCGCTGTTTCGGGGGAGACGGCGGGAACGGGGGAACCACGGGGTCACGGGGGACCACGGGGAAACAGAGCGGGACCGGACAGGCCGGGGGGTCTTGTCCGGCCCCGCACTTCTTTTTTTGCGCCTCTCGCACCGTTCGGCCCGAGGGGCCACCGGTCCCGGTTGAGGCGACGGGGCCCGCGCAGCGGAAGCCTGGGCAACGCGAGCGTGCGGCGCGAAGCTGCCGCCACCGGCGCGTGGGGTACCCCGTACCCCACCATCAAGGGCGGGCGGGTGGGAACGACCCCCGTTACGCCAACGTCCGCGCCGCAGGCGACCTTCGGCAGCGGCCCGCGGCCGCCGCCGCCAAGCGGCCCAGGGCCTCCTCTTTGCCGCAGGGGTGCGCTCCCAGGCTTGTCTGGCGGGCCACGATGCCGCGTTCCGCGCGCATCAGGCGCCAGCCGCGGCGGAGCAGGAAGCCCACCGACTTGCGGCCCTCGCGCAGGTCCCGGGCCAGCCGGCGGCGGAACGTCGTCGACGGGCGGCCGCGCAGGCACAGCGCGTCCGCCAGCACGCCCAGTTCCTGGCAGCGCTCGACGATGTCCGCCGCGAAGATGCCCTCCGCCACGAACAGCGGCGTGCGGTCGATGTCGAGCGCCGCCGTGTCGACGCGTGCGCTCGTGGCGATGTCGTACACGGGGACGGTCGTACGTCCCGTACGGCACAGCTCCACGATCGCCGCCACCGCCGCATCCGCGTCCCAGGACCCTGGGGAGTCCCAGTCGATGTCCGTACTGCCCGCGACGAGCGGCAGCGTCGGGTCGCCGGCCTCTTTGTAGAAGTCGTCGAGGCGCAGCACCGGCAGGCCGGTGCGGGCGGCGAGGGACGACTTTCCGGAGCCTGAGGGGCCCGCGAGCAAGACGACGCGGGTCGGGATGGGTTGGGAACTCACGGGAGACAAGTGTGCGGCATTGACCCGGGCAGGGGACCCCCCGGGGCAGCGGTTGGTATCGGGAGTCCCGACTCAACTACTCTGCGCACTCACACGATTACTCGAATAGGCAGGAATCCCATGGCTCGTCATGCAGCTTCGAACAACCAGCGGCGCGCTCTGCGGCGCGTCGGTCTGACCGTCGCCGCGGCGGGTGCGGCCATCGGCGCGGGAGGTGCGGCGGCGCAGGCGGCGCCCATGCCGCCGGTGGGCGCACCCCCGGCGTCCGGGCAGTCGGCGGACGACCTCAATGTGCCTGCCGGGGTCGAGCACGCGCTGCCGGGCGCGCTGGCTCCGGTCAAGCGCCTTCAGCTCGACCCGCTGGCGAACACCGGCGTCGACCCGCTGAACAACGCCGTGGGCACGCAGATCGCGGACTTCAAGCCGGTGAGCACCGCGATGGTGACGGACCCGGTGGCCAAGGGCGGCGCACTGCGGGACCTGCCGCTGGTCGGGCAGGCGACGGCGCTGCTCCCGGGCTGAGCCGCGCGCACAAGAGAGCCCCCTGCCGCCGGACGGGACGGCAGGGGGCTCGGTCATGGGGCCGGGTCGGCCCGGGCGGGTGGACGGTCCGGGCGCCGGGACGGTCCGGGTGGGTCAGTACGCCGAACCGGACGCGCCGAGCGAGCCCGTCGGGTGCCAGACCGTCTTGGTCTCCAGGAAGGCCGTCAGGCGGTGGGTGCCGGGGTCGGCCGAGAAATCCACAGCCTGTGGACGAAGGACGCGCTTGAGGTTGTCCGCCGCCGCGATCTCCAGCTCCTCCGCCAGTTCGTCATCGGCACCGGTGAGGTCGATGGCGTTGACGTCCTGGTGCGAGGCCAGCGGCGTCGCGATCTCGGCGGTCCGGCCCGAGAGGACGTTGACCACGCCGCCGGGGAGGTCGGATGTGGCCAGCACCTCGCCGAGGGAGAGGGCCGGGAGCGGGGACTTCTCGCTCGCGACGACGATCGCCGTATTGCCAGTGGCGATCACCGGGGCGAGCACCGAGACCAGGCCCAGGAACGACGACTCCTGCGGAGCGAGGATCGTCACGACGCCGGTCGGCTCGGGGATGGAGAGGTTGAAGAACGGGCCCGCGACCGGGTTCGCCCCGCCCACGACCTGGCCGATCTTGTCCGTCCAGCCCGCGTACCAGACCCAGCGGTCGATCGCCGCGTCGACGACGGCCGCCGCCTTCGACTTGGACAGGCCCTCCGCGTCCGCCACTTCGCGTACGAACTGCTCGCGACGGCCCTCCAGCATCTCGGCGATGCGGTAGAGGATCTGGCCGCGGTTGTACGCGGTCGCGCCCGACCAGCCGCCGAAGGCCTTGCGGGCCGCGACGACCGCGTCACGCGCGTCCTTGCGGGAGGAGAGAGGGGCGTTGGCCAGCCACTTGCCCTTGGAGTCCGTCACCTCGTACACCCGGCCGCTCTCGGAGCGGGGGAACTTGCCCCCGACGTACAGCTTGTAGGTCTTGAAGACGCCAAGACGAGACACGTCAGACATCGAGGTAGGCCTCCAGACCGTGACGGCCGCCCTCGCGGCCGAAGCCCGACTCCTTGTAGCCGCCGAACGGCGAGGTCGGGTCGAACTTGTTGAACGTGTTGGCCCACACCACACCAGCGCGGAGCTTGCCGGCGACCGCGAGGATGCGGGAGCCCTTCTCCGTCCAGATTCCGGCGGACAGGCCGTACTGGCTGTTGTTGGCCTTGGCGACCGCCTCGTCCGGCGTACGGAACGTCAGCACCGACAGCACCGGGCCGAAGATCTCGTCGCGCGCGATCCTGTGCGCCTGAGTGACATTCGTGAACAGCGTCGGGGCGAACCAGTAGCCGGAACTCGGCAGCTCGCACGCCGGCGACCAGCGCTCGGCACCCTCCGCCTCGCCCGTCTCGGTCAGCGCCTTGATGCGGGCCAGCTGCTCGGCGGAGTTGATCGCGCCGATGTCGGTGTTCTTGTCCAGCGGGTCGCCGAGGCGCAGCGTGGAGAGGCGGCGCTTGAGCGAGTCGAGCAGCTCGTCCTGGATCGACTCCTGCACCAGCAGGCGCGAGCCCGCGCAGCAGACCTGGCCCTGGTTGAAGAAGATGCCGGTGACGATGCCCTCGACGGCCTGGTCGATGGGGGCGTCGTCGAAGACGATGTTCGCGCCCTTGCCGCCCAGTTCGAGGGTGACCTTCTTGTCGGTGCCGGCGATCTGGCGGGCGATGGCCTTGCCGACGGCGGTCGAGCCGGTGAAGGCGACCTTGTTGACGTCGGGGTGCTCGACGAGCGCGGCGCCCGTCTCGCCGTATCCCGGAAGGATGTTGACGACGCCCTTCGGCAGTCCCGCCTGTCGGCAGATGTCCGCGAAGAAGAGGGCGGAGAGCGGGGTCGTCTCGGCGGGCTTCAGCACCACGGTGTTGCCGGTGGCGAGCGCCGGGGCGATCTTCCACGCGAGCATCAGCAGCGGGAAGTTCCAGGGGATGACCTGGCCTGCGACGCCGAGCGGGCGCGGGCCGGGTCCGTACCCGGCGTGGTCGAGCTTGTCGGCCCAGCCCGCGTAGTAGAAGAAGTGCGCGGCGACGAGGGGGAGGTCCGCGTCGCGGGTCTCCTTGATCGGCTTGCCGTTGTCGAGGGTCTCCAGGACGGCCAGTTCGCGCGAGCGCTCCTGGATGATCCGCGCGATGCGGAACAGGTACTTGGCGCGCTCCGTGCCGGGCAGCGCCGACCACTTCTCGAACGCCTTGCGGGCCGCCTTCACGGCGCGGTCCACGTCCTCGGCGCCGGCCTGGGCGACCTCGGAGAGGACTTCCTCGGTGGAGGGGGAGACCGTCTTGAAGACCCTGCCGTCCGCGGCGTCGGTGAACTCGCCGTCGATGAAGAGGCCGTACGACGGCGCGATGTCGACGATCGACCGCGATTCGGGGGCGGGTGCGTACTCAAAAGCCATGGTGATCAGTCCACCGTCACGTAGTCGGGGCCGGAGTAGCGGCCGGTCGCCAGCTTCTGACGCTGCATCAGCAGGTCGTTCAGCAGGCTCGACGCGCCGAAGCGGAACCAGTGGTTG
Organism: Streptomyces sp. NPDC002868; assembly: GCF_055563295.1. Taxonomy (NCBI): domain Bacteria; kingdom Bacillati; phylum Actinomycetota; class Actinomycetes; order Kitasatosporales; family Streptomycetaceae; genus Streptomyces; species Streptomyces sp. NPDC002868. The sequence goes on along the minus strand of NZ_JBVHDR010000002.1, from coordinate 607,945 downwards.
TCCAGCCAGTCCTCGCCGACGGTCTCGTTGACCAGGACGAGGAACTTGATGGCGTCCTTGGTGGTGCGGATACCGCCCGCGGGCTTCACGCCGATCTGGATGCCGGTCTGCGCGCGGAAGTCGCGCACGGCCTCCAGCATCAGGAGCGTGTTGGCCGGGGTGGCGTTGACCGCGACCTTGCCGGTCGAGGTCTTGATGAAGTCCGCGCCGGCCAGCATGCCGAGCCAGGAGGCGCGGCGGATGTTGTCATACGTGGAGAGTTCGCCGGTCTCGAAGATGACCTTCAGCCGGGCGGGGCCGGCGGCCTCCTTCACGGCCCGGATCTCCTCGTACACCTTCAAGTATCGACCCGAGAGGAAGGCTCCCCGGTCGATCACCATGTCGATCTCGTCGGCCCCGGCGGCGACGGCGTCGCGGGTGTCCGCGAGCTTCACGTCGAGCGCGGCGCGGCCGGCCGGGAAGGCGGTGGCGACGGAGGCGACCTTGACGCCGGAGCCCTTCAGGGCCTCGGCGGCGACGGCGGCCATGTCGGGGTAGACGCAGACCGCGGCGGTCGCCGGGGTCGTGCGGTCGGTCGGGTCGGGATGGACGGCCTTGGCGGCGAGCGCCCGGACCTTGCCCGGGGTGTCCGCGCCTTCGAGCGTCGTCAGGTCGATCATCGAGATGGCCAGGTCAATGGCGTACGCCTTGGCCGTGGTCTTGATCGAACGCGTCCCCAGCCCTGCGGCGCGTGCCTCCAGGCCGACGGCGTCGACGCCGGGCAGGCCGTGGAGGAAGCGGCGCAGTGTGCTGTCGGACGCGGTCACGTCAGCGAATGCGGGTGCAGAGGGCATGGTCACAAGGGGAGCATATCTACGCGCGTAGCAACCTGTACAGGGGGTCCGGGCGAAGGTTGCCCGAGGGAGGGTGGGCGGCAGGTGTCACCAGGCCAGGGAACCACGGCCGGAGGCGTACGGCAGAATCGGAACCATGACCAGCCCCCAGCAGCCCGCCGAGCCCACCTACGCCGACCGGACCTTCCGGTCGCCCGGCGCGATGGTGGGCGGAGCGCTGCTGCTCGCGCTCATCACCTGGATCTGCGGGGACGCGTTGATCCGGGGCGAGGGGCGCACGCCGTGGCTGGCACTCGCCGCGGCGCTGCTGACCGTCCCGCTTGTGGTGGCGTTCACACTGCGGCCGGCGGTCTTCGCCAACAAAGACCGGCTGCGGATCAGGAACCCCTTCCGGACGATCACGCTGCCCTGGGCGGCGGTCGCGGATGTGCGGGCCGGGTACTCCAGCGAGGCGTTCACACAGGACGGTACGAAGTACCAGCTGTGGGCGATCCCGGTCTCGCTGCGGCAGCGCAAGCGGGCCGCGCGGCGCCAGATGCAGCACGCGCAGGACGACCCGCACGGGCGGACGTCGGTGAGCGCGGATGTCACCGACTCCAAGGCGCGGGTCGCGCCCGCGGACCAGACGGTCGCGGACCTGCGGGAACTGGCCGAGCGCAACGCCGCGCTGCCGGGTGCGCAGGGTGAGCCGCAGATCCGCTGGGCGTATGAGATCGTCGCGCCGGCGGTGGCCGGGGCGGCGCTGCTCACGGTGCTGCTGGCGATCGGCTGAAGGCGGCCGACGACCGATCCGTTGACGGTCGATCCGTCGACGGTCTGCTGACGTTCGAGCAGCTGACCGTCGATCGGCTCGCGGTCGGCGTCTGTGACCGCAGCCCCCGGTCACGGTGGGCCCTTCCACACCAGCAGCATGTACGCCCCCAGCCACGCCGACCACAGCGTCGCAGCTCCCAGCACCACCCCCACCACCGCCGTACGCCGCGCCCGCGCCAGCGCCCGTGCGACCGGCATCAACAGCGGGAAGCCCGGCAGCAGAAAGCGGGCGCGCGGGAAGTAGACGCCGCCGCTGCCGAGGACGACCAGCAGCAGCACGCCGGTGAAGACCAGCAGCGCGAGCGGCTGCCGTTCGGCGATGCAGAGCAGATACAGCCCGACCGACACGATCAGCACCACCGACACGATCACCAGGAACAGCTGAGGACGTGTCATGTAGACGAGCAGCTGCCGCAATTCGCGCAGCGTGCGCGCCCCGCCGTCCCACTCGTTCCGCCACAGCTTCTGTACGAGGAAGTAGCCGTCCGCGCGGCCCACCCGCAGTCCGACCCACGCGACGTACGCCAGCCACCCCGCCGGCGCGATCAGCGCCCCCGCCAGCGCCGCCCAGCGCCCGCCCCGGCCTTGGCGGCAGGACAGCAGCGCGGCGACCGACACCGCCGCCGCCAGCGCGATGCCCGTCGGCCTGGTCAGCCCTGCCAGCGTCGCGAGCGAACCCGCCCACAGCCAGCGCCCCGCCAGCACCGCGTACAGCGCCCATGCCGCGAGCGCCGTGAACAGCGACTCGGTGTAGCCCATCCACTGGACCATCGCGACGGGCATCACGCCCCACAGCACGGTGAGCAGGATCCCGACCCGTCGCCCGTACAGCCGGTCGCCCACCGCGAAGATGCCCCACGCCGCGACGAGCGAGAACCCGACCGCGAGCAGCAGCGCCACCGTCGCGCGCGAGCCGGGCGTGACCCCGGCGACGGCCTTCACCAGCACCGGATAGAGCGGGAAGAAGGCGAGGTTGTTGTCGTTGACACGGGTGCCGAGGGCGTCGTCGTACCCCTGGTCGGCGATCTCCAGGTACCAGCGCGAGTCCCAGGAGGTGGCCAGCGTCGGCCAGATGCCGTGCCCCCGCACATGCGACCACCTGGAGAGAACCAGCAGCCCGAACAGCCGCACCGCGAGATAGCCGATCAGCGCCGGCGCGGCCCGTCGCAGTGCCCGCGTCAGCCCGTCCCGTAGGCCTGCCGGGCCATCGCCTCCCGGGGCCGGCGGCCGACGGGAGGCGGGGACGGTGGCTCGAACGGTCGCGGCGAGGGACACAGCGGCTGCTCCTGGGACTCGGCGTGCACTCGGCGTGCGCTACCGGGCCACCCTTTCCCGGCCGCTCCGAAGGAGCGGCTGCCGCTGCCTCGACTCCGTACGAGATTCACTCGTACGGGCGGTCGTACGGGCGGTCAGATACCGGCTGCCGCCGCCAGGTCCCGCTTGATCCCCTCCAGGACCTCCGTCGCCCGCTCCCGCGCGGACGCCAGCTCGCTCGCGTCCGCGACCGGCACGACGACCTCCAGATAGCACTTGAGCTTCGGCTCGGTGCCGCTCGGGCGGACGATGACGCGGGCACTGAACTCGCCGTCGAGGTAGTACCGCAGGCCGTCCGTCGGCGGCAGCTTGTCCGTGCCCCGGTTCAGGTCCTCGGCGACGGCGACCCGCAGCCCGGCGAGCACGGCCGGCGGCTGCTCGCGCAGCGCGCGCATCGCGTTCGCGATGATGCTCAGGTCCTCGACCCGCACCGACAGCTGATCGGTGGCGTGCAGCCCGTGCGCGACGGCGAGGTCGTCGAGCAGATCGGTGAGGGTGCGGCCCTGCTCCTTGAGCTCCGAGGCGAGCTCGGCGACGACGAGGGCCGCGGTGATGCCGTCCTTGTCGCGTACGCCGTCGGGGTCGACGCAGTAGCCCAGCGCCTCCTCGTAGCCGTACCGCAGGCCCTCCACGCGGGCGATCCACTTGAAGCCGGTCAGCGTCTCCTCGTACGGGAGTCCTGCCGCGTCCGCGATCCGCCCGAGCAGGGACGAGGACACGATGGACTCGGCGAAGGTGCTGTTCTTGTCCCGCGAAGACACCCCCTTGTGGACGAGGTGCGCGGCGAGCAGCGCTCCGACCTCGTCGCCGCGGAGCATCTTCCAGTCCGGGCCTTCGGGGACGGCTACGGCGCAGCGGTCCGCGTCGGGGTCATTGGCGATGACGATGTCCGGCTGGACCCGGCGGGCGGTCTCGAAGGCGAGATCCATCGCCCCCGGTTCCTCCGGATTGGGGAACGCGACGGTCGGGAAGGCCGGGTCGGGCTCGGCCTGCTCCTGTACGAGGGTGGGCGCGGGGAAGCCGGCGCGGGCGAAGGCGGCGGTCAGTACGTCCTTGCCGACGCCGTGCATGGCGGTGTAGACGACGCGGGCGGTGCGGGGGGAGCCGGGGGTCAGCACGGCGTCCGTACGCTCCAGATAGGCCTCCAGGGCCTCGTCGCCGAGGGTGTCCCAGCCGGTCTCGGCGCGCGGTACGTCGCCCAGGCTGCGGATCGCGTCGATCTCGGAGGCGATCTCCGCGTCGGCGGGCGGCACGATCTGGGAGCCGTCGCCGAGGTAGACCTTGTAGCCGTTGTCACGCGGGGGGTTGTGGCTTGCGGTGACCTCGACGCCCGCGGCGGCGCCCAGCTTCCTTATGGCGAAGGCGAGTACGGGCGTGGGCAGCGGGCGCGGCAGCACGGCGGCGCGGAGGCCGGCGCCGACCATGACGGCGGCGGTGTCGAGCGCGAAGTCGGCGGACTTGTACCGGGCGTCGTACCCGATGACGACGAGCCCGTCGCCCTGCCCCTTCGCCTTCAGGTACGCGGCGAGCCCGGCGGCGGCCCGGATGACGACGGCCCGGTTCATCCGCATGGGCCCGGCCCCGAGCTCTCCGCGCAGCCCGGCCGTCCCGAACTGCAGCGTCCCGGCGAACCGCACGGCGAGCTCGTCGAGGTCCTGCGCCTCGATGAGCTTCCCGAGCTCGTCCCGGGTCTCACTGTCCGGGTCCTCGGCCTGCCACGCCCTGGCCCGCGCGATGAGGTCCTGCTGCACGGTTGGTCCGCCTCTCGTGTGTTTTCGTCGCCCGACCATTCTCGGGCGGGGTGTTGTTCCCCCACCCCGCCCCTTCCCGTAACCGGGGCTCCGCCCCAGGCCCCGCGCCTCAAACGCCGGAGGGGCTGCACATGCAGCCCGTCCGGCGTTTGAGGACACGCCCGGAGGGCGTACGGGGGTCTGGGGGGCTTGCCCCCAGTTCGGGAAGGGGCGGGGTGGGGGAAAGCCCCGGCCGAGCCGCCGCACCCCCGCACCCCCCGAACAAAGCGCACCGTCAGATGCGGTCCAGTACCCGCGTCAGCAGGTCGCCCATCCGGGCCGCCGAGTCCCGTCCCGCCTGCAGCACTTCCTCGTGGTTCAGCGGCTCGCCCGTCAGGCCCGCCGCCAGGTTCGTGACCAGGGAGATGCCCAGCACCTCCGCGCCCGCCTCGCGCGCCGCGATCGCCTCGAGGACCGTGGACATGCCCACCAGGTCGCCGCCCAGCACGCGGACCATGTTGATCTCGGCCGGCGTCTCGTAGTGCGGGCCGGGGAACTGCACGTACACGCCCTCCTCCAGCGACGCGTCGATCTCCTTGCACAGTGCACGCAGCCGCGGCGAGTACAGGTCCGTCAGGTCCACGAAGTTCGCCCCGACGATCGGCGACGTCGCCGTCAGGTTGATGTGGTCGCTGATCAGCACCGGCTGGCCGGGCCGCATGCCCTCGCGCAGACCGCCGCAGCCGTTCGTCAGGACGACGGTCTTGCAGCCCGCGGCGATCGCCGTGCGCACCCCGTGCGCGACCGCGGCGACACCGCGGCCCTCGTAGTAGTGCGTACGGCCCAGGAAGACCAGCACGTGCTTCGCGCCGATCCGGTACGAGCGGATCTTGCCGCCATGGCCCTCGACCGCCGGCGGCGGGAAGCCGGGCAGCTCGGTGACCGGGAACTCGGCCTCGGGCGTACCGAGCGCGTCGACGGCCGGGGCCCAGCCGGAGCCCATCACCAGGGCTACGTCATGCGTCTCGGTGCCGGTCAGCTCACGCAGGCGCGCGGCTGCGGCATCGGCTGCGGCGTGGGGGTCGGCGGTAGCGCCGTTGAGGTCCGGATTCACAGATGCGTTCACGCGGACGAGGGTAGCCGGTCATTCCCTACGCGCGTAGATGACGCAGCTCACGGTCTTTGGATCGTTGTCTTGTCGTTTCCGACAAACGGCGCGTCGAACGCACTAGCAGGGCCGCTTCCGCAGCTCCATCACATAGTCGTGCGGCGCCCCCGCCGAATCCGCCGCATCCGCCAGCTCCCCCAGATACCGGGCCGACGGCAGCCCGCCCTCGTACCCGTTCAGCACATACACCCAGGCCGGCTCCTCGCCGTCCAGCGTGTCCACCCGCACCCGCATACGCCGGTAGATGTCCAGGCCGACGCCCTCCCAGCGGTCCATCGAGTCCTCGTCCATCGGGGCGATGTCGTACAGCGCGACGAAGACCTGAGAGCGCGGCGCCTCCACGATCGTGGCCAGCGCCCCCTCCCAGCCCATCTGCTCGCCGCCGAAGGTCAGCCGCCAGCCGTTGAGCCAGCCGGTGCCGCGCAGCGGGGAGTGCGGGGCGCGGCGGGACATCAGCCGCGCGTCGAGGTTGCCGGCGTACGCGGCGTAGAGCGACATGGGATCGAGGGTACGGGAGGGGCACGGGTGGTTGCCGTTCACCAATCGAGGGACCCGGGGCGATGGCACTTGAACCGTGCGGGACAATGGGGGACGTACTGCGGTCCCATGGGGCCATCCCCCGAACCCGGCAGAACGTAACGAGAGCGCGAGGCGTAACCCCAGTGACCCGGATCGTGATCATCGGTGGCGGACCCGGCGGATACGAGGCGGCCCTGGTGGGCGCCCAGCTCGGCGCGGAGGTGACCGTCGTCGACTGCGACGGCCTCGGCGGGGCGTCGGTGCTGACCGACTGCGTACCGTCGAAGACCCTCATCGCCACGGCCGAGGTGATGACGACCTTCGACTCCTCCTACGAAGAGCTCGGCATCATCGTGGCCGACGACACCCCGCCGCTGGAGCAGGCGGCCCGCGTGGTCGGCGTGGACCTCGGCAAGGTCAACCGACGGGTGAAGCGGCTCGCCCTCGCCCAGTCCCACGACATCACGGCCTCCGTCACCCGGGCCGGCGCGCGCGTACTGCGCGGCCGCGGCCGGCTGGAGGGCCAGCAGGCGATGGACGGCTCCCGCAAGGTGGTCGTGCGCGCCGCGGACGGCACCGAGGAGACGCTGACCGCCGACGCCGTGCTGATCGCGACCGGCGGTCACCCGCGCGAGATCCCGGACGCCCTCCCCGACGGGGAGCGGATTCTGAACTGGACGCAGGTGTACGACCTGGACGAGCTCCCCGAGGAGCTCATCGTGGTCGGTTCCGGCGTTACGGGCGCGGAGTTCGCTGGCGCGTACCAGGCGCTCGGCTCCCGGGTCACCCTCGTCTCGTCCCGCGACCGCGTGCTGCCCGGCGAGGACCCGGACGCCGCCGCCGTCCTCGAGGACGTCTTCCGCCGCCGAGGCATGAACGTCATGGCCCGCTCCCGCGCCGAGTCCGCCAAGCGCGTCGGCGACCGGGTCGAGGTCACGCTCTCCGACGGCCGGGTCATCTCCGGCTCGCACTGCCTGATGGCGGTCGGCGCGATCCCGAACTCGGCGGGTATGGGCCTGGAGGAGGCCGGGGTCCGGCTCAAGGACTCGGGCCACATCTGGACCGACAAGGTCTCCCGTACGAGCGCCCCCGGCGTGTACGCCGCCGGCGACGTCACCGGCGTCTTCGCACTCGCCTCGGTCGCGGCCATGCAGGGCCGCATCGCGATGTACCACTACCTGGGCGACGCGGTGCAGCCGCTGAACCTCAAGACCGTCTCGTCGAACGTCTTCACCGACCCGGAGATCGCGACCGTCGGCTACAGTCAGGCGGACGTGGACGCGGGCAAGATCGACGCGCGGTCGGTCAAGCTGCCGCTGCTGCGCAACCCGCGCGCGAAGATGCAGGGCATCCGGGACGGCTTCGTCAAGATCTTCTGCCGGCCGGGTACGGGGATCGTGGTGGGCGGCGTGGTCGTCTCGCCGCGTGCCAGCGAACTGATCCATCCCATCTCGATCGCGGTCGACAACAATCTGACGGTGGAGCAGATCGCAAACGCTTTCACTGTGTATCCGTCTCTGTCGGGGTCGATCGCGGAGGTGGCACGGCAGTTGCAGAGCCGGAAAACGACGGGCGAAGCGTGATGCGGGTGTAAACCCGAAGGACCCCGGGTACTCGGCGCATCCGGCGATCAACTACGGTTCCGCTCATACCACTTGGCGGCCCCGTGTGGGCGCAACTTCTGTTATTCGGCGCATAGTGCTGAAAACTATCGGCCGGTCAGGTTACTGTCAGTTTCGTGTTCGCTGCAGAACGTCGCCAATTGATCCTCGAAATGGTGCGTGCCAACGGGGCCGTGTCGCTCCGTGAGCTCGCCCGCGTCGTCCAGACCTCCGAAGTGACCGTACGGCGGGACGTGCGGGCGCTGGAGGCAGAAGGACTCCTCGACCGCCGGCACGGCGGTGCGGTACTGCCGGGCGGTTTTACGCGTGAATCCGGCTTTCCGCAGAAATCCTTGTCCGCGACCGCGGAGAAGACGGCCATCGCCGATCTTGCCGCGAGTCTCGTCGAAGAGGGCGAGGCCATCGTGGTCGGCGCGGGGACGACGACGCAGGAGCTGGCCCGCCGGCTCGCGCGCGTCCCCGGGCTGACCGTCGTCACCAACTCCCTGCTGGTGGCGCAGGCGCTGGCGCATGCCAACCGGGTCGAAGTCGTCATGACCGGGGGGACGTTGCGCGGCTCCAACTACGCGCTGGTGGGCAGCGGCGCGGAGCAGTCCCTGCAGGGGCTGCGGGTGTCCCGTGCCTTCCTCTCCGGGAGCGGACTGACCGCGGAGCGCGGACTGTCCACGTCCAACATGCTCTCGGCGAGCGTCGACCGGGCGCTGGTCCAGGCCGCCGCGGAGGTGGTGGTCCTCGCGGACCACACCAAGCTGGGCACCGACACGATGTTCCAGACGGTGCCCACGGACGTGATCACGCGGCTTGTCACCGATGAGCCGCCGACGCACGACGACCGCGCGGCGACGGAGCTCCAGGCGCTGGCGGACCAGGGGGTCCAGATCGCGGTGGCCGGATCGGGTGCGGGGGCCGCGGGCGGTGACGGCGTCCCGACGGGGCGTCAGCCCCGCCGGGACGTCCCTCTCCCGGGCCAACGCCGCACCCGCGGGGGCGCCCCGCTGCGCGCGGCGCCGGGATCCCTGACCCCGGACCAGCCCCCAGCGGAACGCGCAGCAAGGGTGGCGGACCTCCGCCGCCGCTGAGGCCCGTGCCCGCGCCGAGCGTGGAGGTGTTGTCCCACCGGCCCGCCCAATGACTGCACTTGGCAGGGGCGCGCCCAGGGGTCCGGTCTGTTCACTCGGGCGCGAGCCCGTCATCGCGGCTGCGGGCACGGCCGAAGGTCGTACGGGGTCTGGGGCGGAGCCCCAGTTCGGGGAAGGGGCGGGGTGGGGAAAGGCTCCGCGCAGCGGTACCCCCCCCGCCCGGAACCCCCTCAGCCGTCCGCCTCCCCCTTCAGCCCCCGCAGCGTCAGCATCAGCAGCCGGTCCGCCAACTCCGGGTCCCCCGGGTCCTGTTCCGCCGCCAGCGCGATCGCGTTCGTCAGCTGCATCAGGTCCCCGATCGACACATCCGCCCGCACTGCGCCGCTCTCCTGCGCCCGCACCAGCAGCCGCTCGCCCGCCTCGCGCATCGGCACGCTGCACTCCGACAGTGCCGAACTCTCGTCGTGCGAGGCCGACATGAGCGCCCGCGCCAGACCGCGGTACTCACCCGCATGAGTGATGATCGCGCGCAGCCACTCCACCAGAGCTCCGCACGGCTGCTCCGCCCCGGCGAGCTCGCGGGAGCGCTGCAGCAGTGAGGCCAGCGCGTCCTGGAAGACCGCGCTCATCATTGCGTGGCGGTTGGGGAAGTGCCGGTACAGGGTGCCGATACCCACGCCCGAGCGGCGTGCGATCTCCTCGAGCGACGCATCGGTTCCGTGTTCGGCGAAGACGGTACGGGCTTCGGTCAGCAGTCGTTCGTAGTTGCGGCGCGCGTCGGCTCGCATCGGCCGCGCCGAACCCGCCGCCGTACTCGCCGTACTCGTCGTGCTCGTCGCCATCGCGCCGTCCTCCCTGAGTCCGCCCCCGGATGTCCAGGATGCCACTGCGAAAACGGAGGGGTCCTCCGACTGCTGTCGTCCCCTGGAGGCATCGCCGCCATGTCCGAAGCGTTCGACGCGACCGTCGTGAACATCGTGCAGACCATGCAGCAGGTCGGCGGCGCGCTCGCCCTGCTCCTGCTGTCCCGCCCACCCGCCGACGGATCATGAACACACGTGTGGGGCCTGCCCGTTCTCACTCGAACGGGCAGGCCCCACACGTATGAACACAGCCGGACGGCCGGACGTCAGTCCTTGATCTCGCAGATGGTGGCGCCGGAGGAGATGGACGCGCCGACTTCGGCGGCCAGGCCCTTGATGGTGCCGGAGCGGTGCGCGTTGAGCGGCTGTTCCATCTTCATCGCTTCGAGTACGACGACGAGGTCGCCCTCACTGACCTCCTGGCCCTCCTCGACCGCGATCTTGACGATGGTGCCCTGCATCGGGGACGCGAGCGTGTCGCCGGAGGCCGCCGAGGCGGATTTCTTCGTGGCGCGCCGCTTGGGCTTGGCACCGGCGGCCAGGCCGGTACGGGCCAGGCTCATGCCCAGTGAGGAGGGCAGCGAGACTTCCAGGCGCTTGCCGCCGACCTCGACGATGACCGTCTCGCGGCCCGGCTCCTCCTCCGTCTCCGTCTCCGCCGGAGCGACGAACGGCTTGATGTCGTTGACGAACTCCGTCTCGATCCACCGGGTGTGCACGCGGAACGGGCTGGCGGTGAACGCCGGGTCGGTGACCACCGCGCGGTGGAAGGGGATCGCGGTGGCCATGCCCTCGACATTGAACTCCGCCAGCGCACGCGCCGCGCGCTGCAGCGCCTGCTCACGGCTGGCGCCGGTGACGATCAGCTTGGCCAGCAGGGAGTCCCAGGCCGGGCCGATGACGCTGCCGGACTCGACGCCCGCATCCAGGCGGACGCCGGGACCGGACGGCGTGGCGAAGGTGGTGACGGTGCCGGGGGCGGGCAGGAAGCCCCGGCCCGGGTCCTCACCGTTGATCCGGAACTCGAAGGAGTGCCCCCGCACCGCGGGGTCGTCGTAGCCGAGCTCCTCGCCGTCGGCGATCCGGAACATCTCGCGGACCAGGTCGATGCCGGTGACCTCTTCAGTGACCGGGTGCTCGACCTGCAGGCGGGTGTTGACCTCCAGGAAGGAGATGGTGCCGTCGGTGCCGACGAGGAACTCGACGGTGCCCGCACCCACATAGCCCGCTTCGCGCAGGATGGCCTTGGAGGCGGCGTACAGCTCGGCGTTCTGCGCCTCGGACAGGAACGGCGCCGGGGCCTCCTCCACCAGCTTCTGGTGGCGGCGCTGCAGCGAGCAGTCACGGGTCGATACGACCACGACGTTGCCGTGGGAGTCGGCCAGGCACTGGGTCTCCACATGCCGCGGCTTGTCCAGGTACCGCTCGACGAAGCACTCCCCGCGGCCGAACGCCGCAACAGCTTCGCGCACGGCGGAGTCGTACAGCTCCGGCACCTCCTCGAGGGTGCGGGCGACCTTCAGACCTCGGCCGCCACCGCCGAACGCGGCCTTGATCGCGATCGGCAGCCCGTGCTCCTGGGCGAAGGCGACGACCTCGTCGGCACCGGAGACCGGGTCCGGGGTGCCGGCGACCAGCGGCGCGCCGGCGCGCTGCGCGATATGACGGGCGGCAACCTTGTCACCCAGATCGCGGATCGCCTGCGGCGGCGGGCCGATCCAGGTCAGACCCGCGTCGATGACGGCCTGGGCGAAGTCGGCGTTCTCGGACAGGAAGCCGTAGCCGGGGTGAATGGCGTCGGCCCCCGAATCCTTCGCCGCCTGGAGCACCTTGGCCATGTCCAGATAGCTGGCGGCCGGGGTGTCACCGCCCAGGGCGAACGCTTCGTCGGCCGCGCGGACATGCAGAGCGTCCCGGTCCGGATCGGCGTAGACGGCTACGCTCGCGATCCCGGCGTCCCGGCATGCACGGGCAACGCGGACAGCGATTTCGCCACGGTTGGCGATGAGCACCTTGCGCACGATGGCTCCCTCCTTGAAACAAGCTGAGTTTAGGGACTGCCGACACGGCCTTTCGACCCATCCCCAATGGTGAGCTTGCCCACACGGAGCGTGATTCGAGGCTCGCGCAAGTCGCGAAATCCCTTGTCGCACCACGGTACGACGGGTTCCTCCCTCGAACAGTAGCCCTCGGGTGTGGCACAGGTCTCTGTTCGAGAGGCCAGCGACGGATGACGTTTCTTTGTCGAGTCCCTACGAATGGCCCAATGATTCTTTGCTGCGGGACCGAGCGTGCCGGAACCCTTGTCCCGCCCTTTACCCGTTAGTAGCGTTCACGCTGTCGTACGTACTTCCGGTAACAGAGGGTTGGGGGCGCCGTGGCGCGCAGACCGGTGGCCGTGGTGGCCGCGATTGTTCTGCTGGTGGAGGCCGTCGGCATCGTGCTGATCAACGGCATCCTCGCCACCTTCGTCGACAACCAGAACATGTCGCTCGCCGACCTGGACCCGGTTGCGATGGTCGCGGGCACCTGGGTGATGGGCGGGGTCTTCGGCCTGTATCTGGCGACGTGTGGCGTGTTGTGTCTGCTGATGGGGCTGCGCGACCGGGCCCCGGGGCGTCTCGCCCGGATCCTGCTGATCAGTTGCGCGATCGTGCACGGGGTATTCGGGGCGCTGACGGTGGGGCTCGTGGGGTGGGACGCGTTCGCGTTCCTGATGGTCGTGCTGGCGCTGATCGTGCTGACGCTGGTGTCGTACGGCAAGGAGAAGGAGAAGGAGAGGGGGCCCGGCGCCGAGAACGGCAACGGGGCGGAGACCGAGGCCCCCGCCACAGCCTGAACTACGCCCACAGGTCCGTGATCGAGTAACCGAGCTCGGCCAGCAGCCTGCGCAGCAGCGGCAGCGAGAGGCCGATCACGTTCCCGTGGTCGCCCTCTATGGAGTCGATGAACGGCGCCGAGCGGCCGTCCAGCGTGAACGCGCCCGCCACATGCAGCGGTTCGCCGCTGGCGACGTACGCGGCGATCTCGGCGTCCGTCGGGTCGCCGAAGCGCACCGTGGTCGACGCGGTGGCGGACGCGCTGCGGCCGGTCGCGGTGTCGGTCACGCAGTGGCCGGTCAGCAGGACGCCCGAGCGGCCGCGCATCGCCTTCCAGCGGGCGGTGGCGTCCTCCGCGTCGGCCGGCTTGCCGAGGGCCTCGCCGTCGAGTTCGAGGATCGAGTCGCAGCCGATGACGAGAGCGTCGGCGGCCTCGGGGCGGGCGGCCACGGCGGCTGCCTTCGCCTCGGCGAGTACCAGGGCCAGCTCGGCGGGGGTCGGCGCGTTCAGCGCGTCCTCGTCGACGCCGCTGACGATCACCTCGGGGGCGAGTCCGGCATGGCGCAGCAGGTTGAGCCGGGCGGGGGAGGCGGAACCGAGGACGAGGCGGGGGCGCTGAGCGGTCATGGGGTCATCGTAGGTGGCGGTCAGCGGAGCCCGAGCACGAACATCGCAAGCACCATGGCCAGCGCCAGCACAAGGCCCACGCGGCGCATCATGGCTTGCGTCTCGCGCAGTTCCTTGGGGGGCTCGTCCTCCGGGTCGGACCACAGCATGCCTTCGATCCTGCTGCCGGGTCGTGGACGGCGCCTGAGTACGGGTACTCAACCGCCGGGGTGACAACGGACTAATTCCAGGCGTCGAAGCGACCAAATGGGACTGCTGTTCCGTTAGGACCCTCGGGCTGCCACGGAATCGGCCGGACGGGCTGAAGAGCAGCCCGTCCGGCGATTGAGGACCAGGGTGTGGGGCGGAGCCCCGTTGGCCTGCCCTACACCGGCCAGTACGTACGCGCCCACGCGCGCGGCCCCGGCAGCGGCCTGCGGCTGCGCGCGATGCGCGCCGGGTCGGCCCACTGCTCGGGCGGCGCCGCGGCGCCCTCCATCGCGGAGGCCGTCGCCGCGGCGCGCGCCTGAACAACCGCCAGTGCGGCGGCCAGCTCCTCCGGGGTCGGATTGCCCCGTACAACCTTGATCACAGCGGCTCCTTCCAGGCTTATGGGTTTGTGCGCCTACAGAGGGATGTTGCCGTGCTTCTTCGGCGGCAGGCTTGCCCGCTTCGTACGCAGCTGACGCAGGCCCCGCACGACGTGCGCCCGCGTCTCCGACGGCATGATCACGGCGTCCACGTAGCCGCGCTCGGCCGCGATGTACGGGTTGAGGAGCGTGTCCTCGTAGTCCTGGATCAGCTCGGCGCGGGTCGCCGCTGCCTCGTCTGCGTCCTTGGCTGCCTCGATAGTGCGGCGGTGCAGGATATTGACCGCGCCCTGCGCGCCCATCACCGCGATCTGCGCGGTCGGCCAGGCCACATTGAGGTCGGCGCCCAGGTGCTTGGAGCCCATGACGTCGTACGCGCCGCCGAAGGCCTTCCGCGTGATCACCGTGATCAGCGGGACCGTCGCCTCCGCGTAGGCGTAGATCAGCTTCGCGCCGCGCCGGATGATCCCGCCGTACTCCTGGTCGACGCCGGGCAGGAAGCCGGGCACGTCGACGAAGGTCAGCACGGGAACGTTGAAGGCGTCGCAGGTGCGGACGAAACGCGCGGCCTTCTCGGAGGCGTTGATGTCCAGACAGCCGGCGAACTGCATCGGCTGGTTGGCCACGATGCCGACCGGGTAGCCCTCGACCCGGCCGAAGCCGGTGACGATGTTCGGCGCGAACATCGTCTGCGTCTCCAGGAACTCGCCGTCGTCCAGCACATGCTCGATGACCGTGTGCATGTCGTAGGGCTGGTTCGCGGAGTCGGGGATGAGGGTGTCGAGCTCGCGGTCCTCGTCGGTCGTCTCCAGGTCGGCCTCCTCGGGGAAGGCCGGTGCTTCGGAGAGGTTGTTGGACGGCAGGTACGACAGCAGCGACTTGACGTATTCGACGGCGTCCTTCTCGTCGCCCGCCATGTGGTGCGCGACACCCGAGGTGGTGTTGTGCGTACGGGCTCCGCCCAGCTCCTCGAAGCCGACGTCCTCGCCGGTGACCGTCTTGATGACGTCGGGTCCGGTGATAAACATGTGCGAGGTCTGGTCGACCATCACCGTGAAGTCGGTGATCGCGGGGGAGTAGACGGCGCCGCCCGCGCACGGTCCGACGACCAGCGAGATCTGCGGGATCACGCCGGAGGCATGGGTGTTGCGGCGGAAGATCTCGCCGTACATGCCGAGGGCCATGACGCCCTCCTGGATACGGGCGCCGCCGGAGTCGTTGATGCCGACGACGGGGCAGCCGGTCTTCAGCGCGAAGTCCATCACCTTCATGATCTTCTGGCCGAAGACCTCGCCCAGGGACCCGCCGAGGACCGTGAAGTCCTGGGAGAAAACCGCCACCGGGCGGCCGTCCACCGTGCCGTAGCCGGTGACCACACCGTCGCCGTAGGGGCGGTTCTTCTCCATGCCGAAGTCGGTGGACCGGTGCCGGGCGAACTCGTCGAGTTCCACGAACGAACCCTCGTCCAGCAGCAGTTCGATCCGCTCGCGGGCAGTCAACTTGCCCTTGGCGTGCTGCTTTTCCACCGCGCGGGCGGAGCCTGCATGCGTCGCCTCGTCTACGCGGCGCTGCAGGTCCGCGAGCTTTCCTGCGGTGGTGTGGATGTCAATCTCGGACTCCGACATCGGGATGCGGCTCCCTGTCCTGGTCAACGTCAACCGGAATGGCTACTGACACGTAGCGTATCGGCGTGCATGGCGCTCAGCAGTGCGGCGTTTGCCACACCTAACCTGGCTTGCATGACGCCTGAGAATGCGCCCGAGAGCCGCTGGTCCGACCTCGACCGGCCGCCGCTGAACGAGCCCGTGCTGCGCCGTGCGCTGCTGCTGCCGGGCGGGCTGTGGACCTCGCTCGACATCGTGGCATCGACCGGCTCCACCAACTCCGACCTGGCGGCCCGCGCCGCGTCCCTGGACGAGGGGGCGGTGCTCGTCGCCGAGGAGCAGACGGCGGGGCGGGGGCGGCTGGACCGGAACTGGACGTCCCCCGCGCGCTCGGGGCTGTTCCTGTCCGTACTGCTGCGGCCCGGGGCGGGCGTCCCGGTGGAGCGCTGGGGGTGGCTGCCGCTGCTCGCCGGAGTGGCGGCCGCGACTGGCCTCGCGCGGGCCGCGGGAGTCGACCTGTCCCTCAAATGGCCCAATGACCTGCTGGTAAAAGTCGGCGGCGAGGAGCGCAAGACCGGCGGGATCCTCGCCGAGCGTGCGGGGGACGACGCGGTCGTCATCGGCATCGGCGTCAATGTCACCCTGCGTGAGGGTGAACTCCCGGTCCCCACCGCGGGCTCCCTGGGCCTGGCGAACGCGATCTCCACGGACCGCGACCCGCTGCTGCGGGCGGTGCTGCGCTCGCTGGAGCAGTGGTACGGCGACTGGCGCGCGGCGGGCGGCGACCCGGGGCCCTCGGGGCTGCAGGCGGCGTACGCGGCGGGCTGCGCGACGCTGGGACAGACCGTACGGGCCGAGCTGCCGGGCGGCCGCTCGGTCACCGGCGAGGCGGTGGCCCTGGACGGCGACGGGCGGCTGGTGCTGGCCACAGAGGACGGCGAGCACCAGCCGATCAGCGCGGGCGACATCGTGCACCTGCGGCCGGCCGGCTGAACCGGTACGACGACCAGGACGTGAGCCAGGGCACACCTGCCGTATCGTTGAGGCGATCGAGCGACAGATCGGCAGGGCAGTGCGCAGGGAACGGGCAGGAGGCGGCTGGTGACCGTCGACGACACCAATTCCGGCGAGGGCGCGCAGCCGCCGTCGGACTCCTCCTCCGGCGCGTCCGCCTCGTCCAGTTCATCGTCCGACGAGACATCTGCGTCGTCGGACGCGTCCTCCGCCCCTTACTCTTCCAGGGCGTCTTCCGGTTCCGGATCCTCTTCCGGGCCGTATTCCGGATCCTCCTCCGTGCACCCGCCGCACCACGAGGTCGATCACACGGCGGAGCCGACCCACGACCCGCTGGCGATCCGCCTCGAGCAGCTGATTCTCGGCGCGGACCGGCGCTATACGCCGTTTCAGGCAGCCCGCACGGCCGGTGTCTCGATGGAGCTGGCCTCCCGCTTCTGGCGGGCGATGGGCTTCGCCGACATCGGCCAGGCGAAGGCGCTCACCGAGGCGGACGTGCTGGCCCTGCGGCGGCTCGCCGGTCTGGTCGAGGCAGGCCTGCTGAGCGAGCCGATGGCGGTCCAGGTGGCCCGCTCGACCGGGCAGACCACCGCCCGGCTGGCGGAATGGCAGATCGATTCCTTTCTGGAGGGCCTGACCGAGCCGCCCGAGCCCGGGATGACCCGCACGGAAGTCACGTACCCCCTGGTGGAGCTGCTCCTGCCGGAGCTGGAGGAGTTCCTGGTGTACGTCTGGCGCCGCCAGCTCGCCGCGGCCACCGGGCGCGTGGTCCAGGCCGCGGACGACGAGGAGATGGTCGACCGACGGCTCGCGGTCGGCTTCGCGGACCTCGTCGGCTTCACGCGGCTGACGCGGCGGCTCGAGGAAGAGGAACTGGGCGAGCTGGTCGAGGCGTTCGAAACCACTTCGGCCGACCTGGTCGCGGCGCACGGCGGCCGCCTGATCAAGACGCTGGGCGACGAGGTCCTGTACGCGGCGGACGACGCGGGCACGGCGGCGGAGATCGCGCTGCGGCTGATAGAGACGATGACCCACGACGAGTCGATGCCGGCACTGCGTGTCGGCATCGCTTTCGGGACGGTCACCACGCGGATGGGCGATGTCTTCGGTACGACGGTGAACCTGGCCAGTCGGCTGACATCGATAGCGCCGAAGGACGCGGTGCTGGTGGACGGCGCGTTCGCGGAGGGACTTGTCCGTACGGGCGACGCGCCGGCCTCCGAGGCGGAGGCGGCGGAGGAGGCAGCCGCGGCCGAAAAGGAGGGCGAGGAGCCCCCCTCGTACCGCTTCGCCCTCCAGCCGATGTGGCAGCGCCCGGTCCGCGGCCTGGGAGTGGTCGAGCCCTGGCTGCTGTCGCGCAGGGGCTGAGTCCGGGGGGCGCCCCCGCGCCTATGATCCGGTGAACCATCGTGCTGTGCTTTGGGGGTTCCCCCCAAACCCCCAGGGAGGGTGCCGTCATGTCCGAGTCCGAGCAGCGGTTCGGGGAATTCGTCGTCGTACGCCGGCACGAGCACGTCGCCGAGCTCGTGCTCGACCGGCCCAAGGCAATGAACGCTGTCTCGACCGAGATGGCCCGCTCCATCGCCGCCGCCTGCGACGCGCTCGCCGCCGACCGGGGAGTGCGCGTCACCGTCCTCACCTCCACCCATGAGCGGGCCTTCTGCGTCGGCGCCGATCTCAAGGAGCGGAACTCCTTCTCCGACGCCGAGTTGGTGCGGCAGCGGCCGACCGCGCGGGCCGCCTACACCGGAGTGCTCGAGCTGCCCATGCCGACCGTCGCCGCCGTGCACGGCTTCGCGCTCGGCGGGGGGTTCGAGCTGGCGCTGGCCTGCGATCTGATCGTGGCCGACGGCACCGCCGTCGTGGGGCTGCCCGAGGTGTCCGTGGGCGTCATCCCCGGCGGCGGCGGGACGCAGCTGCTGCCGCGCCGGGTCGGGGCAGCGCGGGCCGCCGAGCTGGTCTATACGGCGCGGCGCGTGGAGGCCGCCGAGGCGCGGGAGTTGGGGCTCGTCGATCAGCTGGCGGACGACGCCAGGACCGAGGCGCTCGCCATCGCCGCCCGGATCGCCGCGAACTCGCCCGTCGGGCTGCGCGCCGCCAAGCGCGCGCTGCGGCTGGGGCAGGGGCTCGATCTGCGGGCGGGTCTCGAGGTGGAGGATGCCGCCTGGCGTTCGGTCGCTTTCTCCGGGGACCGGGCCGAGGGCGTCGCGGCCTTCAACGAGAAGCGGAAGCCGCAGTGGCCCGGCGAGTGACCACGTACCGAATGACTCGGTGAGCATTTCGGATCGGGGACAACCCAGGTGATCGAAGTGGGGCAATACTCCCTAAGCTGGGATGATGGCTGAGGATCGGCGGCTGCGAGCCGTAGTGGCGCTGGCGCAGGCGATGGCGTCCGCGCACACCCCGCGCGAGTCCTGGCGGGCTGCTGCGCTGGGCGCGCGCGACGCGCTCGCCGGGTCCTTCGCCGCGCTGTCGGTGTGGGAGCGCGAGCTCGGACGGCTCAAGGTCCTCGTCAACGCGGGCGAACGCGTCCCCGAGGAGGAGGAGTTCCCCGAGTCCGAGACCTACCCGGTCAACCGCTTCCCGGAGATCACCGAGTTTCTGCATGAGCGGTGGGCCGGCGGCGGCGAGCCCGACGCCTGGGTGGAGACCGTGGACGGCCCGGCGACGCCCGCGCACGGCTACTGCCACCAGAGGGTCGCCGCCCTGCGCCGGCGCCGCCGCGGCTGCTGCGTCGTCGCGCCGATAGTGCTGCACGGGCGCGCCTGGGGCGAGCTGTACGTCGCCAGACCGCTCGGCGCTCCGGTGTTCGGCCGGGACGACGCGGATTTCGCGACCGTGCTCGCCTCCGTCGTGGCCGCCGGGATCGCCCAGACCGAGCGCCTCGAAGAGGTCCGCAGGCTGGCCTTCACCGACCCGCTGACCGGGCTCGCCAACCGCCGCGCCGTCGACATAAGGCTCGACCAGGCCCTTGAGCGGCATCGCGCGGACGGCTCGGTCGTCAGCCTCGTCGTCTGCGACATCAACGGCCTCAAGCAGGTGAACGACACCCACGGCCATGCCGTCGGCGACCGGCTGCTCGAACGATTCGGCTCGGTCCTCTCGCTGTGCGGGGCGATGCTGCCGGGCGCCCTCGCGGCGCGGCTCGGCGGGGACGAGTTCTGCCTGGTCACGGTGGGCCCCGCGGCGGACGACGTGGTCCACGTCGCGGACGAACTCTGCGTCCGCGCGGGCGAGTTGGAGCTGGGCGAGGGAGTGGCGTGCGGGGTCGCGTCGACCGGCGACCCGATCGGGCAGGTCCGCTCTTCCCGCCGGCTGTTCCGGCTCGCGGACGCGGCCCAGTACCGGGCGAAGGCGGCGCGCTCCCCGAAGCCGGTGGTCGCGGGCCGTGACGGCACCGTGATCCGCCTCGCGGACGCCCCGCCGCGCCCGCCGCACGAGCGCCGCGCCTTCCGGGGCTTACGGCCGGAGGATGCCGAGGAGCCCTGGAGCGAGCCCTGACGGCGGTGTGACATTGCAGTAAGGGGTCAACCCGGCCGGCAGTAGTGACAGGTTGAGATTCAGTCCGTACGCTGCTGAATATGGATATGCAAACAGTCGTGGTGGGGACGTCCGGTACCACCGCCGATGACGTCATCGCCGTGGCCCGCGCAGGCGCCCGGATCGAGCTCTCCGCCGAGGCCGTCGCCGCCCTGGCCGCGGCCCGCGGGATCATCGACGCGCTGGCCGCCAAGCCCGAGCCCGTCTATGGGGTCTCCACCGGATTCGGCGCACTCGCCACCCGGCACATCAGCCCCGAGCTCCGCGCCCAGCTCCAGCGCAACATCGTCCGCTCGCACGCCGCCGGCATGGGCCCGCGCGTCGAGCGCGAGGTCGTCCGCGCGCTGATGTTCCTCCGCCTGAAGACCGTGGCCTCCGGCCACACCGGCGTACGCCCCGAGGTCGCCCAGACCATGGCGGACATTCTGAACGCCGGCATCACGCCCGTCGTCCACGAGTACGGCTCCCTGGGCTGCTCCGGCGACCTCGCGCCGCTCTCCCACTGCGCGCTCACCCTCATGGGCGAGGGCGACGCCGAGGGCCCCGACGGGATCGTGAAGCCCGCCGGCGAGCTGCTCGCCGCGCACGGCATCGAGCCCGTCGAGCTCCGCGAGAAGGAGGGCCTCGCCCTCCTGAACGGCACCGACGGCATGCTCGGCATGCTGGTCATGGCCCTCGCCGACCTCCAGCGCCTCTACGTCACCGCCGACATCACCGCCGCCCTGTCGCTGGAGGCGCTGCTCGGCACCGACAAGGTGCTCGCCCCCGAACTGCACGCCATCCGCCCGCACCCCGGCCAGGCCGTCGCCGCCGCCAATATGAGCGCAGTGCTCAAGGGCTCCGGGCTCACCGGCCACTTCCAGGAGGAGGAAGCGCCCCGCGTCCAGGACGCGTACTCGGTGCGCTGCGCCCCGCAGGTCGCCGGGGCCGGGCGGGACACCCTCGCCCATGCCCGCCTTGTCGCCGACCGCGAGCTCGCCTCCGCCGTCGACAACCCGGTCGTACTCCCCGACGGCCGTGTGGAGTCCAACGGCAACTTCCACGGCGCGCCCGTCGCGTACGTCCTGGACTTCCTGGCCATCGCCGCCGCCGACCTCGGCTCCATCGCCGAGCGCCGCACCGACCGGCTCCTCGACAAGAACCGCAGCCACGGGCTGCCGCCCTTCCTCGCCGACGACGCCGGCGTGGACTCGGGCCTGATGATCGCCCAGTACACGCAGGCCGCCCTGGTCAGCGAGATGAAGCGGCTCGCCGTGCCGGCCTCGGCCGACTCGATCCCGTCCTCGGCGATGCAGGAGGACCATGTCTCGATGGGCTGGTCCGCCGCGCGCAAGCTGCGCACGACCGTCGCCAACCTGAGCCGGATCCTCGCCGTGGAGCTCTACGCCGCGACCCGGGCGATCGAGCTCCGGCGCGGTCTGACCCCCGCGCCCGCCTCGCAGGCCGCCATCGAGGCGCTGCGCGCGGCAGGCGTCGAGGGTCCGGGCCCGGACCGTTTCCTCGCGCCCGACCTGGAGGCCGCGGACGCGTTCGTACGGGACGGAAAGCTCATCGCGGCCGTGGAGCCGGTGACCGGCCCGCTGGCCTAGCGCGCACGTGGAAGGGCCGCCCCATCGGGGCGGCCCTTCCCGTACACGTCACACAAAAATCGTCACATCTGCCAGGCACCGCGGCGGCGCACCGAGTACGTCACGAAGCCGACGCCGACCCCCAGGAAGGCCGTCCCGCCGACCAGATACGGAGTCGTGTCCACGGTGCCCGTGTCGGCGAGAGTCAGCCCCTGCGACGACGCGGCGGCACCGCTGTGTTGTCTCTGCACCGCTTCCCGCTCGGCGGTGGCATTCGCCGAGGGAACGAACCACAGCGCGCACAGCAGAGTCCCTGCGGCAGTGGCGGTCAGAAGCGGTCGACGTGCGACGGACACGGACTCGATCCCCCTTGAGGCATCCTCGAATTGGGCGGGTGCGTTGATGCTAATGAAAGCAGCGGGTCGGGGGAAAGCCGCAGGGGTGAGAGGCCTACCCTCCGTCGTATGACCACTTCTGAGACATCACGTTATGTGCGGCTGCGGGTGGAATTGGTGCTTGAGGTGGGGGACCCCGGTGAGCTGACCGGCGCGGCCCTCGACCGCATCGCGGCGGACGAGTTCATGCCCGACGAGGAGCGTACGCACGCCGAGTCGGCCGTACGCGAGGACGAGGCCGAGGCCATCGCCTATCTCGTGGACCCCTTCGACCTGGTCAGCGACGTCCCTGGGGTGGAGCTCGCCCAGGCATCCTGGAGCAGTGAGCAGATCGATTACGACCCCGATGCGGAGCACTGGGACCTCGACGAGGAAGATGGAGAGGGCGAGGCTTACGAAGACGGCGATGAAGACGGCGACGAGGGCGGCGACGAAGACCGTCGGTGAACCGGGGCCCGGCTGATTTCGTGCCGTGGTGCAACCGCTGGGGGCCGCGGCTGCGTCCGTTGATCGGTAAGTGGTCTTCCCCACATCCAAATGTGATGTGGAACCGGACAGCCCGGTATGGGTGTTCTTCAAGGTGTGGGTCAGGGGAATCGGCGACGATGGAGAAGCGTGTGATAACGGACAGCAAGCGGCGCAGGGGCCTTATGGCCGCGTCCGCCGTGCTCGGTGGCGTGCTGGTGATGTCTGCCTGCAGCGGCGACGGGGACAAGGGCGCCGAAGGCTCGAAGAAGTCACAGGCCCAGGTCGACGAGGCGGCCGCGAAGGACGCTTCGAAGGCCCGAATAACCATCTCGCCCAAGAACGGCGCGACCAACACCGGCATCAACAATGACGCCAAAGTCACCGTCAGTGACGGCATCCTGACTCAGGTGACCATGACCACCGCCGATGGTCAGAGCGTCAAGGGCACGCTGGCCTCCGACGGCAAGAGCTGGAAGCCGGACGGACAGCTCGAGCGCTCCACCACGTACAAGATCGCCGTGACGGCGAAGGACGCCGAGGGCCTGGAGGCCCACGAGAACTCCTCCTTCACCACGGTCTCGCCCGCCAACAGCTTCATCGGCAACTTCACGCCGGAGGACGGTTCCACCGTCGGCGTAGGCATGCCGGTGTCGATCAACTTCAACAAGGCGATCACCGACAAGAAGGCCGTCCAGTCCGGGATCACCGTGACGTCGAGCAGCGGCCAGGAGGTCGTCGGCCACTGGTTCAACGGGCAGCGTCTCGACTTCCGCCCCGACCAGTACTGGCAGGAGGGCTCGACCGTCACCCTGAAGCTGAACCTCGACGGCGTCGAGGGCGCCGACGGAGTCTTCGGCGTCCAGCAGAAGACGGTCACCTTCAAGATCGGCCGCAACCAGGTCTCCACCGTCGATGCCTCCTCCAAGACCATGACGGTCACCCAGGACGGCAAGACGATCAAGACCATCCCGATCTCCGCGGGCTCCTCCGACAACCCGACCTACAACGGTCAGATGGTGGTCTCCGAGAAGTTCCAGGAGACCCGGATGAACGGCGCGACTGTCGGCTTCACGGACGACGACGGCAAGGGCGAGTACGACATCAAGGACGTCCCGCACGCGATGCGGCTGTCCACGTCGGGCACCTTCATCCACGGCAACTACTGGGGCGCCGACTCGATCTTCGGCAGCGCCAACACCAGCCACGGCTGTGTCGGCCTGAACGACGTCAAGGGCGCGGGCGACCCGAACCAGCCCGCCGCCTGGCTGTTCAACAACACGATCGTCGGCGACGTCGTCATCGTGAAGAACTCCAAGGACCGGGTCATCCAGCCCGACAACGGCCTGAACGGCTGGAACCTGAACTGGAGCCAGTGGAAGGCCGGATCCGCGGTCTGAGCCAGGCTCCGTACGGATTGAGAAGGCGGCGGCACCCCTGCCCGGGGTGCCGCCGCTTTCGTCGCTGCGGGACCGAGCCACGGTCTTCCGGGCGAAGCTCTAGCCGCGTTCGGTCGCGTCGGCGTCCGCCGCCTCGTCCACGCCCCAGTCGGCCAGCAGCCGCAGTGAATCGGCTGACCGGCTGCCCGGCTCCGCGTGATAGGTGACCAGCGACAGATCGTGGTCGTCGGGCAGGCTCAGCGTCTCGTACGACAAGGTCATCTCACCCACCAGCGGATGGTGCAGCCGCTTGGCGCCGTGGCCCTTGTCCTGCACGGTGTGGGCGGCCCAGAGCCGGCGGAACTCCTCGCTCTTCACGGACAGTTCGCCGATCAGCTCCGGCAGCAGGGGGTCGTCCGCCGAGCAACCCGCGTACATCCGCAGCACGCTGACCAAATCGGTCGCCTTGACCTCCCAGTCGACGTACAGGTCACGGGCGTTGGGGTCGAGGAAGACGAGCCGCGCCATGTTCCGCTCCTGCGGCGGCAGCGCGGCGAAGTCGCCGAGCAGCGCGCGGGCCATCCGGTTCCAGCCCAGGATGTCCAGACGTCGCCCGAGTACGTACGCGGGCACCCCGTCCATCGCGTCCATCAGATGCTGCACCGCCGGCCGCAGCTGCTGCGGCCGTCCCATGCGCCGGTGCTTCTTCTGCTTCGGCTTGGCGAGGTGCGTGAGATGGTCGCGCTCGGCGTCGGACAGCTTCAGGGCCCGCGCGATGGCGTCGAGCACCTCGGTGGACACATTGCGGCCGTTGCCCTGCTCGAGACGTGTGTAGTACGCCACGGAGACCCCGGCGAGCTGAGCCAGCTCCTCCCGGCGCAGCCCCGGGACACGGCGGTGGCGGCCCAGCTGCGGCAGACCGACGTCCTGCGGCTGCAGCCGGCCACGGCGCGAGCGGAGAAATTCGCTGAGTTCGGCACGCTGGTCCATACAGCCAGTATTACCGGCCGGGGAGCCTGTCGAGGCTGTCCCTGTCAGTAGTAGGCACGCTGGACGTAGGTACAACAGAGGGCTGGGTAGGTGCCGCAACCCGGCGCAGGCTCAATGCCATGACCACCACCGTTTCCGCATACGCCGCTCCCGCTGCCAAGGCGCCGCTGGAGCGGACCACCGTCCCGCGCCGCCCTGTCGGCGAGCACGATGTGCTCATCGAGATCAAGTACGCCGGCATCTGCCACTCCGACATCCACCAGGCCCGCGACGGCTGGGGCGAGGGCATCTTCCCGATGGTGCCGGGCCACGAGATCGCGGGCATTGTCACCGAGGTCGGCGACGGCGTCACGACGTTCGCCGTCGGCGACCGGGTGGGCGTCGGCTGCATGGTCGACTCCTGCCGCGAGTGCGAGAACTGCGAGGCGGGCCTGGAGCAGTACTGCACGGGCGGCATGGTCGGCACGTACAACGCCCTCGACAAGAGCGGCGAGCCGACGTACGGCGGCTACTCCACCCATATCGTCGTCGACGAGGCCTTCACGCTGCGCATCCCCGACGGCCTGTCGCTGGACATCGCGGCCCCGCTGCTGTGCGCCGGCATCACCCTCTACTCGCCGCTGGCCCACTGGAACGCGGGCCCCGGCAAGAAGGTCGCCATCGTCGGCCTGGGCGGTCTCGGCCACATGGGCGTCAAGATCGCGCATGCGCTGGGCGCCGAGGTGACCGTCCTCAGCCAGTCGCTGCGCAAGAAGGACGACGGCCTGCAGCTGGGCGCCGACCACTACTACGCGACCAGCGACGAGTCGACCTTCGAGCAACTCGCGGGCACCTTCGACCTGATCGTCTCCACGGTCTCCGCGCCGCTTCCGCTGGACAGGTACCTGAGACTGCTGAAGACGGACGGGGCCTTTGTGAACGTGGGCGCTCCGGAGGAGCCTGTCTCGCTCAACCTGTTCTCCGTCATCGCCGGCCGCAAGACCCTCGCGGGTTCGGGGATCGGCGGTATCCGCGAGACGCAGGAAATGCTCGACTTCTGCGCCGAACACGGTCTGGGCGCGGAGATCGAACTGATCCGCGCGGACCAGATCAACGAGGCGTACGAGCGGGTGCTGGCGAGCGACGTCCGCTACCGGTTCGTGATCGACACGACGACGATCTGAGCTGACTGAGCCGGTCGTGCCAAGTGCCCCGGTCGCGGCGGATCAGGCGAGCCCTGACCCGCCGCGACCGGGGTCGAGGCTTCACTCCGGCCTATGGCAGACCGCCTCCACGTTGTTGCCGTCCAGATCCCTGACGAACGCCCCGTAGTACGACGGGTGGTACTCGGGCCACACCCGTGGCTCGTGCAGCACCTCCGCCCCCGCCTCGACGGCCGCCGCGTGGAACGCTCGTACGCCCGCGCGGTCGGCCGCCGCGAACGCGATGTGCACCTCGCGCGGCTGCCCCTCCGTCGTCACCGGGCCGATCCAGAACGTCGGTTGCGTCGTGCCCCAGCCGATCACCTCGCCGAAGTCGAGCAGCCGGGTGCCGCCGAGCGGGGCCAGCACACGGTCGTAGAAGACGGCACTGGCCGCCGGGTCATCCACCTGCACCGCGATGTGGTCAATCATGAGCCCGAGCGTGGCACACGCCACTGACAATCGGCCCTGACCGCGAGCCGGTCAGCTCAGCAGCCCGAGTCCGCCGAGCGCGGCAGCCGGTAGGGCGATTCCAGCCGGTACTCTCCCGCCCGCGGCACGGTCAGCCGTGTCCACTCGCCCTCCTCCCGCAGACACGCCCCCTCCGCGCGCAGCCACGGCGAGTACGCCACCCGCACCGTCACCGATCCCGCCGCCGGCATCCGTACCACCAGCTCCGCGTCGTCGCCGCGCACCACCGTCGCCGGGGCGGCCGCCAGCGGGACCGCGTCCCGCACCCGGTAGACCGTCCAGCCCTCGTCCTGCCACATCCGCTCCAGCCAGCCGGGCCCGCTCCTGACGATCGCGGCCTCGCCCTCGGCGGGCCCGTCGGGGCGCCCGTGGTGCAGCACGACCAAGCCGACGGCCCACCGGTCCAGCCACTGCCGGTATGTCGCCTCGGTCAGCGACCCGTCGTAGAAGAGCCGCCCGCGCTCGACGTCGAGCTGCCGGTTCCAGCCGCGCGCCATGTTGATGTGCGGGGCGAGGACGGTCGCCTCGCGGTGATTGCGGGCGGGGACGACCTCGACCCGCGTACGGTCGGCGCCCAGCCGCTCCAGCGCCCGTACGACACCGTCGGTGTGCGCGGCCCATGCGGGCACGTCGCTGGAGACGACCAGATCGTCCTCGGTCTTGTCGATCAGCCAATGCGCGTTCAGCACGAGCGCGATCGCGAGCACGGCCCGCAGGAGCCCACCGAGCGTGACCAGCCCACCGAGCGTGACCAGCCCTCTGAGCCTGCCCAGCCCCCTGAGCCTGTCCAGCCCGCTGATCCCGCTCGCGAGTACCGCCGCGAGCAGCACCGGCGGCCCCACCAGACCCACCAGCCGCTCGACGTTCGTGCCGATCGGCGAGGCGATGAGATACGTCAGCACCACCCCGACGCCGTACACCCCGGCTCCGTACCGCACCACCGGCCACTTGCGCGGCGCCGCGACGGCCACCGCGGCGGAGACGGTCAGCGGCAGCCACAATTTGCCGGTCGCCATGGGCTGTTCGCCCTGGAAGGGGAAGAGCAGTGTCACCGCCCCCACCACGAGGAACGGCGGCAGCGCGAGCGCGGCGCCTTTCCGCCACTGCCGGTCCAGCAGATACGCCGCTCCCGCCACCAGCAGGAACAGCCCGGCGACCGGACTGGCCATGGTCGCGAGCACCGCGCACACCGCCGCGATCGCGCTCCTGCGTACGTACAGCACGGCGAGCAGCCCGATCGCGACGCCCAGCGCGAAGGTCGTACGCCCGGAGGCCACGTTGCACCAGAGCGTGAGCGCCCCGACGACAGCAGGCCACACCGGGCGTGGCACCCCGCTGCGTACGAACAGGCAGGCCAGCACCCACGCTCCGGAGAGGCCGGCGGCCACGGACACGGCCCGTACGCCGAAGACGGCCATCAGCGGGGGAGTCAGCAGGCTGTAGTTGGCGGTGTGGGTGCCGCCGTACCAGGAGAGGTTGTACGCGGACGCAGGGTGCCGCTCCATGAAGCCGGCCCAGGCGAGCTGCGCGGCCAGATCGCCGCCGCCGGTCGCGAGCCGGCCGGCCCACAGGATGTACAGCGGCACGACGACGGCGATCGCGACAAGCGGGACGCGCCACCTTGGTGACGTGTCCCGCTCGCCGGCGCTTGTCCGTACGGTCTCTGCCTGTTCGCTGACCCCCACGCCGGCAACCCTAACGGGGGCGTCATCCGGCCGATCGGGGGATCGGCGGGCCGGGCCTCACCAGGGGCGTCCGTCCTCCCGCAGCCGCGCGCCGTAGCCCTTCGGGGTGTCCCATCTCGCCGCCACGGGGCGCGAGTTGCTCTGGCACAGCACCTCCTGCAGCCGCGCGTGCCGGAACTCGTACACGCTGCCGCGCCGCCGCAGCAGCCCCCGCCCGTGTGCGTCCTCCAGGAAGCCGAGCAGCCGCCACGGGAGCCGGCCGCGGGCCGCGAGGACCGTGCGCGCGATCAGCCAGCGGCCCCAGGCTGTCAGCGCGATGGCGTAGTGCACCGCGATCCAGCACGCGGACAGCAGTACGTACAGCCCGTCCGACAGGCCCGACCAGCTCCACTCCTTGAGGTTGACCTCGACGATCATGTAGAGCACGCCCAGGGACGTCCAGATCAGTACGCGGCGCAGTGCGCGGCCGCGGTCCGTGCGGAGCAGGGCGGTCGGGCTGGGGGCCTGGGGTGATATGTCGACGGGCTCGGCCGCGCGGCCGACGCGGTTCATGACGAACAGGATCCCGGCCAGAGCCAAGAACTTGACCGCGTACAGGATGCCGCCCCAGCTGAACGGGCTGTCGTCGTACGGCGCCACGGATGTCAGCGCCATGGCTGCGCCGAGCGTCCCGCACGAAGCAAGCAGCAGCCTGCCGAGGCGCTTCCTGCGCAGGATGGTCAGCCAGGTTCTCAGTGGCGTGTCGAACCGCCAGGGCGCGGGGACCACACGGCTGGCATGCGCCCAGAACACGCTCATCACGAACAGCGTGAACAGACCGCTCTTCAGCGCGTCCGTACCGCCCTTCCCGCGACCCCACGCCGCGTAGATCGTTGCGCTCACCACGCTCTCCACCAGAACGATCGCGGCGAAGGTCAGGACCGTGGTCCGGTGCGGCAGCGCGTTCTGCAGCCGCCACCACGCCAGTCCGCCGCCCTCCCGCCACCTCTCCCTGCGCTCGTGCGCCGCGAGGAAGGCCAGCCAGCGGCGGGCCTGCTGTGGTGAGTAGCGCGGCGGCAGCGTCCTCGGGCCCTCCCCGTCGACTGCGAGTGCCCGCGGCCCCGGCGCGTACGCCGCGGGGATCAGCGCGTCGGCCAGGTGCGCCTGGATCGCCGAGTCTGTCCTGAAGCGCAACAGCTCGGCGGGGTCGCGGCTCGGGTCGGCGTAGACCGTACGAGCCAGCCACACCGTGTATGCGGACTCCATTGCGCGTGACAGCGGTCCGCGCGGCACCCCGCCTGCGGCTTCGAGTTCCCGCAGCACCGGGGCCCAGGCTCTGGTCCGCTGCGGCGGCGCCGAGGCGCGTAAGTATGCTGCTGCCGCCCCGGGTCCGACCGGCCTCGCCTCGACGACGGCCGCCGCGCTGAGGACATGGCCTCCGTCGCGTACGGCCGACTCGTACTCGGCCGTACGGCAGGTCACCACCAGCGACTGGTCGGCGGCGAGCGCGTGGTTGACCGCGCGCAGGGCCGGTGCGCGGTGTGGTGCGGGGAGTTCGTCGAGCCCGTCGAGTACGGGCAGGACGCGCCCGGAGTCCACCAGCCGGCGCGCGACATGGGCGCCGTGGGAGCGTCGGGGGTCGCGCGCGGCCAACTGCGGGTAGTCCTCCTCCAGCCGCCGCGCCAGCCACACGCGCAGATGCTCAGCCTCCGGATTCCACCCGGACATCGAGAACAGCACCGGCACGGGCTCGTCTTCGTCCAGCACGTTCTCCGGCCCGTCCCGCAGCAGGGCGAGCACCAGTAGTACGGCGAGCGTGGTCTTGCCCGATCCGCCGGGTCCGAGGACGACAAGCCGGCGGTGGGGGAGGCCGCGGAAGGCGCGGGCGAGGGTGTCCGGCGCGTCATCACTGGCGTACTGCGGCCGGGCACCGACGTTCTGGGGGTGGTCGGCGAGGTCGGCCGGACCCGGGACCCAGCGGACGGTCAACGGCGCGGTGGTGAACAGCCCTTGGTGCGCGGCCTCGTCCTTCCACTGGACGGCGACCATACGGCGCAGCTCGCGGGCGGCGCGGTCGAGGGGGTCGGGGGGCGGGGCGCCGCCGACGTACAGCCGTCCGATGTGGTCGGCCTGGATGACTTCCTTCGCCGACCCGCCGAAGTGGTTGCGGCCTGACCGACCCGGACCGCCTGGTCCGTCTGATCGACCCGGACCGCCTGGTCCGTCTGATCGACCCGGACCGCCCGGTCCGTCTGATCGACCCGGACCGCCCGGTCCGGGTAACTCGTCTGGTCCGCCTTGCTCCGGCCGTCCCGGACGCCCGTTCGGCACGACTCCTCGCCCCCGTCACTCGCGGTCGCTCTGCCACCCCAAGCTACGGCGAAGTCGTCTTCGGAATGGTCAGTTTCGCCTGGCTCGGCCGGCGGCCGTGTGCGGCAGCGTGAGAGCGCTGCCGCACACGGCGGACCGGGGTGACGGGTCAGCTCTTGGGCAGTGGATAGCTCCGTGCCGCGGGCGCTTCGCGGGCCGGCTCGACGGTCACCAGTCCGCCCGCCGCCTGCTTGGCGGGCTTCTGGATGAAGGACTGGTAGGTGGACGGCTTGGCGCGGTCGGAGAAGTCGAACGACACTCCGAGAACGTTGAGCCCGGACTGCTTGCGGTGCGCCGCGGCGATGCCTTCCCGGGTGAGGTCCTTGGCCTTGCAGGCTGCCTTGAGGTCCTCACCGAGGACGCTGATCGTGTTCCAGCCGCTGACGACCCCTGCGTCGAGCAGCTGGCCCGGATACTTCGCCCGGTAGTCCTTGGCGAGCTTCTGGATCGCCGGGGTGTCGGAGCTGAACGCCGGGGCGGCGCTCACCAGGTAGAGCTGCTTCTCCAGGGCGGGGCCGACCGGGGTGGCGAGCAGTTGCGGGGCGAAGCCGGGTGCGTTGCTGAGTACCGGGACCGCGAATCCCTTCGCCGCCGCGGTGCCGACCAGGGCCGCCGACTGCTTGGGGCCGGCGCTGATGAGGATCGCCTTGACACCGGCCTGCTTGAGGGCGGTGACCTGTGCGGTCAGATCCTGATCGGTGGGCTTGATCTTCTGCTCGACGATGCGCAGCCGGTGCTGCTTCGCCGCGTACTTGGCTCCGGCCAGGGCGTTCTCACCGTACTCGCCCTCGAAGTAGACGTGGCCGATCTTGTCGCCGGGCTTCAGCTTGGCCTTGCGGACGACGAAGTCGACGCCGTTGATCATGTCGATGTCATAGGTGGATCCGACCACTTGGACGTACTCGTGGCCCAGCAGGCTGGAGGCCCATCCCATCGGAAGCGTCAGCAGGTGCTTGGCTTCGATCTCCTGCTGCAACGAGGACACCACGGGAGAACCGACCACCTGGGACAGGGCGGCCACATTCGGCTCGGTCTCGGTGAACGCGGACACGGCCTTCTGAACGTCGTAGCCGTGATCCTTGACGGTTATCCGGACGGTACGGCCGCAGACGCCGCCGGAGGCGTTGAGCTGGTCGACGTACAGCTGCTGCGCGTTGACGATGCTCTTGCCGAGCGATGCGTACGGTCCGGTGAGGTCGGTCAGCGCGCCCAGGGTGATGGTCTTCTGCGTCACTCCGGGGCCGGCCTTGACGCCGTCGCTGCCGGCCGTGTCCGCGCCGGTACCGCTTTTGGTGCTGCAGGCCGTGGCGCTCAGGGTGAGTACGGCAAGGACGGCTGCAGCCGGGGCAAGTCGGGGGTGTCTCACGGTGTGTGCTCCTTCGGGGTGGCGCCTTCGACGCCCTGAGGGTCGGAGGTGGTGCGGGTGCGGAGAGGGAAACGCCAGTTGCGGCGAGTGCCGTCGCCGGTGCGGCGCGGCCGTCTGTGGGCCAGGCCGGCCAGGCCGCCCGGTGCGAAGACCAGGACGAGGACGATCGCGGCGCCGTAGAGATAGCGCGCGGCGTCGCCGGGGGTCACACCGGATCCGGCGGTACCGGGTGCGGTGAGCAGCGGCAGGTGGTCGGCGTACTTGGTGAGGACATGCGGTATCAGGGCGACGAAGACGGCTCCGGCGACGGCGCCGCCGACCGATCCCAGGCCGCCGATGACGATCATCGCGAGGTAGTCGATGGAGAGCAGCAGACCGAAGTGGTCGGGGACGACGCGCTTGAACACCAGAGCCAGCAGAGCGCCGGCGGCGCCCGCGTACATCGAGGAGACGATGAACGCCGAGGCGCGGTAACGGGAGAGGGGAACTCCCATGACGGCTGCGGCGACTTCGCTGTCGCGTACCGCCGCAAGGGCACGGCCGGGACGTCCGCGCACGAGATTGCGCGCGGCGAGCCAGGCCATGGCCACCAGTACGAGGCCGAAGTACCAGAGGCGTTCGAGTCCGCCGAAGGGGACGCCGAGTACAGCGAGCCCGTCGGGTGAGGTCTCGGAGAAGGAGAACCCGAAGATTTCCAGCGCCGGCACGGAGCGGCCGTTGAACCCGCCTGTGATGTCACGGGCGTTGAGCATCATGTGGTGGCCGAGGAAGACCAGGGCGAGGGTGGCGATGCCCAGGTACATGCCGCGCAGGCGACCGGAGATGGGGCTGAACAGCCCTCCCGCGACACCGGCGAGGACGACGGCGAGAACGAAGGCGAGCAGGGGCGGCAGCCCGAGCCCGTACAGGTGGGCGGAGCCGGTGCCGGACGGGTCCGCGGCCAGCCACACATAGCCGTACGCGCCTACAGCGAGGAAGAAGGCGTGGCCCAGGGACAGTTGTCCGGTGGTCCCGGACAGCAGGTTCAGTCCGATGGCGCCGATGACGGCGGCCATGGCGAACAGGCCTGTCTGAAGCCAGAACGACGAGACGTAGAAGGGCAGGACGAGCAGAAGCAGCACGCCTACGGCGACGGTGCCCGCCCTGGAAGCTGTGCCGGACCGGCGTCCGGCGGCGCCGCCCGAGTCGTCGGGGGGAGCGCCCGTGGTGGCAGGAGGGGAGGTGTCGGGCGACAGGGTGTCAGACACGGGTCAGCTCCTTCGATCCGAAGAGACCGGTCGGGCGGACCAGGAGTACGAGCACCATCACGAGGTAGGGGGCCACGTCGGAGATTCCGGAGCCCAGGGCGCTCAACTCGTTCTGGTAGCCGGCGGCCATCGCCGCGGTCAGGCCGATCACGAGACTGCCGACGAGTGCGCCGGCGGCCGAGTCCATACCGCCGAGGATGGCGGCGGGGAAGGCGCTCAGGGCGATCTGGCTGGTGGTGCGGTCCAGGCCCGCGGCGGGAAAGGCGGCGAGGAACACCGCCGCGAGAGCGGCCAGCGCTCCGGCGACGCACCAGGCGATGAGGCGTACGCGGTCCAGCCGTATGCCCATCAAGGAGGCGGCCTCCGGGTCGGCGGCCGCCGACCGCATGGACAGGCCCCAGCGGGACCAGCGGAACGCCGCGAAGAACACGGTGATGACAACGATCGCCACCGCTATGCTCGCGATCCGGGAGTCGGCGACGGTGATGTCCCCGAGCTGCGTCACGTCGGCACCCCAGGGATCTCCCATGTTGAGGAAATCGGCGCCCACCCGCCTGTTCAGTTCGGTGCTGAGCAGGACGTCGATACCGATCGTCAGGATCGTCAGCGTGTGGATTTCCGCTCCGCGCAGACCGCGGGTGGCCAGCAGTTGCACCAGCCCCGCGAGCGCCGCTGCCAGCGCGGCGCCGACGAGCACAGCCGGCAGGAAGCCGATGGTGTCGTGCAGCCGTGCCGTGACATAGCCGCCGAACAGGAGCAGGGAGCCGTGGGCGAAGTTCATGACGCCTGACGCCTTGAAGATCACGACGAAGCCCAGGGCTATCAGCGCGTACACCGAACCCAGCGCCAGTCCGTTCAGAATCGTTTCGGCCAGCTTGATCATGGTTGCGTTCCTTCGTCCTGGGCGTCCTGGGCGTCCTCTGCAGGGACGCCGAGGTAGGCGCTGATGACCGCCGGGTCGCGCTGGACACGTTCGGGCGTCCCGTCGGCGATGAGCCGGCCGAAGTCGAGAACGGTCACGGAATCGGCGATCCGCATGATCAAGCCCATGTCGTGCTCGACGATGAGGATCGAGATGCCCAGGGCGTCACGGACCTTGGCGATGGTTTCGGCCATGGCCACCCGCTCGGTGGGATGCATACCGGCGACGGGTTCGTCGAGCAGCAGCAGCTTGGGCTCCATGCACAACGCGCGCGCCATCTCGACGCGCTTGCGGTCGCCGTACGCGAGCGAACCCACCGGCTTGTCGAAGGCGGGGCCCAGGCCGAGGAAGTCCGCGATCTCGGCCGCGCGCTCCCGGTGGCGGCGCTGCTCCCGTACCGCTTGGGGCAGTCGCAACGCGGTCGCCGTGAATCCCGCACGGGTCAGGCTGTGGCGGCCGAGCATGAGGTTGTCGGCAACGGTTCCGTGGGTGAGCACGATGTTCTGGAAGGTGCGGGCCACTCCGAGTCGGGCGATGCGGTGCGGAGCCAGGCGGGTGAGGTCCTTGCCCGCGTACCGGACGGCTCCTGCAGTGGCGCGGTACACCCCGGACACGACGTTGAAGCAGGTCGACTTCCCCGCGCCGTTGGGCCCGATGAGGGCGTGGATCGTACCGGGGGCGACGGTGAATGAGACGGCGTCGAGGGCGACGAGGCCGGAGAAGCGGACGGTCAGTGCGTCGACCGTGAGCGTCGGCACCGGCTCTGTCTCCGCGTCCGGTTCCGGTGACGAGGCGGGATCGCGCGTCGTGGCCGCGGCGTCGATGCTCATCCGTTCCACCTGGCCAGCTCTGTCAGTCCTGGTGCGGTTGCGGACAGGGCGGTCGGGGGCGTAGCGGCGGACACCGCATCCTGGCCCGCCGTGCCGGCGTCGATGCTCTCGCCCAGGTACAGGCGCCGCACTTCGTCCGTGCCGGCGAGGTCGGCCGACGCCCCCTCCAGCCGCACCTGGCCGACGTCCAGCACCGAGGCACGGTCGGACAGCGCCAGGCCCATGGAGGCGTTCTGCTCGACGAGCAGGATCGACGTTCCCTGGGCGTTGATCTCGCGGATGACCGACGCGATGCGCTGAACCATGAGGGGCGCCAGTCCCAGTGAGGGCTCGTCGAGCAGCAGCAGCCGGGGGGCGGCCATGAGCGCGCGGCCCATCGCGAGCATCTGCTGCTCGCCCCCGGACAGCAGCCCCGCGGCCTGCCGCCGCCGCTCGGCCAGCAGCGGGAACAGCGCGAAGACGCGGTCGCGGGCCGCCTGCCGGTCAGCGCCACCGCGACGGCGGGCCCCCAGGAACCCGGCCCGCAGGTTGTCCTCCACCGACAGGGCGCCGAAGATCCTGCGGCCCTCGGGCACCTGCACCACTCCGGCGGCCACCGACCGCGCGGGATCGCCGGTCAGCCGTGTTTCGCCGAAGTGCACGGTGCCGCTGTCCACCGTGCCCCGATGGAGCGCGAGGGTCCCGGAGACCGCCCGCAGCAGCGTGGTCTTGCCCGCTCCGTTGGAGCCGAGGACGGCAACGATCCCGCCTTGCGGGACGCTGAGCGACACTCCGTGCAGCGCCCGCACGGACCTTCCGTAGGTGACGTGGAGATCAGTGATCCGAAGGGATCCCGACTGCGTCGGTGGAGGGCTCATAGGGGGTCTCCTCGCAAAAGGTGCAAACGAGCGGGCCGGGCTGGGCGCTACGAGAACACGGCCCGAGCAGGGCGTCCATACAGGTACGGCGAGCCGCTGTCCGCTCCCAGCCGGGAGGCGTCCGGCTTGTGAGAGCTCACAGTCCGCAAGGCCTACTGGGCGGAAACATCACGGTTTGGCTGAAACCTCGCCCTTTGATAAGCGACTGCTTAGCATGGTGGCCTCCGGGGAGGGTGCCGTTTCGGCTTCCGCACGCGGCTTCCGCGCGGCAGCCATTGACCCGGTGGAGGAACTTCACTGCGCTCCGCGCGGCTCACGACATGGCAACTCGCGTGTTCTTCTCGCACGCCCCGTCCAACCTGGAGGGTCCATGCACGCCAGTTCCGTCCCCGGCAGCGTTCGCACTCGCCGCCCCGACATAGCCCTGCCCCGCGGTCCGCTGTCCGACGGCGGCGCGGACGCCTCTCCTCTCCAGCTCTTCGACCGTGCCTGTCGGCGCCTTCTGGGGCACGGCGTGGAATTCACCGACACCGTGGTGGACAGGATCCGCGCCGAAGTGCCGTACTACGCCGACCCGGTGCTCGCGCCGCCCGACGTGCGGCGGAACGTAGGCATCGGCATCCGCCACGGGCTGGAAGCCGGCGTGGATCCCAGCAGAATCGTGGACGTCGAGCGGTACACCAGAGACCTCGGCATGAGACGCGCGGAACAGGGCCGCCCCCTCGACGAGGTGCTGCATGCCTTCCGTGTCGCCGGCTCCGAAGTCTGGAGCGGGATCATCAGCGTGGTGGAGCGGGACGGACTCGGCGACACGCGGCAGTTGGTACACGTCGCCGAGCTGGTGTGGAAGAGCAACGACCGCGACGCCGTCATGGTCGCCGACGCCTACCGGCAGGTCGCCAAAGGCGTCGCAAGCCAGCACGGTGAACGCGTCCGGCTGATCCTCGCCGCCCTGCTGGAGACCCGTAACGAACCCGAGTTCACCCGCGACGCGGCGGCGATCCTCGATCTGCCGATCGACGGGCGTTTCGCGGTGGCGGTGGTGGGGGCGACACCGCCGTACGGCCGCGCGCCGGAGACCGTTCCGGAGGTTCGCGGCATCCGGATCCTGCGCCACGCCTGCGGACGCCGCGATGTGCTCGTCGCCCACCTTGGCGACCGTCCCCTGGACGCGCTCGCCTCCGGCCTGGACGCCGGTCCCGGGTTCCGTATCGGGATCAGCCCGGTCGTCCAGGGGCTGGAGAGCCTGGCCCGAGCGCGTGACATGGCCGGGCTCGCCCTTCGCACGTGCCGGGCCGACGGTGAGATCGCCCGGCTCGATTCCCGCCTGCCCGAAGGGCTCCTGATCTCGCGGCCCGACCTGTCCGCCGAGCTGGCCCACGGGGTGCTCCGGCCCATGTACGACCTTGAACCTGCCGACCGGGACACGCTGTTCGACACCGTCGGTATCTGGATCGAGAACGGCGGCTCCGCCGTCCAGGCCGCCCGGCACATGCTGTGCCATCGCAACACCGTGCTCAACCGTCTGCGCCGCTTCGAGCAGATAACCGGCCTTGAGCTGACCCGCCCCCGCGATCTGGTCCAACTCACCCTCGCGCTCGACGCCCACCGCCTGCTCGGACCAGCCGCCGCACTCGGCATCACCGACGACCGCAATCGCCCACTGACTGCCTGACGACGCACGGCTCCGCGGCAGCCGATGACCGTCGGTGGCCGCCGGCGGGCACGGTTGAATGGGCAACAGCACAGTCACCCATGCAGGGCATTGGGAGCCGACAACGGCCCGCGCACAGCGCATGGACGGGCCGGGGCGCGGGTGCTCTGGTGAGCGTCGCATCAGAGGTGACCCACCCGAAGGTGCCCCACCCGCATCCGCGCCCGCCAGGAGACAGCCATGGCCCAACAGCACGCCCCCATGCTTCATCATCGACCACGGCCGTATCGCCCGGGCATGTCCTTCGCCGTGGTCAACGGACTGACCTTCGGGGTCCACCTGCTGCTCGCCTGTTCCGCCGCCGACTTCATGGCCACCCGCATCTGGGGGGAAACCACCATCGGTGTGCTGGCCCTCCTCATCCAGGGTTCCCTGCTGGTGTGGACCGCGGCGCGGTACGACCGCCGTGCGGACGGACGCCGCGTTCCGCAGGAGCAGGAGCTGGATTACTGATGAATCCGGAGATCCTGCTCGCCGCGCCAGGCGCCCTGGACAGAGACACGCGCGCCCTGGTCCTCGTGGGCTTTCTGACGTTCATCGTCCCCATCTTGTTCATCTGCGTCCTCAGCGGCCCCGAGAGAGACCGGGTCAACGACTTCTACACAGCGGGTCGCAGCGTGTCGCCCTTGCGGGGAGCCCTCGTACTGTCCGGCGTCTACCTGTCCGCGGCCACGGTGCTCGGCACCACGGGAAGCGTCGCGGTCTTCGGCTACGACGGGCTGTTCATCGCCCTGTGCACCGTGCTGTCCCTCGGCGTGCTCCTGCTGCTGGCCCGCCCCCTGCGCGAACGCGCCGGCTACACCTTGGGCGACATATTCGCCCTGCGGGCTCCAGGGCCCGCGGCAAGGATCGCGGCCGCCGTCGTGACCCTGTGCGCCTGCGTCCCCTATCTGGTCGTGCAGCTCTCCGGCGCGGGAGTGACCACCACGGCGCTGCTGGGACTGTCCGGTGCGGGCGCCGAACAGACGGCCGTCATCATGATCGGCGCACTGGTCGTCTGCGCCACGGTGTTCGGCGGCATGCGCGGCACCATCGTGATTCAGGTGATCAAAACGGTCGTGCTGCTCGGTGCGGCCCTGGCTGTGACAGCTGTGCTGCTCCATCGCTTCGACTGGAGCAGCGACTTTCTGATCGACGCCGCCGGACAGGGCAGCGGCCGTCCCGCCGGCTATATGAGCCCCGGCCTCCGGTTCGCCGGCGGCACCGACCCCGAGAGCACACTCGACTTCGTCGGCCTGATGATCACGATCGTGCTGGGAGTGGCGTGCCTGCCACACGTGTCCATGCAACTCGGCACCGCTCCCGACGCTACCGCCGCGCGCCGTACGGTGCGCCACACCATCGGCATCGTCGGCGCTTTCTGCCTCACCACAGCTCTGATGGGCTTCGCGGCCGCCGCGTTGGTCGGCGCTCCGGCGATCATGGCCGCGGATCCGGGAGGCAACACCACCCTGCTGATGCTCACCGGCGAACTGGCGGGCGGCTCGTCCACCAACACGGGCGGTGCGTTTCTCGTCGTACTGGTCTCCTCCGCGGTGTTCCTCACCACGCTCGCGGTCGTAGCGAGCATCACCCTGGCAGCCGCGGCGGCAGTCGCCCACGACCTGTACACGCATGTCCTGCGCCGGCGGCGCACGACCGAAGGCCGAGAGGTGGCCGCCGCACGCTTGGCGTCCGCCGGGGTGGGAGTACTGAGCATCGGACTGGCGGTCTGGGTCCAGGGATGGAACGTCCTGTTCCTGTCTGCGCTCTCCCTGGCGGTGGCGGCCTCCTGCCTGCTTCCGGCACTGGTGTACTCCCTTTTCTGGAGGGGCTACACCCGCGCCGGGCTGCTCTGGACGCTGTACGGAGGCCTGGGCTGCGCCGTCGGACTGCAGATCTCAGGCCCGGTCTTCTCCGGCTCCCCCTCGGCGCTCGTCCCGGACTGGCACCTCGACTGGTTCCCGCTCCAGACGGTCGTCCTCGTGTCGATGCCCGCCGCCTTTCTGCTCGGCTGGCTGGGCAGCGTATGGGGAAAGCAACGGGTGTCGGAGGTCGCCGAGCATGCCAGGGCATGAAATGGGGCACGGGGCTACTGCTGCCGACCCGTCCCCGTCACATAGCCACCTGCCGAGTTCCGCCGGCCGTCGCTGATTGCGTCTCCGACACATCGACGAGAGTGGCCGGCAAGGCGATGTACGCCGTGACTCCCACGGCCCCGTCCTGCCCCTGCGTGGGGCGCAGTTCGACCTGGGCGCCGAGCCGGGCCGCCAGGGTCCCGACGACGTAGTGGCCGAGGAAGCGGGTGGGGGCGATCAGGAAGGTTTCCCGGCCCGCGAGCCGGGCGTTGGAGCGGGCCAGTTCCTCGGTGGTCATGCCGGTACCCCGATCGACGACCGCGAGGCAGTAATCGCCGCCGTCACGCCAGCCGTAGATCTCGACCGGGTGCGAGGGAGGTGAGAAGACCAGGGCGTTCTCGATGAGTTCGGCGAGCAGATGGGAGAGCTCGGCGACGGCCCGGCCGCGGATCCGGCCGTCCTGTACGTCGGCCACAACGACGCGCTGGTACTGCTCGACCTCGGCGATCGCCGACTGCACCACCTCGGTCGCCGTCACCAGGCCGGACCAGGTCCGCGGCGGCAGCTCCTCGCCCGCGAGTACAAGCAGCGACTCGGCATTGCGGCGCATACGGGTTGCCAGGTGGTCGAGTTCGAAGAGCTCGCCAAGCGCGTCCGGGTCGATTTCCTGGCGCTCCAGGACGGTGATCAGGCCGAGCTGGCGCGAGAGCAGTGCCTGATTGCGGCGGCCGAGGCTGGCGAGCGACTCTGAGGTGTTGCGGCGGAGTACAGCCTGCTCGGTCGCAAGGCCGATCGCAGTGTGCTCGACATTGTGCAGGGCGGTGGCGAGCCGGGTGAACTCCCGAGCGCTGTCAGGAACCCGGCGGGAGAGTTCAGGGACGAGTTCGTCGCCCGCCTCGGCCTCCTGTATACGGGCGACAGCGGCGGGCAGTCCGCTACGGGCCACCGAGTCGGCCTCGTCGGCGAGTGCGACGAGCGGCCGGGTGATCG
This sequence comes from Streptomyces sp. NPDC002868, assembly GCF_055563295.1. Taxonomy (NCBI): domain Bacteria; kingdom Bacillati; phylum Actinomycetota; class Actinomycetes; order Kitasatosporales; family Streptomycetaceae; genus Streptomyces; species Streptomyces sp. NPDC002868. Next base: position 567,365 of record NZ_JBVHDR010000002.1, on the reverse strand, counting down.
AGCGGGCGGAGAGCACGGCAAGTGCGGTGGCAACCGCGAGGATCAGCACACCGAGACCGATGAAACCGCCTAGCTCACCGGTGGCGTCGTCCCCGATCCGGTCCGCGCGAACCTGTACATCGGCGCCGATCTGTCCCTGAACGCGGTGCAGTTGGTCGACGAGCACGGTCATCGACGACCACCAGCGGCTGGGGTCCACAGCGAGTTTGCTGCCATCGGCTCCGCCCTCCGCCCGCTTCTCGAAGCCGGTGGCGCGCCGGGCGTCGCTGGTGGCGAAGGCGGCGTCGAGTGCGGACTGCTGGTCGGAGGTGGCGAGTTCGGAGTACTGACGCAGGAAGGACAGCCGGTCCGCCCGTACCTCGGTGAAGTCGAGGAACTCGCTCCCCTTGAAACGCCCCGCGGCAAAGACCCCGTTGAGGGAGCCGCGTTCCAGGGCGACCGCCTCGGTGGCCCGGGCGAGGGCCTGCAGGGCGCCCATCCCGTCGGCAAGGGGGCGGTCACCACGAGCGGGTTCCGCGGCCGAGGCGCTGATCAGTCCGTCGATCGCCTCGGTGTACGCGGCGAGAGTCTGGGCGCGCTGAGCGGTGCCGTCGTCAACCGACTGGCGCACGGCGGCCAGCGCCGCGACGGGCGAGAGCGCGTCCCCCAAGTCGTCGGCGGTGTCCGCTCCCGCGCCGCCTGCCGCGAGCAGGGCGTCGAATCCGGTACGGGCGGTGTCGGTGCGGGCACGCTGAACGTCGACGTCGTCGCGGTACTCCTTGGCGCCGCCCACCAGCCCATTGGTGAGCCCACGTTCGCGCTGCAGCTCGCGCACCAGGTCCTGGGCCTTGAGGACAAGCCCGACCCGGCCGGCGGTCTCGCGCGCCGCGGACCAGTCGGCCGCCCGGTCGACGACACCGAGGCCGGTCAGGACCAGCAGGAGACAGGTGGGGACGGCGAGCACGATGGCCACACGGCCGCGGATCGTGCCCCAGCCGAGCAGGGCGGGCAGAGCGGGCGGTCGAGGCAGAGTGCGTCGTTGGTTGCGCGTCACGTCCGACGACGATACGAACCGGCATGCCCGGCGCGGTTTCCTGGCGGTAAGGGGATGGTTGCTCCCGGCTCACAGGAGGCCCGGCCGCCCCGCGCGCCATCCGCCACTCTCCTGTAACTCCGCACCGAGCGGCGTGAGTTGTGGGTGCGGACGCCGGTCGGTACCCGTCATGTCGTACGCATGTATCGCGTTCACTGGCATCACCAGCCATGGCCACAGTGATCTTGACCGTCGGGCTGGCGTTCATCGGTTACCTGGCGACCTTCCTCAACGGTCTGCGACTGGCGCAGAGGCAGGCGCGGCTGACACGCGTCAACCTGCAGTTGAGCGACTTCTACGGTCCGCTGTTCGCGCTGATGGAAGCCAACAGCCGCACCTACGACACCTTCTCCGAGAAGTACGCCCGCCCCGATGGCCGCGATCCCTTCGACCATGACATACCTTGCGGGCTTGATCACACGATGATTCTCAAACGCAGAGCGCGGGTTCGATTCCCGTCACCCCGCTCCAAGGCGAAGGCCCCGGTCATAGACCCAAACAGCGCACGGCTTGGTCGACCGACGTCCGCGCTGCCTCTGGCGGAGCCACACCGAACCACGCTAGGCATCCGCGACACCTTCACTCAGTGCTTCGGCGATGGCTTTTCCGGTTTCCAGCGCTGTGAGATACGGCCGTACATCGTGAGCTTTGGCGCCATTGTGGACGACGACATCGCTCACGCGATCCCCGAACGAGGGTGCCAGAGCCTTGGTCAACGCGACGGCATCGCCCCGGTCGGCGACATTGGTCCAGCGCTTCACGGGAGCCGGCCAGCGGGCGTAGCCAGCAGTGGGCTCCGGGATCAGGTGCTCGAATACGAGATTGCGCACGGCAAGCGGGGATCCCAGCGTGATCAGTGTCAGGTCATGCCAGTCAGGATGGGCGCACAGGGCCTCGTAGGCGACCACCGAGCCGAGTGAGTGCGCGACAATCACCTCGGTCTCCCCGTTCACTGTCTGGGCGAGGCGCTTCTGAACCTCTGCCCTTACTTCCGGCTCCGTGAAGTAGCGACGGACCTGTCGCGCACTGGAGATCATGAGACGTTCACTGAGCCCGGCGAAGAAAGAGGAGTGGCTGAGCGCATCGAGTGCCCGCTGGACAAGGTGTGGGGTACGCAGCCGAGTTATGGCATCCGGTCCGGCTACCTGCGGCTCCTGGCGGGATGCACCCTCCCACCAAAGGAGGAGCAGTTCGCGTTCGAGGTCATTCCGAACGTCGGAGGCGTCCAGGTCCGGGATTCCGATCCTGCGGTGGCCGACGGGGCGGAAGAGATCGCCGTAGAAGGCCACGGAGACCTCGTGTTGCTGCACTTGCGTCCCGGCCAGGCCGAGACCGTCGCTCAGTGCCGGATACCAGTCGGCAAGCAGAGTGCGGGGCCCCTTGAACTCTTGTGCTATGCCGTGGACGAGGACGATACGGGTCATATGGCACCCTGCTCCTTCACTTGTCCGGCGATATTGAGACGTAGAGCGACAACGCCCATGTCGGTTGCGACGCATACCCGCCCACTGCCGTCGACAGCAATGCCGTTGATGCCACTGCCGATGTCGAGTTCGCCTGTCCAGCTGGCGGAGTTCATGTTCGCGACCCGCATCAGTCCGTACCGGTCCGCTGCGACCATCATTGGTGTGCCATGAACGTCTGCGATACGAATCGCCCGGACTGCGGAGGGGAAGGCTTCAAGTTCAACTCCCGTGTCGCGAACATCGGCGATGTCCGAGAATCGCAGGCGTCCGTCGCCCGCTCCGGAGACGATGACATCGCGGTCCAGGTGAGCGAAGTCCAGGCCGAACGCGCCCATTTCGTGTCCGCCGAGCGGCTCACTGAACGGGTCTCCCGTGTGCAGATCCCACAGGCGCACCGTTCCGTCGAGGGACGCACTGGCCACGAGATGGACGCCGTCGGCCACGCCTGTCCGGACCGTCATCACATCAGCGGTGTGACCGGTCATCGGCGGGCATACAGGGGCGTGGGTCTGCAGGTCCCAGGCATGGAGTGTGTAGTCCCCCGCGACCGACACCACCACGGCATTGCCGTCCATCGTGTGCACGCATGCCCGCCACGACGTGCCGGAGCGCTTACCGAGCCGTCGCCGGGTTTGCAGGCTCCAGACTTCGGCCTCCGTCCAGCTGCTGCGCACCAGCACGCTGTCACCGTCCACTTGGGCGGCCGTTACGTCGAAGATCTCCTGCGCAGCCGATGTGATCTGGGCCGTCACCTGGCGGCCGTCTTCCAGGTCGTGTGTGCGTACGACGCCGTCGGCGCTTCCGGTGACGACGACCGCCTTGCCGTCCGTGGTCTGGACGATGTCGGCCGATACCAGCCTCTGATCCGCGCCGCACAACGGTTCTCCGATGGGCCGCATGGTGACCAGGTCCCAGAGCCGCACATCGCGCGAGTGGACGATCACAGCCACCGGCACCCCGTCGACCTGTCCGAGTACCGGGGCCGCGCGCATGAGATCCGGGCCTAGCCTGGTGAACCCTTCCAAGGGCGGGCCCAGAGGCGAGCGCGTTTCCAGATCCCAGATCCGCACAGTGTCGTCGTAAGCCATGGACACCACGACGGACTTTCTCCCGACAGTGCCGAGCGCTCCGACCAACACGTACTCGGTGTGGCCGAGGAACGGCCCACCGACGGCGGAACAGCTGACGATGTCATGCACGTACACGTTGTTGCCCTCAAGCGTGGACAGGACAACAGGACGCGCTCCGAGGAAGGCCACACCGACGGCCCGCGCGGTCGGCGTGAGGTCCTCGACGTTGAAATGCGCATGCGGCCGGGCCGGCAGCGGCACACTGCGATCGCTCACCTGCCAGAGATACGCATGATCCAGCGAAGTCGCGAGGACGATTTCCATTCCCCGGCCTGAACGCCGCACGGCAAGGTGGCGGATGCCGCCGATGTGCCCCACCATCGGCGGGCCGACAAGCGCTCCGGAGGCGACGTACCAGATCCGGACGGTGCCGTCCTCACCGCCACTCACCACGACCGCCTCGCCGTTCAGCTCGCCAAGGGCCATACATCGCACCGCGTTGGTGTGTCCTGTCAGGGGCGGTCCCAGGGCCGTCCCCCGGAAGGCGTCCCACAGCCGGACCGTGGTGTCGGACCCCCCTGTTGCGACGATCGTTCGCCCGTTGGCGACCCCGAAGGCCACGGCGAGCACCTGACCCGAATGCCCCTCCATGGGACTGCCGACCGTGCTTCGCGTTCGGAGATCCCACAAGCGGGCGGTGCCGTCCTGTCCGCCGGTCACTGCCATGGGGCGGCCCGCGACGTCACAGAACGCCGCGGCGAGCACTGGGCGAGTGTGTCCCTCCTCGGGCTGGTCTGCGGTCAGATCCCACATCCGGGCCGTGCGGTCCTGACTCACCGTGACCGCCAGGGAGGCATCTCCACGGTCGGTAAGAGCGGCTGCCGTGATGTCCTCGACATGACCGCGGAGAGGATGTCCGAGTTGCTGAAGCGTTCGCAGATCCCACAAGCGGGCTTCACGCCGCCCGGTCGTCAGCGCCACGGTCCGGCCGTTGAACTCTCCGATCACCGCGGAGGCGACGCCACTCCTGGTGAAGTAGACGTGGCCCATGACAGGCTCACCGATCTGGCGGCGATCGGCCAGGTCCCACAGACTGATCATCCCGGCCTTGTCTCCGACCAGCGCCACGGTCCGGCCGTCCAACCGCGCCACACATACCGAGGTGACCGCCTCGGCCGGCCCGATGAGCGGGCTACCGTCGAGGCGTGCGTCACCACCGTCGAGCACATCACTCAGGTCCCAGACATAGACGGCTTTGTCGTCGCCACCAGTGACCGCGACCGGGCGCCCATCGAGTGCACCCAGGTCGGCGTCCCAGACCGTTCGTTTGTGCGCAGTCAGGTCGCGGCCGAGCTGACGTCTGCTGACGAGATCCCAGATCCGTGCCGTACCGTCCCCGCTGGCGGTCAGAACGACGGGGCGCCCGCCGACGGCATCCATCACGATGGCCTCGACACGGTTGGTGTGTCCGGTCAGCGCTCGGCCGTGTTCCTGGCCCGCCGAGAGATCCCAGACCCTGACGGTGCCATCGTCACCCCCGGTGAGCGCAACCGTGTAGTCGCCGAGATCGCCGATGGCGATGGCGCTCACGGCAATGCCCACCCGCAGCGGGTCGCCAATCTGGCGTTGCGTGGTGAGGTCCCAGACCAGGGCGGTCCCGTCCAGGCTGCCGGTAACCGCGATGGGCCGTCCGTCGAGTTCTCCGACCGCAACGCATCCCACTGTCTTGGTGTGGCCGCTGAGCAGCCGGTGTACGCCGCTGGTCGACCACCAAGCCCAGCTCGCGGACCACGGGAGCGAGACCCCGAGTTCGCCGATGCGGTCTGCCAGTTGATCGGCCTCACAACGACGGGCGGACAGTTGCAGATCGGCGGCTCGTTCCCCCAGCGGGCGATCTGTCGTCAGACGGTGCGCGACCTGTTCGTACGCGCCGCGGATACGTCTCGGACCGTCGCCCTCTATCGATGCGAACGCCCGTAACAGTGACAGAGGTTCGCAGGCGAGCAGGAAGCCCGGATCCGCGACGAGCCCGGCGAGAACGCCCGCCGCCGCCGCGTGCGTCGCCAAGTGCTGACGTATATAGGGCACAGCCGCGAACCAGTCAGGCCGGCCGTCCGGCGAGGCGGGTACAAGGGAACAGAGCGCTTCGACGACCGACTGCTGGATGTTGTCGGGCAGCCGGTCGGCCGTCCCGCGTAAATGCTCGGCCAGTGCCTTGTGGTAGAGCCGGTAGGCCGAACGCCGGTCGTCGTCGATAACCTCGGCGATATACGCCTCTGCGACGTCCAGAACCCACGAGACGTCCTCTTCCGTGCAGGAAATGCCCGAGATCACCGAACTCAGCGCCGTCCAGACCTGCCCCCGGGGAAGGCCCTTGCCCTCCGAGAAGGCGAGGGCAAGCAGCATGCGGCGCACCCGCGGCTCGTCGGGCCCGAAACGGGCCAGGTAGTCGTCGAACGCCTCACCGACCTCGCTCGGCAGCTGCCCTCCCCAACCGGGACGGTCGACGTCCACGGCGACCCGGTCGGACCGCAGCGTGCGCGCAGTGGTCCTGGCGTAGAGATAGACGCCAGCGGCCTTCGCGGCCACACCCCCGGCAACTGTTCGAGCAAGATCAGGACGGCCCCGGTACGGGGTACACACCTCGGGCTCTTCGGTGGCGAGCAGCACTCTGGTGACGTATCCGGCCACATCGTCCTCACCGGCACGGTACTCGGGCCGGTCCAGATCCATGCAGGTGAAGGTTGGTCCGAGGGGCGCGACCAATTCGTGGCGGGTCCCCACCAGAAGCCGCACCCCCTGGATCTCCGACATGGGCCGCAGTAACTCCCGGGTGATCCGCCGCGGTTCGCCGTGGCCACCCGCGTCTGCCGCGGTGTCGGACCCGGCCTCGTCCACCGCGTCCACGACAATGACCAAAGGCGGTCCCTGTCGGCCTCGCCGCGTCAGTTCCTGGAGTAGCGCCGCCGCGCCGTCCGCCTCCGCATCGAGAGCGGTGGCGATCCGTTCTACGACCTCTTCGAGACGCTTGTGCCGTGCGTGCACTGCCGCTGTCACGCACCCCTCGGGCATCACGGTCGCCGGATCGACACCCGTCAGATCAAGCCTCGAGCGGTACCGGCTGTCCGAGAGTGCGACGATCCTGCCCAGAACCGCTGACTTGCCGCAGCCCGGACTGCCGGTGATGACCCGTCCCTTTCCGTCTCCTTCGTCTGCCGTCAGCCACGTCACCAGTTCGGTCAGCACACGAATGCGTCCGCTGAAGTAGAGCCCCTGTTCCGACTCGAACTCCACTCCACGCGACCGAGGTCCGAAGTGCTCGGTGAGGTCTCGCTCGACGACCCGGCGCTGAACCTCGAGATCGGTGCCGATGGGGGGCAGTTCCTCCCGGAAGCCCGAGTTGGGCAGGAAGGGGGCCAGGCCTGTGACCAGACCGCTGGCCAGTTCAGCGCGCTGCCCGAGACCGTCGGCCTCAAAGCGCTCGTTGACCGCCTTCACAAGTTCGGTGAGGTCCAGGTACTGCTGACGCTGGCCGGTGCGCCCTGTTGTCGTCCCCACTGCCTCGCTGAGGGCGTCCACGAAGGCACCGTCCTCAGCAACGTCCTTGCGGCGCGCTGACGCCAGGAACCACAGACCGGTAGAAACATCGGCGCCACTGTTCCGGTACGCAATCGACTGGAGAGCAACGGCAGAGGCCTCCGCACTGCCGGCACCACCCGCGCACGTATCGAGGATCAGCAGGAGGTGCCGCAGATTGCCGCGGCACAGAATGCGCACCAAGTCCTCGGTAGCCAGGGCGGTGGCCGCGGGGTCCTCATCATGCGAATCCCAGCAGAGCAGATAGTGCCGGTCACGCTCCTCCACGAATCCGTGGCCGGCGAAGTACACGACCGCTACGTCGTCAGCGGTCAAGGCGGTGTCCGCCGACCAGTGCCGCAGCTTCTGACGGATCTGCTCGGCGCCGTCGTACTCCCCCAGGCCGGGTAGTACCGCTTGATATCCGAAGGCGGCAAACAGCTCTGTCGTCGCGCGGACGTCAGCGGCCACGGAGTGCAGTTGTTCGTCCTCCGGAAGATGGCGGTACCGACCGCTCCCCAGCGCTATGAAGAATCGCCGCCCCACCCCGCCGCCCCACTGTTGCGTTTCGCAGACCTTTGAAGACTGTAGCGACACGACCACAGACTGCGCCGAGGAAAGCTGGGACGAACGCGCCTTAGCTCACTGTTTTCGGGACGGACATCAACCGCCCGGCCACGCCAACACGCCGCGGTGGAACGGGAACACCATTACTGACGCTTGCGGCAGGCTCCAAGCGACGGGCCCCTTCCGTGCCCTTCATGGCCGGACCACCCGGATGCTGTCGGGGCCAAGGGGCGGTCCGGTTACGTACGGGGTTGTGGGAGCTAACGACACGGTGTGTTCTCAACCGCCACTGGTCCTGTCCGGCGCTGACTGCCCATCGCCGACCACGGCCGCTTGGAAGAAAGCGGTAGTGGTCGCCCGGAAGCCGGTATGGCGCGTGCGGCCCGCGTGCCGTAGGCACCAGATCGTGGACCCGGTGGGGCGTCGGCCAAACTCACTCTGCCGAGCCCACGTTCATCAGCCGATCGCCGGTGCTCGTGCCAGATCCATGTCAGATCGAGCGGTCAGTCAGGTCAAGTGGGGCGGCCTCGCAGCGCATCCGCCGGTCGGCATGCAAGAGCCGTTTGCTGACTGGTGACCAGCGATGACGCCCCTGGAGGCGCGTTCGGCGCAAGGCGGTGGTCTGCCGGGCCCTGAGATCGCGCAAAGGCGAGGCGGCTCAGTCCAGGAACAACAGCAGGACTGTCAGTCCCCCGTCGTAGCCACAGCCATGCGTCGAGAAGCGATCACACGCGAGGCTGTACTCGAAGCCATCACGGAGGGCGAGGAGTTGGGGCGCGAGGCAGTCCTGTCGAAGTACGGCTTCGGCGAAGTCCGTTCGTACGCACTCGTCCCCGAACCGGGCAGGCCATTGGCCAAACCCGTTCCGCCGGCCTCGCAGCGACTCACTGTTGTGGTCGGATTCGTGGCCGAGGGAACCGGCAAGGGCATCCCCGTCATCACGATGCCGTGCGTCAACGCCGCGTACGTGAAGCACACGCAGTTCGATCAGAGCGTCGCAACCCTCCGCGCCATGGGCGTCCAAGTGCTCTACAGGGAAGGCGGGTTCATCCCGAACAAGCCAGGCGAGGGCCGACCGGACGCGTACCCATGGCACCTCGCGCTGGCAGCCGCTGAGTCGGCCATCGGCTGATGCGACGCACGGTGACACGGCGGGGCTGGGGTTACTCCTCGGTCGGAGCGGGGGTCAGTCCGGTCGGGCAGGAAGCTCCCCAGTTCGTCTCGAACGGGGTACTTAGCCTGAATCCACCGACGAAACCGGGGTCCGTGCAGCCTTCGACCAGGTCAGCGGCCCAATCGAGCCGTTCCGCGCCTTCACCTCCCGGATGAAGATCGATTACCACCCGAAGTACTGGTTGACCTGGGAGGACATGGGACGCCCATTACCTCTCGTACAGCAACATGCCGGTGGCCCGTCCCGCACTAGCGGGAGTGAACTGATAGACGGCTTCGGCCCCGCACCCAGTCGTTGGGTGCGGGGCCGAGCCGTTATGAGAGCGCTGTGGTCGGACTACTCCTGGTCGGCGGTGCGGCGGCGCTTCCACCACACCAGGCCGCCGCCGATGGCCGCGAGGGCTGCGGCGAGTCCAGCGAACAGTCCGACCGGTGTGCTGGAGCCGGTGTCGGCGAGGTCGCCTTCCGGGTCGTTCCCGCCCGTGCCGCCGCTGCTGCCGCCGGTAGCCGGGGGCGTGGTGGGGTCGGTGGGCTCATCCGTCGGCTCACCCGGCTTGGTCGGCGTCGGCGTGGGAGTCGGCGTCGGGTCCGGGGTGTCGCCGCCGCTGGAGACGTCGGAGGACACGGTGTTGCCGCCCAAGAGCAGAAGGTTCCTCTCGCCGTCCTTGGCGTTGTCCGTCAGCGTGCGCACCGATGACTTCGTCTCGCGAGGGAGGTAGCGGTGCTCGGTATCGAAGCGGACCTTCGTCATGTTCCGCTTCGGCTGCTTGGACAGGTCCACACCGCCGACCCCGTAGGCGTACCGGCCGCCGCCGGCGTCGTGCTCCCAGTGATCCTCACCGGTGCGCAGAGACTTCAGGTATGCCTGGTAGGTCTTCTCTCGCGTCCAGTCCTTGTTTTCCCCGCGCAGCGGCCACGCGGTCACGTCGTTGCTGTTGATGACCTTGTGGTAGTCCGTGGGTGCCTTGGCGTCCTGCTGGCGGATGAACTCCGCCGCCACTCGCGCCGTGTACACCCGCCGCAGGTCCGCGTAGCGGGGGCTGGTGTTCACCTGCTTCTCCACCTCGGGGATGATCAGCGTGTTGACCTGCTGCTCGGCCCACTTCTTCTGCTGCTCGTTGAAGTCGCACAGCTCCGTGCCGTTGTCGGGCATGTTGCTGTAGGCGAGGTACTGGGCCTTGACCTTCAGCGGCGTGTCGAGGATGTGGATGCCGCCGTTCTCCTCACGGACGACGGCGGTCGCAGGCTCGATCCAGTTCCGCACGGAGAACCAGCACGGAACGCCCTCACTGTTGCGGGGCATCGACTTCCAGAACCGGTCGGCCTCGGGCCGCTTGGTCGGGTTCATCGCCGAGGCGTAGTCCCGCTTCATCTCCAGGTCGGCTTCCAGCAGGATCCGGCCGGCGTCGGTCTTCCCGAACGCCGTGTCCATGATCTTGTCGGGCTGGTCCGGGTTCAGGTTCACCCAGAACTTCGACGGGTCCAGCGCGAGCCATGTGAAGAACGCGTCGTTGATGAGCTGCGACTTGGCCTTGCCTCCCCAGCCGGCCGTGTCCTCGGGGACTTCCTTGGCGGAGAAGCTGTAGTCGACGCCCTTGCCCTTGACCGGCTTGCCGATGTACCGCAGCTCCAGCGTGGTGAAGTCCACCCCACCCGGGCCCTTGGGCTGAAGACGGTTCGGGTCGGCTGCGTTCTTGCGGTCCAGGAACTCCTTCATGTCCTTCGGGTTCGGCCGCGACTCACGGATCAGATCCTGCGCCCCGCCGCCGGTCACCCCCTTGGATCCGGGGGGCTGCATGGTGGTCGACTTGTCCCGCACGCCCCCGCCCGGGGCCAGCTCGACCTTGCGGGAGCGGTAGTTGTACTCGGTGACCTTGCCCGGAGCGTTCTTCTTCAGCTCGTTCAGGTGGTCCTTGGCGGACTTCTCCTGCGGCTCGGCGAAGATGTACTTCAGCGACTTGACCGGGGATTCCTTCTGCTTCGACCAGGCGATGTCACCCGGCTTCTGCTTTTTCTCCGGATGCCCGTTGGACTTGATCTCCAGCGCCTGACCGGTGCTCTTGTTCCACGCATCCGCCTGACGCCGGTGAGTCTTGCCGGTATCGGGGTCGGTGTAATCGAACTCCTTCTGGCAGATCCAGTCGTCACCGACGAGACCGTGTTCCTTGATGATCTTCTTCTCGAAGGCCTTGCCGCGCGGGTCGTTCCCGGCGTTCTTGATCAGGATGATGTCGCGCCAGTAGGTGAAGTCCCCGAACGCGTTCGGGTTCTTCTTGCTGGCCCGGATCCACTTCCACCAGACCCGGTCGACCGGCCGGGACTTCGGAGGCTCCTTGGTCTCCTTCTCCAGGCGCTTGTAGTCCGCCTCGGACGGCCCCTGAAGACCGTCCCAATTCTTGCCCGGGTTCTCGTACTCGTAGGTGTCCCACTGGGACTTCGCCCGCGACGCATCCCCGTCGGGCATCTCCACGATGGCAGCGAGGTCTTCCGCGAGATCGAAGTAGTCGCGGCAGAGCATGCCCGGGTTCGGCGGCTTCCGCGGTGCGGCATCCGCGCTGGAGGTCAGGCCCGGAAGGCCGGTGAACGCGAGGGTTGCCGCGGCGGCGACCGCGACAGCGGATGCCAGGCGTGCCCTCACGCGTGAACGTATGGTTTTCAAGTGCTTTGTCCCTTACCTGCGGGGGCCTGGGGACATGTGAGAGAGCGGTGTGAGCCCCCGTGACATGACACCGCCAACGAGGCAGCCTAGTACCTGAACTCTTTGTGAATGCAACCCTATTGGGGCGCGTCGTACGAGCCGCTGCCGCACTGTCAGAGGTGCCGGGTAGGGTCGGCCGGTATGGAGATGACCGACGACGAGTACCAGGAACTGGCCGAGCTGGACCGCATACGCTCCAGCAACCCCGTCCTGGACGCCTGGCTTCAGATCCAGCAGCAAGAGTTCCCCGCATGGGCCCAGCGGTACGACGGGGACTGGGACTTCACCCCCGGCTCCCTTGAGCGCCTGGAGGCCCTCGTTCGCTCCCGCTACACCAGCAGCGACCAGGCATGGGAGGAACGCGGCAGCGACTTCCTCCAGACGGCCGCCTGGTATGTCGGCGAGGTCCACAACCGCACCTGCGGCACCCAGTGGCAGTACCACCCTGACTCCGCCGCCGCCGACCCGGCCGTGTGGCCGTTCGTCACCGTGCCGTTCGACCGGCTCTTCGACTTCGAAGACGAAGACGGCATCGAATCCGACGCCAGGCCCCTGTACACGCCGGTCAACCGCCTGTGCGGAATCCTCGACGCGGACGGCGGGAGTCTCATCACCGACATCGACATCCACACACCCCCGCAGTAGTCGTCAGGATTACCTCAACACACCCTGGGGGAAGGCCGGTTAGGTCACGATGGTCCGATCGGTGCCGCGCATCCGCGCGCCCGACCGTGGAGAGGAACCCTCTCTTGGCCACACCACCGCGATCCGCTCGCGCAAAGCCCACGCCGGCCCGCGCCGCGGCCATCGCCCTCGCGGCCGTCGCCGCCCGAACAATCGACCGTGGTGAGCGCCGAGTCGCTCGGGCGATCACAAGCAAGCATGTGGGGGCGGCCCCTGGGAAACGCCCCTCACTGAGGGTTAATTGCCCTGCCTCTTGACGTAAGCGACGGCCGTCATGCAGAGACCGAAGACCCCGGCGAGCACCACGGCTCCAGTACCGACTGCCGACACCGGCGACATGCCAAGCGCGACCCAGAGAAGGCCGCTCATCAGGCCCGCGACCACGGACACCAGAAAAACGATCACGACTTCGTAGACCCGGTGGTTACACACCGGCACCTGAGTGGACAACGACGATCCTTCCGAGTTCTGTCAGAACATCGGCGTCCGGATCTTGCAGGGTGAAACACACATGCCAGCCGGACGACCAATGCCTACGCATTGAGGTCGTAGCCAGAGCGCATCGCCTGCGAAGCGAACGCTTGGCCGCCACGGGGTAAAACCCACGTGGCCTAAGCACTGCATGTGCATCCCCCTGAGCTTGTCCTCAACCGTCGGCAGTCGCCGAGCAGTCGAAGAAGGCTACCGCCCACGGCACACAACGGCCCACTGACACAAGGGAGTTGATGTCCAGATAGCAACCGTAGGGGGTGGTCGCTCAGACCGTCCGTCTTCTTCGCTCGACCGAGAAGCCGCAGGCAAAACCTGCGTACGGGACGCCGTTGCGCTCGCGAGCACTAGCGCGGTCGGTAGTCCACGCGGCCAAGTCCATCGCCGGATATGGCCGGAACCGACCACGGTTCCTCGAGATGCAGCATCGTGACGCTGGCCCTTCGGGGCTCCCCTCTTGAACGGAAGGATGAGCCCTTTGCGGCATCGCTGACGGCCTCTTGGGAAGATCACAAACCGCGATCAACGCGCGGCAATGAGCGACTGATCCATGTCATCCGGTCCCGCTTCCACATGGCGAAACGGCCCTCGCGGACGGCGGGCAGGCCGATGTCCGGGGAGTACGCCTGATAGACGGTGATCGTGGATGCTGCGTAGACCGCCCTGATCCGGCGTTGCGGTTCTTCCATGACGCGCAGCGTCGAGCCGACCGGTCCGGGCAGCCACCGATTTTCGACCCCCCTTCACCCCCGGCGAAGGCCTGGCCGCAGCACGGTGCCAGTTGCCAGTACCACGGCCGTCCTCTTCAAGCACCAGGGCCCGCGCCACCAGCTACTTGTCCGTGGCCTCCGGAGCCGGCGCGATGCCCGACGGGCAGGACGCTCCCCAGTTGGTCGCGAACGGGGTACCTAGCTTGACCCCCGTCCCGCCGATCCCGCAGTACCCCGCCGGGTTCTTGTCCAAGTACTGCTGGTGATACGCCCGCGCCGGATAGAACGGGTGGTGCTCGGCCGGGAGGATCTCCGTGGTGATCTCGCCGTATCCCGAGGCGGACAGGGCCTGCTGGTAGTGCGTCCGGGTCCGCTCGGCCGCCGCCTGCTGGGCGGGGGAGTGGGTGAAGAGGATCGACCTGACGTGGGTACCGACGTCATTGCCCTGGCGGAAGCCCTGGGTGGGGTCGTGGGACTCCCAGAAGAGCTGGAGCAGCCGCTCGTACGTGATCTCCGCGGGGTCGAAGACCACCCGCACCGTCTCCGCGTGCCCCGTCCGCCCGGTGCGTACCTCGTCGTCCACCGGGTGGGGCGTATAGCCCCCCTGAAAGCCGGTCAGGGTGGTCCAGACGCCCGCCGGAAGCTGCCAGAACCGGCGCTCGGCGCCCCAGAAGCAGCCAAGGGCGAAGTCGGCGACCTCGAAGCCCTCGGGGTAGGGGCCCAGTAACGCCGTCCCGAGCACGGTGTGCTTCTCGGGAACCTCGTACGCGAGCGCGGACCGGCCCGGCGGAGCCTCCTCGGGTGTGGGCAGACGCAGATCACGACTCCGTGCAAACGACATGGCGGCCTCCTCATTCTCTGTGGACGCTGAGGTCGGCGCTTCGGGCGTCGAGCCGTGTCCAAGCATGGCGTGCCGGCTGGCAACTTGTCACAACTCCGCATGCAGGAGGGGGCATTGGCCCCGGGGACGGGGGCTCCGGGGCTGGCCGTTCCGGTGCCGCGATTCAATGAGCCTGAAGAACCAAGCTTTCGTAGTCGTCGGCAACTACGGCGACGTGGAAGAGGACTGATGACCCGCACCGCCGCCAGGCTCCTTGTTTCTGGCCTGGCTCTGGCCTCCATCACGACGGGATGCTCGAAGGACATGGACGAGCTCGGCTACACCCCCACCGCGCTCGGTGTCGAGGAGGCCCGGGCGAAGACCAAGGATGTCTCCAGCCAGGTCTTCGACATGATCGGCATCAAGGCGGGTAAGACGACCGAGCCCGGTCCCGGCATCTCCACCTGCGAGGAGGACCCCGAACACCTCTTCCTCTCCCGCCACCCCTGGTCGCTCTACGGAGTCTCGCCCGACGAGCTGAAGCAAGGCTTCACGCGCCTCAAGGAGAGACTGCCGAAGAATGGGTGGAAGATCGTCGAGTACGGGCCCAACAAGAGCGCAAACAAGAACCTGGAACTCACCGCGGACTCCGAGAAGGAGCACTTCTCCATCAATGCGGAACTGCATGTCACCGGAGAGTCGGGCAAGACGCAGCCCCTGATCCTGGTGAACGTAGTCTCTGGCTGCTACAAGGCACCCGAGGGCACGGATCTCAGCGGGGTCTACTGAGCCATCTGCCAGGGCGCTGAACTGCAGCGCACCAACCCGTTCGGGTTTGCTGCTCGAAAGGCACTACTGGTGCCCGCATCCGCTTGGTCACGGTGGACGTTCCGCCTGCGCTGTCGGCTGCTCAGCGCTCGACGAAGCGAGGCTCCGGCCATGCGGTGATCGGCTCGCTAGACGCCGAGTAGATCTCCAAGAGCGAGAGATAACCGTTCTTCGTGAACACCATTACCCCGGCGTCCTCCGGCGCGACGTACCAGGCATCTGCCGCCAAATTGCCGTGCGTCGGAGCGGGGGCACTGCCGCCCGGTCCACCGTCAGGTCGACTGTCACGCAGCCGCAGCCGCAGCCGCAGCCGCAGCCGCACCGGCCCGTCACTCGCGTGTGCGGGATCTGAGCCCGCAGGGCGCTGCTCACCGGATCAGGACCGGCGAGCAGCGCGTTCAGCGTTGCCGTCGCGCCTGGGGGGTTCAGCCACCGGCCTTGGCGACGCCGATCGGGCACGAGACCCCGGTCCCGCCGATCCCGCAGTACCCCGCCGGGTTCTTGTCCAGGTACTGCTGGTGGCAGAGAACCTGGGACAGTACGCCAGACCAACGCGTCTCCGCCCCGCCCCGTGATGAGTGCTCCCGGCGGTCGATGCCCTGGCTATTTGATCCCACACGGCCCGCGAGTCCTGCAGTGCGTGCTCCGCTCAGTCGGCGGCGTTGTCACCATGGCTCGGATGGCGAGCCATCCGGGTTGAGCCCGTACGGCCACAGAGGCTTGAGGCGCGTATCTCCGTCCATGCGCATCGCTGCAAGGTGGAGCAGAGCTCGTGCGTCGCCAGAGTCTGCGGCTTGATGGGCCAGGCGTTCGGCCTCCTCACTGTCACCAGCTTCCTCCCGCGACATCGCAACATGCATTAGAGCGTCGGTATCTCCGGCCTCGGCGGCCTGCTGGGCCATACGTTCGGCACCGCCCCAATTTCCCGCCCGCTCGCGCATTATGGCCAGCGAGAACAGGGCTTTTGTGTCGCCAGCGTCTGAGGCCTGCTGGGCTAGGCGTTCGGCCTCCTCACTGTCACCAGCTTCCTCCCGAGACTTTGCAAGTAGGAACAGGGCGCCAGTGGCGCCGGCATCGGCGGCTTGCGTGGCCAGATGCGTTGCGGCGTCGCGGTCGCCCTTCCTCTCCTGTAATACGGCGAGCCGGGAAAGGGCGCGGGCATCACCGGTATCGGCGGCCTGCTGGGCCAAGCTCTCGGCAGTGGCGAGGTCTCCCGCCTTCTCCCGCATCGCTGCGAGCACGCGCAGCGCGTCGGTATCGCCGGCGTCGGCGGCCTGCTGAGCCAGGCGTTCGGCATCCTCGCGGTTTCCACTCTGCTCGCGCATCCCGGCCAACTGAACCAGAGGGCGGGTGTGACCGGTGTCGGCGGCGTGCTGGGCCAAGCGCTCAGCACCGCCCCGGTCTCCGGCCACTTCCCGAGCCACAAGGATGATGAGCAGCGCGCTGGTACCGCCGGCTTCGGCGGCCTGCCGAGCGAAGCGTTCGGCCTCGTGGCAGTCCCCATCCTGCTCCCGCCGATGGGCGAACAGGTCCAGAGCGTTGGTGTTGCCTGCTTCGGCGGCCTTCTGGGCGTAGTGGTTGGCCGCCTCGTGGTCGCCGGCTTTCTGTAGCAGCATGGCGTAAAGCGAAAGGGCGGTTGAGCTGCCGGTATCGGCGGCCTGCCGCGCTAAGCGCACTGCGTCGGCGAAGTCTCCTGTCTTGTCTAGCATCACAGAGAGCTGGATCAGGGCGCCGGTGTTGCCTGCTTCGGCGGCCTTCTGGGCGTAGTGGTTGGCCGCCTCGTGGTCGCCGGCTTTCTGTAGCAGCATGGCGCAATGCGAAAGGGCGGTTGAGCTGCCGGCGTCGGCGGCCTGCCGCGCTAAGCGCACTGCGTCGGCGAAGTCTCCTGCCTCGTCCCGCATCACAGAGAGCTTGAGCAGTGCGCTGGCATCGCCTGCTGCGGCGGCCTGCCACGCGAACTGTCCGGCTTCCTCGCGGTCTCCCTCCCCTTCCCGCCACACCGCGAGCTGGAATAGGGCATCAGTGTTGCCGGAGTCGGCCGCCCGTCGCGCCACATGCTCGGCACCATCGCGGTCCCCAACACTTTCGCGCCACATCGCGAGCCGGAACAGAGCCTCCGAGGTGCCCAGTTCGGCGGCTTTGTGCCAGAGCGGGTGGGCCCATTGGGTGCGGTGGCGGTTGTGAGCAGCCTGGGCGAGGTGCGTGAGGTCCTCGGGGTTGGTGAGGTGGTCGTTGGCAGCGTCCCAGAACGACGCTGGCGGGCACAGGCTCCGGCGTCGGCGGCTGCCGTGCTGTTCGAGATAGTCGGCCAGCCGACAGGAAGGATCCGACGGCTCAGGGGTCCGCGGGACGCCGGGGTTGTTGCGAGCCGAGCGTTGGCGGACGCGTCGCAAGGGGGCAAGATTGCCGTGGACGGTGGCACTTACCTGGGCGAGGGCCTGTTCGAGCCAGTTATCGTCCATGCTGTCGAACTCGTCTTCCGTGAGGTAGCCCTCCGCCGCGTGTGCCAGGAAAGCCATCGGCAGTTGAAGGCCGACGCCGAGGCGGAGGGCGTCCATGGCCGCATGGAGAATCGCCCGAGCCGGCGGTGATGCAGTTTCGTAGCGGTGCAGCAATTCGGGGGCGCCGGCCAGGAACTGTGCGAGATGCTCGCCGCGGGCGTGCTCCAGCGCATGGGCTAGCTGCCGGTCGCCAGCAGCGGCAAGGTCCTTCGCGCTGTTGGTCGCAGCAGTGTCAAAGCTGTCTGCCACATTGATCCGCCGCCCGGTGAGGAGTTCCCTCACCTGAGGGTGCTGGTCCTCCTGCCCGGGCTTCGGAAGTGCGGTGTAGTCGCGGGCGAACTCGGGCCAAAGTGTGCCCAGGACCAGGACCGGGCCCCGTGCCGGTTCGGTGAGCAGGCTATGCAGGGCTGTGGCGATGCGCTCGCCCAGTCCGAAGGCCGCGCCGAAGTAGTGCTGGGCTTCGTTCAGCCACACCACCGTGCGCGGCCCGACGCGTGCGAGGTCGGCCAGGGCGGCCTCGGCTCGGGAGGGAGCGAGGGGATGCCACAGCCGCCAGCCTTGCCCGGCCAGCGGCTGCACCGCCTCCCAGCAGGCGCGGGTCTTGCCCGTGGAGGACGAGCCGACCAGCACCGCCAACTGACTCTTCCCAGCCTGTGCGGCGGTGACGAGCGCTGCCAGTTCCTCGTCGTGCGGGCGGCGTACATAGCTGGGCAGCGCAGCCGGTCGGCCCCGCCTCAATCCGCCACCTGCCACGCTATCTCCAGGGCGCGCGTGGGCTTCGGCAGCGGGCTTGACTTCCAGGTCATGAGGGTCCCAGTCCAGGACCGGCTTCCCCAACCCGCTCTGGTCCTCGCTGGCTGATCCGGTCGCGGCGGCCAGCAGATCAAGTAAGGGCTGAAGATCAAGCCGGAGGGCACGAGCCATGGCCCCCAGAGTCTGCGTCGACGGCGCGGGCGCAGAGTTGCTCAGGGCTTGGCTGACAGTGGTGCGGCCCAAACGAGCACGGCCAGCTAACTCGGTCTTGCTCAGTTCCCTGGCGACTCTGCCGGCCTCTAACCGGGCGCGCAGCTCGTCGAGCGCCGTCGCCGGAGCCTGGTAACCATCAGTACTCAAGTCGCCCCGCCCTCAAGCCGTGGCATGACGTTGTTCATCGTTGTTTACCTTCGACCGGCTGCACCACGGCGAACACCCGAATCGCGAGATTGGCACCACGACAACACCCACCGTGCCGAAGAGGAATGACACCATGTCCGACCGCATCGCCGTGGTCCTACTCGCCTTCGTCCTGACTACCGTGATCGCTGCCCTCGCAGCGGTCGGCGCTGGCTACTTGGCCCGCCGTGACCACGCCACCTACCCCACCGCCCTTGCCCGTGCGGCCATGGCCTTCACCGCAACTCTCACCCTGGCCGCCGTCGTCACCGCCGCCCTGGCTGCACTGGCCCACTAGCAGCATGTCGTAAGAGGCCTTGCCCAGTCGCGCCGATGACGTAAGTCAGTCCTCTACCTTCGCAACACCGATCGGGCATGCGACCCGGGTTCCACCGATGCCGCAGTACCCGGTCTTGTTGCGATCGAGGGATTGCTGGTGTCAGAGCCCCTCTGGGTGACTGGAGAGCCAGGCAATGTGCTCGCCGTGCAGCCGGTCTCGCTCCTCAGAAGTGGCGAGGATGATGTCTGCGCCGCCGTCATACGGGTGGTGGATGCGTCGAAGTTCCGTATCGGTGAAAAACACTTCGACGACCGCCTCGTCCGCGACGGCGTGCAGCAGCGCGTCGACGCAGCCGCGTTCCCACGGGCGCCTGTCGGCGTACAGACGTGTGTGGGTGTGGAACTCCGGGTCGGGGTCGGCCTGGTCCGACTCGGTCCACCAGCGGATGCCGTCGGGGTGCAGTGTCTGTCGTGGTGACGGGTAGCCAGCGGGCCCGGTGGGTGAGTTCGACCAGTCCATGGTCACCACGAACACGTCCGTGCCCGTGAACAGTTCGTCGAGGATCGTGTTGTACCGGTCCAGCACGATCGCGTACTCGTCCTCGGAATCCGGGTAGCGCTTCGAGCCAGGGAGGCTGTGGAAGCGCACCCAGCGGTCCGCGTACGTCCTACGGAACGTGTGGGCGATGGGCGGACCCGGCGTTCCTGCCACAGCCCCGCCAGCAGCTCGGGGGTGACGCCACCGCTCACCCGTCCGCCTTCGCGACACCGATCGGGCACGAGACCCCGGTCCCGCCGATCCCGCAGTACCCCGCCGGGTTCTTGTCCAGGTACTGCTGGTGGTATCTCTATACTTCAGGCAGTATTAGAACTGCCCGACGGGCAAGGGGAGTTCACTTGATCAGCAACGAGCAGTTAGTGCCGGTGGTGGCGTACGCGAGGATCTCGGCCGACGTGACCCGGGACGCCCACGGGGTCGAGGACCAGCACAAGGTCAACGACGAACACGCGGCCACGCTGGGGCTGAAGATCGTGCACTACTACACGGACAACGATCTCTCGGCAGCCAAGGCCGATCTTGTGCGGCCGGGCTTCGAGGCGATGTTGAAGGTTCTCAAAGCCGGGCGTCTTCCGGACGGCCAGGCGGTACGTGGTGCCATCGTCGTCGCGGATGACCGTCTGGTGAGGCGCGTGGGTGACTACGAGCGGTTCGTGGACGCCCTGACGTACGAGGACGGCCGCGTGTACGCGGACGCCAAGGGGCTCAAAGACCTCTACAACGAAGACGTCGAGTCCATGGGGCTCTTTGGCGTCGTCATTTCCAAGGCGGAGGTGCGCAAAATCAGGCGGCGAACCCGCCGCTCGCACCGGCGTCGTGCCGAGCAGGGAATTCCCGTCGGCGGGACTCGACCGTTCGGGTGGGAAGAGGACAAGCGCACCCTTCGTCCCGAAGAAGCCCAGAGGATCGCCCAAGCTGCGCGCGATGTGATCGCCGGGAAGTCTCTGCACTCCATCCTCGCGCAGTGGCGTGAGGAGGATGTTCGGACGGTTCACGGGAATTTCTGGTCCTCTCGGGCCCTCAAACTCGCGCTCTGGAATCCTCGTATGTGCGGATGGCGCAGGCATAACGGGGAATTGGTGCGGGATGCTGACGGCATCCCCGTGGCTGGGCAGTGGGATCCGATCATCACGCCGAAGGAATGGATGGCCATTGACGCCGTCTTTTCGGCGAGGATCATGCCAAATGTCAAGGCCGATAGAACTGTGACCGACTACCGCACGCCCTCCCATCTCCTGACGGGCATCCTCCGATGCGGAAAGGCCAACGGGGATGGGCAGATCTGCAACGCTCCCTTGCGGGTGAGCACTAGGCGGGATCTGTCCGGCGGGTTCATCTACCAGTGCCCGAGCCGGTCCATGGGCGGGTGCGGTGGCAGTGCGCGTAACGGCGTGAAGGTCGATGAGTACATTACTGAAGCGGTTCTGGCGAAGCTCGAAGAACGCGCTGCTGTCAAGAAGCAAGTGGATTCTGAGTGGCGTGGGGAAGCAGAGCTCGAACGATTGACGAAGAAGCAGCGGACGATGTTGCAGAAATGGCAGGAGGACCAGATTTCGGATGAGCTTTTCTTCCCTGAGAACCACAAGATGGAGTCCCGCATCAAGAGCCTGCGCAAGGAGCGCACACAGCACGCCTTGCAGGTTCAGCGTGCGTCTGTCGTGACCGAGGATGTACGGAAGCAGTGGTACTCGAACAAGCTCGACATGGCGCAGAAGCGGGCTCTCGTCCGAGAGGCATTGCATGCGGTGATCGTCCTGCCCGTTGGCGGCGGCGGGAGGCGCCCGTTCAACCCTGACCTTCTCGTGCCCAAGTGGACTCGCGACTAGGTTCTTGAGCGGCAGTGGAGGGGACATGATCCGGTCCTCTCAACTCAGTCCCGTCGCTCTCGCTGCGACTCCTCCCGTCGTTGGGCCCCTGACCCTCTTGGCGACCGTCGACCAGGTCGACTCCGAGAATCCGCGATATGCGGCGCCAGCGTTCCTCGCTCCAAGGGGGAGCCTTGGCCGCTTGTGCCTTCCCCCACTCGCGAGCGCTGAGATGCGTCATAGGCAGTGCCCCTGCCTATCAGGCACTTCACGTGAGCTTGCTTCCCTAGCCAGTTCGCGTCCAATGGCGAGATCTTCGGCGATCCCAGCCGCCATCAGGGCGGCACCGGGGGTGTGGCCAGAGCCGACATAGCGCCATTGGGCACTGGTTACCGCGTCCGGCCTCGCTTCCCGCTGCCCTCGGTGCTCCGCTCGGTCGGCGCGCAGGGCCGCGTACGTCGTCGAGTAGGCGCGTGACTTGGTCAGGATGTGGCCGCGGTAGCCGAGCGTGTGGGCCCAAGCGCGCAGGTGCAGCTGCTCGTACTCAGGCAGTCCGCCGAGGCGCCAGCAGCTCCGCATGAGCGCGCGCACGTGGTCGGTCGCCGGTGTCGCGTCGATGTCGTCCCAGTTGGTGAGCCGATGGTCGGTGCCGGCGCCTGTCTCGCTCGCTCCCTTGGTGACGTACTTCGCCACGTACGCAGCCACGGCTTCACCATCCGGGCCGAGGCCGTCGGCGCGCAGGGGACGGACGTCAACCTGGATGCCCCAGCGGAGGGCGAGTTCGCCAACGGCGGGGCTGTATGGGGTGCGGACCACGACGCGATGCGCGGACGCTCGCACGGCGTCGGCCAGCCGATCCGCGGTGCCCCATACCGGGGGTTCGTCGTCCGGTCCGGCCGGGCCGTCGAGGCGTACGACCGCGTGCACGTGGACGGCAGCGCGCTTCTGGTACTCGGCGACGCGGGCAAAGGACAGCCGTGCGTGGGTCGGGAAGCGGGACTGTGTCAGTCCGACCGCCGAGGCGAGTTGGCGCCGGACGCCGATGACGAAGCGGTCCCAGAGCTTGCCCGCCTGCGCGTGCCACAGCGCGTGGGCCGGGTAGTCGTAGCAGTCGGCGCACAGGGGCTGGCCGACGAGGGAATCAGCTGCGTCATGGACGGCGCCGCAGCCGATGGGACGACCGTGCTCGCACTCGCCGCCGTTGCGGCGGGGTCGGCAGCGATCACCGGTGTGGTGCACGGGCCCGAAGGACGGGGCCGTGAGGGTGACGAAGAGCCGAGGCCGGTTGCGGACTGTTGCGGGGACGTTCTTGCCGCCGAGGAGGCCCGCGCGGACGAGGTGGAAGGTGTCTCCCGCGTGGAGCCGGGAGCACGGTGCGCAGACGGTCGCGCGCCTGTTGCGGCAGCGCACTGAGAGGCGTTCGGCGAGCTCATCACGAGTGTCGTAGTGGTGCAGGATCTCGCCGGTGGTCGCGTCGCGCGTGGTCGTCGAGCCGGAGAGGTGGACCGGGTGGGCGCATCCTCCCGTGGCGGCGATCTGCTCCAGCCATCGGGCGAACTTGGGGTCTTGGGCGAGTCGTATCGCGTCGCGGTCTGCTTCGGAGAGCTGACGCAGGCGCGCCGCACGATCGAGGGCGGCGCGCCTGTCAGCCGGGGTGAACTCGGGTGTGATGGTGGGGACCTTCCGGGGTGGGCCGCCGAGGCGGCACGGTTGGTGGTTGGTGGCGCGCTATCGGTCATGCGTCGAGCTCCTTACGTGCGTGGTCGGTCGTGGGGATCTCAGGTCAGCGGATGGTTCCGGCGCCCCGGCAGATGCGGCAGCGGCGGCGCCGTCCTGTCCAGGTCGTACGGGCCCCTTCGCCCTTGCAGTGGGGGCACGTCACGCGACTCATGGGCATGTCTGTCCTTCCTGCTCAGGTGTGGGAAAAGCCGCTGATGACCCAGGTCACGAGGCCGTGAACGGTGAAGACCACGGGCGTCTGACCGAGGTAGACCCCAAAGAGGCCGACGCAGACCGCTTCCCATGCGCGTACGTCGCGGGAGCGGACGAGGAGGACGGTGATGATCCCGAAGATCACTGAGAACGTGAACGCTGTGCCCTCGCTGATCACTTGTCGTCTCCGTCCACCGCCGCAAGTGCACTGGCTATGGCGGGCAGTTCCGGGGTCATGGCCGAGTGCTTCCGGGCCGTGGCCATGGCTTCCTCGGTCGTCGTCAGGTGCGATCGGGCACGGCTCCAACCACCGTCCGGGCCGGTGCAGACGGCGACGCCCTGTTCCTCAGCAGTGATCGACTGGGCGACCGCCACGGCGTCCTTGTTGAGGTCGCCGAGGGTCATTTCCGCCGTTCCGGGGTCGTTGACCCGGTGGCAGACACGGCCGCCGAGTTGGGCCCGCAGTGAGGTGACTCCGGGCCCGAGGTCGGAGCCGACGCGTTGACCGGCGACGACCAGGTGCATGCCGAGCGCGGCGCCGAGTTGGGCCAGGCGGAGGAGGAGCGTGGAGCACTGCTCCGCCTCGGCCTTGCTCTCACGCCTGCCGTCGGAGAGGTACAGCTCTGCCAGTTCGTCGACAATCACGACAACGGGCGCGGGCCGGAGCTTGTCGGGCAGCTCCCAGATCGAGCGCACCCCCGCCGCCCGGCAGGCGCGCATTCGGTCCTGCATATCGACGACGAGAGCGGCGAGCACCGCGACCGCCTCGCGCCTGCACGTCGTGAGCGCGCTCAGCCGGTCGGCGAACAAGCCGAGTTCCATCCCGCCCTTGCAGTCGATGCCGACCAGGGCGACCGGTTGCGGCGCGAGTTGGGTGATCAGCCGGGCAAGCAAGGTGGACTTGCCCGAGCGTGTGGCCCCGGCGATGAGCCAGTGCGGCACCATCCGGAGATCCATGACCCATGCCCCGCCGCTCTCCAGTGCGCCGATGAGCGCGGACAGCAGCGCGGCGGGAGCTGTCGCCAATCCGGGCCGTTCCAGCGGATCACTGGCCGTCGCGGTCAGGAGCACGAGGCCGCGTTCCGGCGAGGTGACCCGTACGGCGTGGACCTTCCACGCATGCACGAGCGCGTCGGCCGCCTTCATGTATGTCGCCGGGGTCTGCCCAGCGTGCAGTTGCACGACCACGGTCAGGTCCATGCGGGTGGCACGCGGGAAGGAGATGCGCGGAGCCACCGGCCGCAGCGGATCACCCTTGACCACCACGTCCCCGATCAGCCCGCGCGGCGGACGGCGGGACACTGCAAGGTCGTTGAGCATCGCGACCCTGCGCCAGGTGAACAGCACCCGCCACGCGGTCAGCGGGTAGCCGGTGACGTACCAGTGCCAGGCGGGACGGTGTCGCCGCAGCATGTCGCCGACGACGAACACCCACGCGAGCACCGCGAGCCCGAAGGCGAGCGCAATCGGACCCATCACGCACCGCCCGTCTTACCGCCCGGAGCCGGCGCTTGGGCGGCGGGCACGGGCGTGATCGCGTCGGCGCGGAAGCTGATTCCGTGCCGGTCGCCCATCGACCAGGCGAACGCCACCAGGCCCGTGACCTTGACGACCTGGCCTTCCTCGACGCCTTTCGGCTCACCGGATACGGCGATCTCGATCACGGAGATACGCCGCCGGTCCTGCCGCACCGTGACGGCCACGGTGTAGATCGTGTTGCCGTCGCGGTCCTTCTTCACCTCCTGGGTTTCGGAGCTGCTGATCTTCTTTTCGGGCGCGATGGCGCACCGCAGTACGCCCAGTCGCGCCGTGTCCACGGGAATGGACTGCATTGCTTCGGCCTCCTTGGCCATCCGGACGCCACTCTCGATGTGACGTCACTTGTTATGACGAGTGATAACTATGTACCCCTGTACGGCGAGGGGTCAACTACTTATGCTGACGAGTGATGTCGCGCGTGCGACGTGCCTACGACCTCAAACCGAAGGTTCCGAGATGACGGAGATCCAGCGCCCCGGCGCGCTCTACCAGCAAGTTGCCGCCGCGATCCGGGAAGCGATCCTCTCGGGCGAGTTCGAGCCCGGCGCCCCGCTCCCCTCCGAGGCCCAACTCATCGAGCGTTACCAGGTCTCCCGCCCGACGGTCCGCAACGCCGTCGCCGCACTGCGAGCCGAAGGCTTGGTCACAGTCCGCCACGGCAAAGGCAGCTTCGTACGCTCCGACGGCCAGCCCGCCGTCACGATCGAGCGCCGCGTCAGCCACACCCGCGACGGGAAGTTCGTCATGCCCAGCGGTTCCGTCTGGAGCGAAGCCGAGGAACCGACCTCGTATCGCTCCCGCACCACGACGGCCACGGGTCAGCTGCTCGCTCTCGGCGAGGAAGAGGCCCTCTTCACGTGCGACCGGCTGCTCACTGACCCGGCCAGCGGCACGCACGCCATGCACCGCACGCTGATCCCGTTCGAGGTTGCCCAGGGAACATCCCTGGCCGAGGCACCGAACACGCCCCCGGCGTCCGCGTACGAGATCCTGACGCAAGCCGGACACAAGCTGTGGTGGTCCGAGACGGTCCGCGCCCGCATGCCGATCCCCGACGAGCGAGGCGCCCTCCAGCTCCCGGACGCGACACCGGTCCTGCACCTTGCCCGCGTCACGCACGGCACCGACGACCGCCCGTTGATCCTCGAAGAGCTCCGCGTCGGCGCGGACCGTGCCGAACTCGCCTACCGGATCACCGCCGACAAGGAGCCCGCGCGGCGCGCCCGCGCCTGAGAGCCGTAGATCGGTCGAAACTTTCTCCACTTCCTCAAGGGCGCGCCTGCGGCGCGCCGGGCAGCCCGGCCGCCCCGGCCGGGCGTGCGGCGTGGCCGCCGGTCCCGTCCGGTCGCCCGGTGCCCCACTCCGCAACGCGGTGGAGATTGAGAAGCAGCGACCGGTCTGCCATGGCTGGGCCCCGCGTGGCTGGGGGTCGACGGCCTCCGATGCTTTAGGCAGCTCCCATGGGGCGAGCCTCGAAGAGCAGGGGGCCCATCGGGCACAACAGCGGGCAGGGCAGGTGCCTGCCCGATTCGCCGGGCCAGCGTAGGGCCCCCTGCTCACTCGCCCCATGGCAGCTACCGCCCAAAGCCTCTGCGGCCGGCGACGTGCCCACGTGCGGCACTCACCAGGGAAAAGGCGCCTCACGACGCACCGCCTTCGCCGTCCGCGACAGACTCCAGGAACCCAGCGAGCCGGTCGACGGCGTCCGGCCAGCCAGCGACACGCACGACCCCGCGCCCGCCCCCGTCCGTCGACGCGACCGCCCGTACCTCCGACAGCTCGAATCCGGCACCGAGCAGCGCCCGGTTCAGCCGATCCGCAGCCTCCCCTGCCTTGCGCCAGCCCGCCACGTAGTCGACGCCGGGCACCCACAGACCGGAATCTGCGCCCACGACGTCGAGACCATCGCTCAGCCACTCCTCACCCGCGCCAGTCAACTTGCTCACCTCTGCCCCGATCTAGGTAACGGATCATCAACTTCTTTTGGTCCAGGGCAGAAACGCAGCGCAGCGGCCCCGGTACCATCAGGCACCGGGGACCGCTGCGTCCCCTGCCGGGCCACCCTTCGCTTTCCACGGCTGACGGGGTGGCCCGGTCTCGGTTTTCGGTTGTTGTGCAGGGCGCGGCCGCTCAGCCGGGAGGGGGATCCCGTGAGCCGCTGGCAGACCGCGCCCCTCGGCCGGTGCGGTCTGAACCGGCCGGTTACCGGGGCGCCGCCTTCCTCCCGATCGCGTGGGAGGAGCTAGGTAGGCAACGCCCCGGAGCTCTCTACGGCGAAGAGCCGTCGAGGTCGAAGCGGCAGAACACGGTCTTGCCGCCCGCGTCCTCCGGTGACCACCACAGCGCGTCTGCCAGCCCCTGAACGATCCGCAGGCCACGACCGCAATCCGGCAGGACAGCCTCGGGGAAGCCTCCGACCAGTTCCGGCGAGAAGACATCACCCGCCGCAAGCGTCGGTGGGCTGGAGTCTTCATCGGTCACGCCGATGAACAGCCACTTCGGCCATTTCCGGATCGAGACATCGATCCGTCGAGCGGCACCGGGATGGGCGAGACGGTCGTCAGGAACCGCATGATGCACAACGTTTCCGACGAGTTCCGAAACGACCAGCCGCACGTCCTCGACGAGGTGAGCAAGCTCCCAGTCCAGGAGTGTGGACCGCGCCATGTCGCGCGCGGCCTTTACCGAGTCCGGAGATTCGACGAACAGCGTCAGAGCGCGGAATCGCTCGCCCCCTTCCAGCTCTCCCACGTGGTGCTGGGTCAGCATCGCCGGAGTGTTCGCTAGCCGCGTGCTCTGCCGGGCATTCATCGCGTCCCCTCCCGAGGTTGGCGAGTCCTGTGTCCCGCTCGTTTCCGTGCTGAACAGTGAACGGCGACGGCGGCACGATCGGGAGCGTTCACCTGGGGGTTCACGTGAATACCCGGAAGGCAGAAGGGGATTCACGAATGAACCCCCTCTGTCTGCGGGCTGTGTCACGATGAACACAAGCCGTCATTCTCGGGTTGGGCAGGGAGCATGGGCCGAGAGCCGAACGCGCAATTGATCGCAGTCATGGACGCAGCGAAGGTCTCGAACAAGGGCCTGGCGAAGCGCATGCGTGACGCCGCCGAACAGCGCGGATCAAGTCTCGGGACGACGCATGTCGCCGTGCAGCGATGGCGGGACGGCGCAGGCATCCAGCCGCAGACAGCGGCGATCATGGCGGAGGTACTCGGCGAAAAGCTGAACCGTCGCATCACGCCCGGCGATCTTGGATTCTTCGGCCAGCCGGAGCCGTCGGCGCCGCAGCCGGTCGGCTACCCGGGCAGCGTGCCGGATGTGTTGTCGATGCTCGACGGACTCGCCGAGGAGCGCGCGGAGACCCTGTCGGGCGGGCAACTGATCACCGCGGACGCCGATCTCAGCTCCGCCGTCCTGTCATGGATGGTGGCCCGCCCGGACGGTGTCCAGGCCGACAGGCCCGTCTCCCAGCGCGTCGGCATGCGCGACGTGAAAGCCATCCGTGCAGCCGCCGATATGTTCATGCAGCTCGACTTCAAATTCGGCGGAGGCCACGGCCACAAGGCCTTACGGCATTACTTCCGCCACGAGGTCCTACCGCTGCTCAGTGCCAGCTACAGCGAGCGGGTCGGCACCGCGCTATTCGGCGCCGCTTCCGAAATCTCGCAGTTGCTGGCGTGGACCGCCTACGACTCGGGAAACCACCGCCTCGCGCACCGCTACCTGACATCCACACTGCGCCTGTCCCAGGTCATCGGCGATCGCATGTTCGGCGCCCGCATCCTGTCCAACCTCAGCCACCAGGCCAACTACCTCGGCAACCACGCCCAGGCCATCCAACTCGCCCGCGCGGGAGTCGAAGGCGCCAAGGGGAAGGCAACCCCGCGCGCCATGTCGTTGTTCTCGGCCATGGAGGCCCGCGCCTTCTCCAACGCGGGTGATCCGATCAGTGCCAGCCGGGCGATGAACGAAGCGGAACGCCACTTCGAGCGCGCCGACACAGCCGAGGACCCGCAATGGCTCGGCTACTTCGACTCCGCGGAACTCATGGGTGAGTTGTGCCACTGCTTCCGCGACCTCAAGATGCGCCGCGAATCCGTGGATCATGCGCAGCGGGCGGTGAACGACACCGACCCGAAGTACGCCCGCACCCTGGGGTTCTGCCGCATGGTGCTCGCGCAAAGTCAGTTGTTAAACGGCGAGTTGGAAGCAGCCGTCACCACAGCAAGTCTCGCGGTCGACGGTGGCGACTCCCTCCAGTCCGCCCGCTTCCAGCGCTATGTCACCGACTTCCAGACCGAGGTCAGCGCCCACGCTATGAACCCCACCGTGGCCGACTTCAAGGACCAGGTGCGCGACGCACTCGCCCGCCTGGAGGACGAGTAGCAGTCAGCGTCTGCTCGTGAATGCGTCGATCAATTCCAGCGCCAGCCAATGCCCGCACCCCTCGGCGAAGCTACGTGCGTCCCGACCTTCCCTGTCCTTGAGCGTCGGATCGGCACCGCGACTCAACAAGTAGGCCGTGGTGTCCACGTGCAGCGGCTGCCCCGACTGCAACGCCCCGTCGGCCTCAGTGTCGACCGCGTGATGGAGCAGCGGCATTCCGTTGAAGGACTCGTTCACGTCCGCGCCAGCGTCCACCAGCTCACGAAGCCGTTCGAGATCCGCGCTTTCCACGGCGAACCGAACTTCGCTCCACGGCATATCCGGGACCGTCACCATGGCCGCCAGTCCCTGGGCCCGTCGTCGTTTCGAAGCCCGGCGATGCGCCGGCGGTACTCGGCCGCCGTCTGCTCGTCTTCCTGCACGTTCTGCATGAGCCACGTCGTCATGCCGAACTCCTGCAGGCCGCGCAGCGTCTCGTACCCCTCCCAGTCGTACAGGTCCCGCCCGTACGCGGTCACGAAGTCGGCATACTGTTCGTCGGTTTGCCACCCAAGGCTGTGGTGCTCCACAGCCGTGACCATCAGGTCCCACTCCGGGTGATCGAAGCAGAAGGCTTCGAAGTCGATCAGGATCACTTGCCCGTGGTCGTCCACCATCAGGTTCTGCACATGGGCATCGCCGTGAACAGGCCCCTTGGGCGTGGAGAACCGCAGCTCTGCGTACTTGTCCTTGAGTTCCCGCCAACGCTTCCGTAGAAAGACCTTGTCATCCTCAGGAATCACGGCCCGATCAAGTCGCAGCTCGTGCTTGTCGAAGGGCTCGAACGACGGCAGATGCAGGCCATCCGGCACCGACAGAGAATGCAGGTCCCGCAGGACGCCCCCCAGCTCCCCGTACGTCGCCTTCCGATCCCGCTCAACGATCAGATGCCAGAACGTCACAGGGTGGCCGTCGATCAACAGCGGCTGCTCCAGATCCTCCACAACTTGGGCGGCAGGGAACCCCTCGCCCGTCAGCCAACGCGAGACGGCGACTTCAGTGCGCGCCTTCGGAAGCCACTCTTCTCCGCGCGCCACACGCACGATCACCGGCGCCGAGGCCAGCCGGAACAACGCGTTCTCTCCGAGGCGGATCAACTCCGCGCCTCTGTCGTCGAGCCCAACAGCCCGGCACGCGGCAGCCATCACCCGCGTCGCCCCCGCCGACGTGAACCCGTCTCCCGAACCCCGAGCAGCGTCAACCGCCATGCCCGTACCAGCTCCCCTAGTTGCGCGCGCTCAACCGGCGCGCGCCTACGGGCGACCAACCCACGTGCGCCGGACACGACAACGACCGTATCGGGGAAGTCCACTCGGAACGAGAGGGTCCGGGACAAGCCGCGAGCGGAGCCAGTCCGACATGAGTCGGCCAACAGGGAGCAACAACCCCAGATGGCCGTCCAGATTTCTCAGCCGGTCCTCGACGGGCACGGCGAGCGCGACGACGTCATGGGGGTGGGACATGTCGAGCCGTCTCCGGGTACCCCGACGAAACACCGAGCGCACTCAGAGCGGGCGGCAACCTCGCACTCATTGACGCCTGCCAGCAGGTGAGCGATGTGCTGTAACGCCTTGCTGACCTCAGCGCTAAACGCTGGGCTGCACTATGAGGACGTCTTCAGAAACGAAGGCATCGCTTGGTTCAAGGTTCCCGGCTGGAGGCGCTATGCACACGTGTGGACTAGTCCGACACGCTACTCCCCGGGGCTTCCGTGCAGTATCAGTGTATGGATCAGAAGAGCAAGGCGCCGTCAGGCCGAGCGATAAGAGGTCGACGCCCTAGATCAGAATTCTTGATGGCGGCTGGCCTCTTGGTCGCGACAATAACGCTCGGTTACATCGGCGCAGTGGACGCCAGCAGGGCATTGACATATGCGGGGCGAATTACGGGAGTGATCTTCCTTTTCGCATCCTTGATCGCACTCACTGCAACGTTCGCCGCTTTCGACTATTCTAGAGTGAACCCTAGAGTGAAGTATTCAGGTGCAGCGGTTCTACTCGGCGTCCTGACCGCATTCTTCACGAACCTCGTTCTGCTGGTTATTACAATCCAGGCCGGGGATATCCCCCCAATTCTTGCGCTTTGGATAGTTTCCCTTTCCTGGTCCTGCTGGGCACTTTGGGTGCTCTATAGCCAAGAGATTCGGAAGGAAATTCCTCACCCTAAGAAGTTCGCGGCCGGGGTGACTGTAACGGCCATTATCGCCGTCGCTAACTTTTCCTATTCTCAGATCTATCAGCCGTATGCCGCATCTCCCCAGTTTGCGACCGATGTAAAATTTGGGGAGTCGACAATCAGCCCCGATGGCGCTCTTATCTCCCTGCCCCTGCATGTGCATTTTAAGAACACCGGCAAAGTAGGTGTCTACATCATTGGCTCCCTCTATCAGGTCACGGGACGGAAGGCGAGTCCCACTGGCCCAAGGGCCCTGAACGAATGGATGAGGGATCTCGACGACTACGAGTGGGACCTGCATCGTAATACAGAGGTGAAAGGATACGACTTGATCGATCACGGGCCATTCATAGAACCAGGAAGTTGGATCGAACCTGGGGACGAATTCACCGAAGATAAAGTTATCCAACTTCCCACCAGCAGCCCATATGATGCCGTCTTCGCCGTGAGCGAAGCCATCATTATAAGAAAAGACAGGGTGACGCCTAACGTTGACTACGCCCTTTCGGCAACCACGTCATGGGATGACCAATTTCAACACTCAGAGAATGCCCCAGAGTGGGTTGTTGAAGGCTCCGACCCTCAAACCGCATATATCAGGTATCAACATTCAATTGATCCCAGTAGCGCCATATTTAATGTTACTAGAAATCCTAAGCAGGTGACTATGTGGTGGGTGTTCGCGCAGCCGACCAGCGGGTCGCAGTTCGGTCCCTACCTCATGGCTGCCATTTCTTCGGTCAACGAGGAGAAGCGGGAACCTTCTCCCTCTGGCTGGCAGCAGATGACTGACAGGTATGGCCTGATGGTCATATACAGCGGGACGGTGCAAAAATCATTCTGGTCGCTCAAACAAGCTCGGTAATTCACCCCTTTGGCGATCACATAGTTCTTCCAATCCTGCCCGGATTGGCCACGCAGGCACATAGAGCCGCCGCGCCCACCCCTGCGCACATCGATCACGGCGGTGATAGCTGGGGTCCAGCAGCATGACCCAGCGGCAACGACCAGACCACGCACCGCCTCTATCAGCTCGCACGCTGCCTCGCCGCCGCGGGGTTCGGGATGGCTAGGCTCACTGGTGTGCACCTCTGACCTTCTTCGCCCTCCGACCGGAAGGGAGTTGCCCCTCGCGGTTGGTGTCTCAGCTGGCAACACCCACGACAGCGAGGGGCGGAAGCCAATGGTGGCCGGTCTCTAAACGAAACACGACCCTGATCGAAGCCGCCATTTCACGCCCGGCAAGCTCCACGCCGACAAGGCATACGAGGGGCTCCCCGCGGCTAGGAACCTCTAACAAAATGATCAACGGTGCGCTTGGATCGCACCCGACGTCAGGTTGATCACGGGGGTGCAGGGGTGTCACGGCCGAAGCCGTGGGAGGTCGGCGACGAGCTGTGGGCGGTGATCGAGCCGGTGCTGCCGAAGGTCGAGCGCCGGACGAACCATCCGGGCCGCAGGCGTCTGGACGACCGTCTGGTGTTCCAGGGGATCCTGTTCGTGCTGCACACTGAATCTCCTGGGAGCACTTGCCGCAGGAGCTGGGCTTCGGCTCGGGAATGACCTGCTGGCGGCGGCTGGCGAAGTGGCACGAGGCCAGCGTGTGGCAGCGGCTGCACGAGGTGCTGCTGGCCAAGCTCCGCGCTGCCGACGCCCTCGACTTCTCCCGCGCGGCGGGTGGACTCTTCGCACGTCAGAGCTTTAGAAGGGGCTCCAAGACAGGACGAAGCCCTGTCGACCGGGGTAGAACGGGCAGCAAGCACCATCTGATCACCGACGGCACCGGCATCCCCGCTCGCCGTCGCGCTCACCGGCGGCAACCGCAACGATGTCACCCAACTCATCCCGCTGCTGGAGGCAGTGCCGCCCGTGCGCGGCAATCGGGGCAGGCCACGCCGTCGCCCGGACGTGGTCCTGGCGGACCGCGGCTACGACCACGACAAGTATCGGCGCCTGGTAAGCGATCTGGGCATCCGGCCCCTGATCGCCCGCCGTCAGACTGAGCACGGATCCGGCCTGGGTGCCCAGCGGTGGGTGGTCCTACGTTGTTGGTGGGTCGGATGGGCTGTCGTATGGTCCGGAGGACGGCCCCGCCGCTACCACCGAAGACTCCAGCGCGTCTTCTACACCTCCGCGCAGATCAGCATCCGCAGTTGCCCAGAGTCCCGGCAGTTCTACGAACGTAAGCGGGCCGAGAAGAAGCAGCACAAACAAGCGGTGCTCGCCCTGGCCCGTCGACGCGTCAACGTCCTGTTCGCCATGATCCGTGACGGACAGTGCTACCACGCTGCAACTCCAGTCACAGCTGCGGCTTGACAACAACATGAGGAGGTAGAGCGTGCGTTCGCGCTGCTGCACCACTTCCGCCGGCTGCGGATCCGCTGGGAAGTCCGCGACGACATCCACCAGGCCCTGCTCAGCTTTGGATGCGCCGTCATCTGCTGGAGACGTCTCGTCTCCCTACGCTGACGAAGCCGTCCAGGACTCCCTCAGTGTGCGGAGGCGCTTCCGGTGGTCGGCATCCAGTCCTCCGGCAGCACAACGGGAACGCGAACCGTGACCATGGAGAACGACTCGTCCTCCACGACCACTTCCGGGCAGTGTCGATCGCCGGTGAACTGGATGAAGACGGAGGGGCCGTGTCGAGCGAGTGCCTTGGTGTGTTGGGTTGCTTGTTGGTCGGACCGGCTGCTGCGCGGATGGTGTCGCAGAACTCAACACGACCGCACACCAATCACGCACGAGGTCGTTAACTGCTGGTGCCTCGACTACCAGGTGTAGACGTACCGATTGGCGCGCTGATCGAACGCTGCTTCCACCGGGTAGGAAGAAAGGGCGAACTCCCCCTCGGCCCACTCAAGTACCGCGGCGGCGAGGCCCTCAGGCTGAAAGTCCGTGAGGGGGAACAGGACTCGTCGGACTGTGACCGTGGTGTGCAATGACGGGTTCTGGGCCGCGATGGAGCCTGCGACCAAGGCCACTCCACGCTGCAACCAAGCCGCTTCATCCCCGGTGATCCGCAAGCCCGAGCGGTCGGAGGGCGGATGGTTGAGGACGGGGGCGAGGTCGAGCCACACCCGGTCGCCGACCAGTTCGCCACCTACCGGCGGTTCCCGGGTGAGGCTCGCCTCGGCGGTCAGGTCGATGGCGATACCCTATGGGGCGCGCCGCAACCGGTACGACGTCGTTCTCATCTGTTGAGTCAGCCGTCCGCCTTCGCGACGCCGATCGGGCAGGAGACGCCCGTCCCACCGATCCCGCAGTAGCCGTTAATGTTGCGGTCAAGATACTGCTGGTGGCTGGACCCGCGGGCAACACTGTTCGGGTTCTGACTTTCTCCACAGGTCGTGTGTTCGGTCAAGTGCCGTCACGTGTGCTCGTCAGGCGAGTGCTCGACGTACAAGGGAGATGCCACCACGAGGCGGGACGGACGTACTGAACTTTGATCTGGTGGATAGAGAAAGATCCGGTTTGAGCTATCGAAGCTGCTAACTACTTGTGCATATCCGCGGAGCGGTGGGAAGCTGAACGACTGCTGGCAAACTCGCTCTGCCATGCTCATAGCTCCTCTTTGGAAATCAAGTAGGCCATGCACACTTATGGGATCCTGCTCATTCACAGTGACGGCTTGAATGATCTGAGAGAGACTGCTTACGTCAGAGTCCAAGTCATGCACGTCGGCGGATGCCAGGTCACGTGGTGAAGAAAGCAGATGCTTAGGTGACCCATAAAGAAGTAGAGCTACTTGTCCTGTGGCTGACGGATCAGGCCCGAAGAGCAGCATTCGGTAGGAACCGGCGGTCACGAGCGCCTGAGCCATCTGTGTCTCGAACTGAATCCAGTCGCCGTCCGAGATTTCTGGGTCCTCGTACCAGAGGGCTGGTCGTCCCGAGCCTTCGATCGCTGCGGTGACCTCATCAACCCTCTGGGCGATCTCTGCCGCTTCGCTAGCTTGCGTAGTCGCAGTTACCTTGGCCCCAGTAAATGGAATGGCGAGTTCGAAGGTTCCTTCTGAGATTCGACGCCTGCGACTTTGTTGAATGAATTGGGATGATTTCGCCTCTGAAAAGTACAACACCTGGCGCATGTGTGCCTCGATCGTCCATCCTGCCGGAAGTTGTCACTCATTGTGGCACTGGCATGCGAGTAAGGTGTTCCGTTCCGGCGAATGGCCGAGAGCCTAATTTGGCTGATGAACGATCACTCACACGCATGAGACGGGTGCCTGAAGGAAGCACCACGCCGCGGTGGCAAGGGACAGCGTGGCCACGACCGCCGGTCCTCCGTACGAGTTGATCC
Organism: Streptomyces sp. NPDC002868; assembly: GCF_055563295.1. Classification (NCBI taxonomy): domain Bacteria; kingdom Bacillati; phylum Actinomycetota; class Actinomycetes; order Kitasatosporales; family Streptomycetaceae; genus Streptomyces; species Streptomyces sp. NPDC002868. The sequence goes on along the minus strand of NZ_JBVHDR010000002.1, from coordinate 531,543 downwards.
ATGCCGCGATGAGCAGGGCAGCAGTGAGGACTCCCCACCAGCGCCCCAGGCCGCATAACGGACCCGCCTCGGATGTCGGCATTCTCTTGACATGCCACGGACGGCCACGAGCACATCCGGTGGTTGGGGGATACTGCGAGATGCCGCCCGAGAACAACAGGTTCCCTCGGTTCACCACACAATTGGCACTGGCGTTGGCTGCTCTAGCCCGGCGTTGCCGTTCGCGCCCGGACTCTCCGTTGATCAGCGCTTGACGAAGCGAGACTCTGGCCACGCGGTGATTGGCTCGCTGGACGCCGAGAAAGTCTCCAGCAGTGAGAGGTAGCCGCCCTTCGTGAGGACCATCACCCCGGCGTCCTCCGGTTCGGCGTACCACGCGTCCGCAGCCACCGGATCAGAGCCGGTCGGCAGCGCGTTCAGCGTCGTCGCGACGCCGGGGGGCAGGGTCTCAGCTATCTGCCTTGGCCACGCCAGTCGGGCAGGACACGCCGGTGCCGCCGATCCCGCAGTGCCTGTTGCGGTCAAGCTGCTGCTGGTGTTAGAGCCCCGCTGGGTGGCTGGAGAGCCAGTTGGTGTGCTGGCTGCGTAGCCGGTCTCGCTCCGCAGACGTGGCGAGGATGACGTCGGCGCCGCCGTCGTAAGGGTGGTGGATGCGTCGAAGTTCCGTATCGGTGAAGAACACTTCGCCGAGCGACTCGTCCGCGACGGCGCGCAGCAGAGCGTCGGCAAGGCCCCGTTCCCACGGGCGCCGGTCGGCGTACAGGCGTGTGTGGGTGTGGAACTCCGGGTCCGGGTCGTCCTGCTCCGACTCGGTCCACCAGCGGACGCCTTCGGGGTGCAGTTTCTGTCGTGGTGTCGGGTAGCCGGCGGGCCCGGTCGGTGTGTTCGACCAGTCCATGGTCATCACGAACACGTCCGTGCCCGCGAACAGTTGGTCGAGGATTGTGTTGTACCGGTCCAGCACGACCGCGTACTCGTCTTCGGACTCCGGGTAGCGCTTCGAGTCGGGGAGGCTGTGGAAGCGCACCCAGCGGTCGGAGTACGCACTGCGGAACGTGTGGGCGACGGGCGGACCCGACGGACGCCGCTCCTGCCACAACCCAGCCAGCAGCTCGGGGGTGACGCCAGCGCTCACCCGTCCGCCTTTGCGACGCCGATCGGGCAGCTGACGCCGGTCCCGCCGATCCCGCAGTATCCGTCGGGGTTTTTGCTGCTTGAAAGATACTGCTGGTGGTACCCCTCCGCCGGGTAGAACGGGCGGCCCTCCGCCGACAGCAGTTCCGTCGTGATCCTGCTGTACCCCGAGCCCGTCAGGACCCCCTGGTACGCCTCCCGGGACGCCTGCGCGGTCTTCGCCTGGGAATCCGAGTGGGTGTAGATCGCCGAGCGGTACTGCGTGCCCACGTCATTGCCCTGGCGGAAGCCCTGCGTCGGGTCGTGGGACTCCCAGAACAGCTTCAGCAGCGACTCGTACGAGACGACCGACGGGTCGAAGACGACGCGGACCGCCTCCGTGTGGCCGGTCAGGCCCGAGCAGACCTCTTCGTATGCCGGGTTCGGGGTGTATCCGCCCTGGTAGCCGACCAGCGTCGTCCAGACGCCGTCCGTCTGCCAGAACTTGCGCTCCGCGCCCCAGAAACAGCCCAGGCCGAAGTCCGCGACCTCAAGGCCCTCCGGGTACGGGCCCAGCAGCGGGTTGCCGAGGACCGTGTGGCGGTCGGGGACGGAGAACTCGGGGGTCGGGCGGCCGCGCAGGGCCTGGTCGGGGGTGGGGAGCTCGGGGGTGCGGCGGGACAGGAACATGCGGGTCTCCTCGACAGTCGGCCTTCATGACAACGTCCGGGGGTAGGCAAGGATTCCTGGCCCGGCCGCCCGGCCGCCCCACCCCCCCCGGCCGCCCCACCCCCCGGCCGCCTCACTGCAGCAGCGTCGCCGGGCTCCCCCCATTCGCCTCGTACCCCGCCACCGCCAGGTTCCGGTGCACCGTGTACTCCGCCGCCGGGTCGCCGCTGTGCGTCCACGGCAGCGCGCCGACGTGGCCGTCCACCCTCACCAGCTGGTTCATCGCCTCGGCCCACCTCTCCGAACGTACGAGGAAGAGGACCAGCAGATGCCGTACGTGCGCGAGCATCGGGTCGTCGGGGCGGGCGGAGTGCACCGCGAAGAGCGCGCCCTCCATCGCCTTCGTCACCACCGCGCTCTGGTAGAAGCCCTGCACCAGGTTGACGTCGGGGACGTGCTCGTACACCGCGAACAGCGGCAGCGCGGCCAGCAGCGAGCCCTGCGGGGCGCGGGCCGCTGCCGTCGTCGCGAAGTGGTCGGCCTCCTCGCGGGAGCCGTGCCACTTCTCGCACCAGTAGTGCAGCGCGGCCAGATGCGCGCCCATGTGCTCCGGCGCCCGGTCGATGACCTTCGCCCACAACTGGTCGAACTGCTCGGGGGTGTAGCCGAGTCCGCGCGCGACGGCGAGTTCGACGATGTACGGGACGGGGTCGCCGGGCGCGAGCAGAGCCGCCTCGCTGCAGACCGTACGGGCCTCCTCCAGGATGATCCGGAAGTCGTCCGTCCCCGCGGTCGAGGACCGCCAGGCCTGCTGCACCAGGAACTCCGCGTGCACCTGCGCGCCGCCCGCGTCCTTCGGCGACTCCGAGCGCCAGGCGCGCAGCCATGCCCCGCCGACGCCCGGCCGCTGCCGGAGCTCCAGCGACGCCGCTCCGGCGAAGGCCTGTACGCGCTGCCAGCGCACCTCGCCGTCCTTCGGGGTGCCCGCCAGCAGCTGCGACGCGGCCCGCCAGTCCTGGGTGTGCTGTACGACGTCGAGTACGTCGAGGAGGTCCTGGTCAGGTCCCGGCAGCCGGATGTCCAGTTCCTCCTGGCGCATGAATCCGTACGTGTCCGGGTCGGCGGCGTCGGGCGAGCCCGGGGCGACCTGGAGGATGCCGGAGCGGCGGCGCAGCACAAAAGGACCGATGACCGCGGCCAGCATGGCCATCGCGATCAGGAACCAGAGAATCTCCATGGCCCCATTGTCTCCAAGACCGAACAGTCCAGGACAGCGGCGGGGGCGGGCCGCGTACCAGGGCCCGACCGCAATGTCCCGGACAGCGGCCGGGACGGGCCGTGCACCGGAGTCCGACCGCACAGTCCCGGACAGCGGCCGGGGTGGGCCGCGCCCCCGAGCCCGACCCGGACTACGCTCGGGCCTCATGAGCGACCAGCACAGCTTGCACAGCTTCGAGACCATCGCGATCCACGCGGGCAACACGGCGGACCCGCTGACCGGCGCGGTCGTCCCGCCCATCTATCAGGTGTCCACCTACAAGCAGGACGGCGTGGGCGGACTGCGCGGAGGCTATGAGTACAGCCGCAGCGCCAACCCGACCCGTACCGCCCTCGAGGATAATCTCGCGGCGCTGGAGGGCGGCCGGCGCGGGCTCGCCTTCGCGTCCGGGCTCGCGGCGGAGGACTGCCTGCTGCGTACGCTGCTGGAGCCGGGCGACCATGTGGTGATCCCGAACGACGCGTACGGCGGTACCTTCCGGCTCTTCGCGAAGGTCGTCTCCCGGTGGGGCGTCGAGTGGTCGGTGGCGAACACCTCCGACCCGGCCGCGGTGCGCGCCGCCCTCACGCCCAAGACGAAGGTCATCTGGGTCGAGACCCCGTCCAACCCCCTCCTCGGCATCACCGACATCGCCGCGGTCGCGGAGATCGCGCGGGGCGCGGGCGCGCGCCTCGTCGTGGACAACACCTTCGCCAGCCCCTATCTCCAGCAGCCGATCGCGCTCGGCGCGGACATCGTCGTGCACTCGCTGACCAAGTACATGGGCGGGCACTCCGACGTCGTCGGCGGTGCGCTGATCGCGGCGGACGCGACGGTGGGCGAGGAACTGGCGTACCACCAGAACGCGATGGGCGCGGTGGCAGGACCGTTCGACGCGTGGCTGGTGCTGCGCGGCATCAAGACGCTGCCCGTCCGCATGGACCGGCACAGCGCGAACGCCGCCCGGGTCGCCGAGATGCTCACCCGTCATCCCAAGGTCACGCAGGTCCTCTACCCGGGACTGCCGGAGCACCCGGGCCACGAGACCGCGGCGAAGCAGATGAAGGCCTTCGGCGGGATGGTCTCCTTCCGGGTCGAGGGCGGCGAGGAGGCGGCGGTCGAGGTCTGCAACCGCGCGAAGCTCTTCACGCTGGGCGAATCCCTGGGCGGTGTCGAGTCGCTGATCGAGCACCCGGGACGGATGACGCACGCCTCGGTGGCGGGCTCCGCCCTGGAGGTTCCGGCGGACCTGGTGCGTCTGTCGGTGGGCATCGAGGCGGGCGACGATCTGCTGGCGGACCTGCAGCAGGCGCTGGGCTGACCCGGGCGTACTGGAGGCCGGCGCCTGGCCGACGCCCTACGGAAGAGCCCTACGGAAGAGCCCTACGGAAGTGGCCTACGGAAGTGGCCCGGTCAGGCGTGGACCTTCTCGTCCTCGAGGAACTCCCGGATCTGCGAACGCAGTTCCAGGCTGTCCGTGTGTCCGTGCACGGAGACCGCGTGTTCACTGGCGGCCCGGACGACTTCCTCTTCCTCGCCGGAGATGGTGAGGGTGCAGTTCATCTCGCTCGGGAATTTGCGGCAGTCGGCAACTTTTCTGGTCATGACGACCTCCTCGGCTCGATCTGTGCGCCGCTCCATCCAGCATAGATCCGGACAAGGGGGTCGTTACCAGCCCTCCAGTGGAGGTGTTGTCTTCGTCGGCGGTGTCACCCACGGCTCCGCCGTCGCCGCCCAGATCGCGAACGCGATCGCCGCGGCAATGAGCAGCAGCCATGCGGCGCGGCGCACCGCCCGGTGGCGGCGCAGCAGCCGCGTCCCGTGTTCCGCCGCGCGGGCCGCCAGATCCGCCGGGACCGTGGGGTGGCGGGACTCCAGCATCCGGCGCACCTCGTCCTCCTTGCGGTCCTGGCGGCTCATGTCACCGCCTGGGCCGGGGCGCGCAGCGGCGTCGGCGGGGCGCTGCGCATCGTCGCGATCGCGCGGGCGCAGATTGCGCGGACCCGTTCCACCGGTAGCCCGATCAGCGCCGCCGTCTGCTCCTCGGCGACCCCTTCGTACAGGCGCAGCACCAGGATGAGGCGTTCCTGCGGGGTGAGGCGGTCCAGTACGCCGCCGCGCACCCGGTGGTAGCGCCAGGCGCTGCGGGCGAAGCGGGCGGCGAGTTCCTGGCGGGTGCGGTCGTACGGGTCCTCGCCGCGCAGCCGGTCCCATTCCGCGTACGTATGGGCGAGCGCCGCGGTCAGCAGCTGCTGGGCGTGCGGGTTGGCACTGGGCGGCTCGGCGGTGAGCAGGGTCGCGGCATGCAGCAGCCGGCCGGCCGCGCCCGCGACGAACGCATCGAACTCACGGGCCCGGCGACGCCCTCGTACCGTCTGCCGCTCGCTCACGTCCTCATCTAGAGGCAGATACGCCACCGGGGTCAAGAGGTCGGCGGCGTCTCCGTGTCCACGGGCGGCAGGCCGGCCTGGCGGGCGGAGAGCGCGGTGTTGAAGCGGGTGAGCAGGGTGCAGAACGACTCCCGCTCCGTCTCCGTCCAGCCGTCCGTCACCTGTGCCATCAGCTCGCGCCGCGAGGAGCGGACTTCTTCGAGCCTGGCCTGGCCGCGGGGGGACAGCTGGAGCACGACGGCGCGGCCGTCCTCCGGGTGCGAGGTCCGCTTGACGAGGCCCGTGTCGACGAGCGGCGCGACCTGGCGGGTGACGGTCGACGAGTCGATGCCCATCCCCGCGGCGAGCGCCTTGACCCCCATCGGGCCTTCCTTGTCTAGCCGGTTGAGCAGCAGATACGCGGCACGGTCCATGGAGTTGCGGACCTGGCCGACCCCGCCGAGCCGGGTCTGTTCCGCGCGGCGTGCGAAGACGGCAACCTGGTGCTGGAGGGCATCGAGGAGGCCGGGGTCGAGATGAGTCGTCATGTCCTGAGTGGTGGGCATGGCCAGGGGCTCTCTCGTGCGGTGGTCGGTTGGTGGGGGACAGAGTACGCGGCAACGACCCGGTGCGTACCAGGGCTGCACAAACCAGTGGGGAAGCACGGGATCCGGGCGGCCGCCGGTCCGGTGAGCTGCGAGACTTGACGTCATGACCTTCAGTACGCCTGGCGCCTCTCGCCCCGTCATCCTCGACGACATCCGGGGGGCACAGAAGATGCTTGCGGGGGTCGCAAGGATGACCGCGATGGAGGGCAGCAGGCATCTGTCGCAGCTGGTGGGCGCGCCCGTCCACTTCAAGTGCGAGAACCTGCAGCGCACCGGTTCGTTCAAGCTGCGCGGCGCGTACGTACGGATCGCCGGGCTCTCCCCGGAGGAGCGGGCCGCGGGCGTCGTCGCCGCGTCCGCCGGCAACCACGCGCAGGGGGTCGCGCTGGCGTCGTCGCTGCTCGGGGTGCGCTCCACGGTGTTCATGCCGATGGGAGCGCCGCTGCCGAAGGTCGCGGCGACGAGGGAGTACGGCGCCGATGTGCGGATGGAGGGGCATGTCATCGACGAGACGCTGGCCGCCGCGCAGGAGTACGCGCACAAGACGGGTGCGGTCTTCATCCACCCCTTCGACCACCCCGACATCATCGCCGGGCAGGGCACGGTCGGCCTGGAGATCCTCGAGCAGTGCCCGGAGGTGCGGACGATCGTGGTCGGCATCGGCGGCGGCGGGCTGGCGGCCGGTATCGCGGTGGCGGTGAAGGCGCTGCGGCCGGATGTGAAGCTGATCGGCGTGCAGGCGGAGGGCGCGGCCGCGTATCCGCCCTCGCTCACCGCGGGGCACCCGGTGTCGATCGACCATCTGTCGACGATGGCGGACGGCATCAAGGTGGGCCGCCCCGGGGACGTTCCGTTCAAAATCATTGGCGATCTTGTTGACGAGGTCCGTACGGTCTCCGAGGACGCGCTCTCCAGCGCGCTGCTGCTCTGCCTGGAGCGGGCGAAGCTCGTCGTCGAGCCCGCCGGGGCGAGTCCGGTGGCGGCGCTGCTGAGCGAGCCGCGGGCGTTCGAGGGACCGGTTGTCGCCCTGCTGTCGGGCGGCAATGTGGACCCGCTGCTGATGCAGCGCATACTGCGGCACGGCATGGCGGCGGCGGGCCGGTATCTCTCGCTGCGGCTGCGACTGACGGACCGGCCGGGGGCCCTTGCCGCACTTCTCGGCTCGTTGTCAGTGGTCGACGCTAACGTCCTCGATGTGAGTCACGTACGGACCGATCCGCGGCTCGGGCTCACGGAGGCGGAGGTGGAGTTGCACCTGGAGACGAAGGGCCCGGAGCACTGCGAAGAGGTCGCTGCGGCGCTGCGCGATGCGGGTTACACCATCATCGACTGAGCCGTGGTTCGAGTCATCGTCCTGCACCTCTCGCGACTCATTACGTCCACCTGTCGCGACACTCTTGAGTGACGCGATGTATCGCGTTACTGTGAGGGTCCTTGCCATGTTCCCGCCGAGTCGCGGGCACGCACGCACATCCGAGCTTTTCGCTCTGACGCGACCACCACCTGCCACCCTGGGAGACCCCATATGCCAGGCGCCATTTACGCCGAAGGCCTGGTGAAGACCTTCGGCGACGTAAGGGCTCTGGACGGCGTCGATCTCGACGTCCCCGAAGGCACGGTTCTGGGACTTCTCGGCCCGAACGGCGCCGGCAAGACCACCACCGTGCGCGTACTGACCACGCTGCTGCAGCCCGACAGCGGCAAAGCCGTCGTCGCCGGTATCGACGTGCTCAAGCACCCGAACGAAGTCCGACGCTCCATCGGCCTCTCCGGCCAGTTCGCCGCGGTCGACGAGTATCTGACCGGCCGCGAGAACCTCCAAATGGTCGGCCAGCTCTACCAGATGAGCGCGCGGGACGCGAAGACGCGGGCGGGCCGGCTGCTCGAGCGCTTCAACCTCGCCGACGCCGCCGACCGCCCCGCAAAGACGTACTCCGGCGGTATGCGCCGCCGCCTCGACCTCGCCGCGGCCCTGGTCGTATCGCCGCCGGTGATGTTCATGGACGAGCCGACCACCGGCCTCGACCCGCGCAACCGGCAGCAGTTGTGGGAGGTCATCCAGGAGCTGGTCAGCGGTGGTACGACACTGCTGCTCACCACCCAGTACCTCGAAGAAGCCGACCACCTGGCCCACGACATCTGCGTCGTCGACCACGGCAAGGTCATCGCCCGCGGCACCTCCGACCAGCTCAAGGCCCGGACGGGCGGTGAGCGCGTCGAGGTCGTCGTGCACGCGAGCGAGCAGATCGGCCCGGCCCGCGAGGTGCTCCTGGGCTTCGGCAAGGGCGACGTCGCGATAGCCGAGCACACCCGCAAGCTCACCGTCCCGGTCACCGGCGGCGCCAAGCTGCTCGCCGAGGTCATCCGCGAGCTGGACATCCGCGGCGTCGAGATCGACGACATCGGCCTGCGCCGCCCCACCCTCGACGATGTCTTCATCTCGCTGACCGGCCACGCCGCCGAGGCCGAGGCCGAGGAGAACGGCGCTCCGGAGGACGCCAGGGGCGCTCAGGGCGCTCAGGACGCTCAGGACGCGAAGGCCAAGAAGTCCCGGAAGGAGCCCGCGAAGTGACCGCCACAACCGCCACAACGGACGCCGTTCAGATCACGGCCCCCAGACCCCGCGGCGGCATCGTGCAGTCGGTCAACGACTCGCTCGTCGTCGCCAAGCGCAATCTCATACGGATGACCCGGATCCCGGAGATGATCATCTTCGGGATGATCCAGCCCGTCATGTTCGTGGTGCTGTTCAGCTACGTCTTCGGCGGCTCCATGGAGATCGGCGCGTCCACCGCCCCGTCCGTCTACCGCGAATTCCTGATGGCCGGCATCTTCGCCCAGACCGTCACCTTCGCCACCGCGGGCGCCGGCGCGGGCATCGCCGACGATATGCACAAGGGCCTCATCGACCGGTTCAGGTCGCTGCCGATGGCCCGCGGCGCGGTCCTCACCGGTCGTACGCTCGCGGACCTCGTACAGACCGCGCTGACCGTAGTGGTCCTCACGATCGTCGCCCTCCTCGTCGGCTGGCGGATTCACGAGGGCCTCCCCAAGGCGCTCGGGGCCTTCGCCCTGCTGCTTCTGCTGGGGTACGCCTTCTCGTGGATCGGCGCACTGATCGGACTCTCGGTCCGGACGCCCGAGGCGGCCACCTCCGGCGGTCTGATCTGGCTGTTCCCGGTGACCTTCATCTCGAACGCGTTCGTGGACTCCAGCAAAATGGCCGGCTGGCTGCAGCCCATCGCCGAGTGGAACCCCTTCAGCGCCACGGTCCAGGCCTGCCGCCTGCTCTTCGGCAACCCGGGCGTCTCGCCGTCCGACGCCTGGCCGATGGAGCACCCGGTGCTGGCCTCGATCCTCTGGTCGGTCCTGATCATCGCGGTGTTCCGGACGCTGGCGGTGCGCAAGTACCGCTCGGCGACCGCCTGATCCGCAGCACGCAGAGTGAAGGGGCCGGACCGCGTCACGCGGTCCGGCCCCTTCACTCTGTCCGGTCTCAGGCGGTGTACGGCTTGGCCGCGTGGTTGTTCACCGAAGCCCACGTGCCGGTTGGGAGCTCGTACTACGCGT